>NZ_JBHVSY010000016.1:0-193222 GCF_042884935.1 Streptomyces sp. NPDC058092
CCATCTCCCCAGCCCATTCCCCCTGCATGCCTACAAGACTGGCCCCGACTCCACCGAGCCGGGGCCAGAACCCGAGAATTTCAGCAATCTTCTAGCTAGACCTCGATGGTCCGGCATCCGCCTGGCCAGGGAACGGATGTGGCCCTGCCGAGGGGCCATCCGGATCCCAGCGAGGGACGAACGGCCCATACGTGCAGGGCGACAATCCGCTTCATGCTGAAGCCATCGACCATTCCCGAATCCCCGGGAGACCACGATGCTCACCAGAGCGCTCGACGACACCACACTGGCCGACCTCGTCGCCGATGCCACCGCCGCCCCGTCGATGCACAACGCCCAGCCCTGGCAGTTCCGCTACACCCGCGCCGGCCGCACCCTCACGCTCCGGGCGGACTTCGAGCGCGCCATGCCGGAGGCCGACCCTGCCACCCGCGCACTGCACGTGGGCTGCGGCGCGGCCCTGCTGAATCTGCGGGTGTCCGCCGCCCACCACGGCCTGGAGGCGGTCACCACGCTGCTACCCGAACCGTCGGACCCGGCCGTACTGGCCACCGTCCGTCTCGGCGTCCGCCCCCACGTTCCGCGGGAATCCGCGGACGAAGCGCTCGCCGCTCTCCACCCCGCGATCCGGGACCGGCACACCAGCCGCTACCCGTTCGACGAACGGATGGTCCCCGAAGACGTCCGCGCAGACCTCGCCGACGCGGCCCGTACCGAGGGCGCGGACTTCGCGTTCCTGACCCCCGTCCATCTGGAGACCGTGCTCGAACTGATCCGGGACGCCGAGGGATACGACCGCGGGGACCCGGCACGGGAGGCGGAGCAGGAGCACTGGACCCGGAACACGCAGACCGAGGCGCCCGTCGACGGAATCCCCGAGTACGCCTTCGGCCCCCGCGACGCCTCCGAACACGCCACCACCCGCGACTTCGCGGGCACCCGGGTCATACCCGGCCGAGCCCGTGTCCTGTTCGAGAACCGGCCCCAACTGGCCCTGCTGAGCACCCCGGGCGACCGCCCCACGGACTGGCTGCACGCCGGTCAGGCCCTGGAACGCGTCCTGCTCACCGCCACGCTCCACCAGGTGTCCACCTCGTTCGCGACCCAGCCACTCGAATGGGCGGACCTGCGGTGGATCCTGCGTGACCCGGTCTACGGCACGGGACACCCGCAGATGATCATCCGTCTGGGATACGGGCCGAGCGGCCCACGTACACCGCGACGTCCCCTGGACCGGGTACTGACCATCGAACCGTAGAAACTCGCGCCGTATGCATCGAGACAGGCAGCCACCCGAACAGAAAAGGCGGTGGGAGCGATGCAGCTCCCGATAGTTGTCGGAGTGGACGGATCGGAGGGCAGTCTCCGTGCCCTGGACTGGGCAGCGGCGGAAGCGGCACGCTCACGGCTTCCCCTGCGCGTCATCCACGCGTCGCTGTGGGAGCGCTACGAAGGCATGCTCCCGCCTTCGACACCGAGCGTCCGGCCGAGCAGGTCCTCGCCGAGCATCTGGTCGCGTCCGCGCAGGAACGTGCGCAACGCCTCCATGCGGAGGTGAGCATGGTCGCCGACGTGCAGCCCGAAAACCCGGTGAACGCACTGGTGCGCGAGAGCCATGAGGCAGCCCTGGTCGTCGTCGGATCGCACGGCCGGGGCCGGATCACCGGGATGCTCCTGGATGCGATCCGAGGCGCGGATCGGCAGCCCACGGGTGCTGAACGCGCCATGTCCTTGGCCTTCTCCAGGGGGCACTTCTTCAGTCGTGATCCGGCCTCATTCCCCTTCTGCACCGGCCCTTGCCCGTAGTGCATCGCAAAGCCTGTGGGCAGGAGCGCGTGCCACCGTCCTGCTACACCCCGTGCGGTCCGCGGCATGGGCTGAGCGGGTCGCAGGACCAGGCCGGTCGGCCCAAGCGCCGTGCGTCCCCGTGGCACACGATGGAGTGGAAGAAGGGCACGCAGAACAGTGACCGGCCCGGCTGCCGGACGGCCCCGGACCCGGACCCATGAAGGATGTGTGGAGCATGGTGCACGGAGAAAGCCACTCATCGGACAGCAAGCCGGACGCATTCCCGCCGGGAGACCTGGGCCGCCGGGTGCTGATGCGCCGCGAGCAGCTCGGGCTCAGCCGTGAGGAAGTGGCCGAGCGGGCCGGATCGGCGCCCGGATACGTCCAGTACGTCGAGGAGCAGCAGGCCACACCCGGCATCGGGTTTCTGCTGCGGCTGGCCCAGGCGCTGGAGACCACGGTGGCCGAGCTGACCGGCAGCACAACAGAACTGCCCCCGGGCATCGGCCGCGCCGGCTATCACACCCAACTGCTCGAACTCGGCCCCCAGGAGTGCCGCCGGCTGTTGTCCACCCACGGAGTGGGCCGGATCGGTGTGACGACGGACGACGGACCAGCCATCCTGCCGGTCAACTACGTCGTGGATGGTGACCGGATCTCCTATCGCTGTGCTCCCGACACGCTGCCCGCCACCGCAGCGGACCACCCGGTGGCCTTCGAGGTCGATCACATCGACGAAGCGCTGAGCCAAGGGTGGAGCGTGCTGCTCGCCGGTACGGCAGCAACCGTCACCGATCCCGAAGCCTCGCGCAGGCTGGACGAACTCGCCTACACCACTCCGTGGGCGGGAGGTCCACGGAAGGTATGGATGACCATCACGCCCACCCGCATGACCGGGCGCCGTATTCGCGTGCTCGACAGCCACGCTGCTCCGACTGGTGGTGAACCCCGAGATCCCTCGACGTGACGCCGCGAACGGTCTACCGCAGGGCCCAGGCGCACGATGTCGCAGGTTCTGATCCACGGCATGCGGCGTACCGGCCCGCCGTGTATTCCGTATGGCACCACGCGGCAGCGCCGAGCGCCTCTCCGAAAGCACGCATATCGTTCGGAGCAGGCGGTCGGGTGCATACCGTCAGCCAGGAACGGAGGTTCCATGTCAACGGCCAGGAGTCTGCTCGACGTGATCCCGCCCGAGAGCCGGGCCCGCTTGTTGGACGGGGCGGCCCAGGAAGTGCCGCTGGTCCTCGACGCACGGCTCTTCGAGGAAGGCAGAAGGGCCGACCGCTTCTGGGTCATCCGCTCCGGACGGGTCGAGGTCGACCTCCACGTGCCCGGGCGCCGTGCGGCGGTCATCGAGACGCTGGGACAGGACGATCTGCTGGGCTGGTCCTGGCTGTTCTCCCCGCACGTGTGGCACCTGGGTGCGCACGTGATCCAGGCGGGGCAGGCCGTGGAATTCGATGCCGCGGCCGTCCGCTCGCTGTGCGAGGCCGATGCGGTGCTGGGCCGGGCGGTCTACAAGTACGTCGCCGAGACAGTGGCGGAGCGACTGTACGGAACACGGAAAAGGCTGCTGCAGCTGTGCGGCCCCGGGGCCGACGCCTCTGAGGCCTGAACGGTCCGGGGCATGGGACCGTTCGGCCCTGGTGAGTTCCTCCTGCGCGAACCCACTATGAACGGGGCGGGACTGGGACTGCGCAGCCCGTCGACGGCGAGGAGGGCCACCATGAGCGACGAGACAGGGTTCTCGGCGCAGAAACCGATCCGCGTGTTCCTGCTGGACGACCACGAGGTCGTCAGGCGCGGCGTGCAGGATCTGCTCGACGCGGAACCCGACATCCAGGTCGTCGGCGATGCCGGCACAGCCGATCACGCACTGGCCCGCGGCCCGGCGCTCCGCCCCGACGTCGCGATTCTCGACGTGCGACTGCCGGACGGCGACGGGATCACGGTCTGCCGTGAGCTGCGCTCGCGGATGCCTGAACTGGCCTGTCTCATGCTCACCTCGTTCGACGACGACGAAGCGCTGCTCGACGCCATCATGGCCGGCGCGGCCGGCTACGTACTCAAGGAGATCAAGGGTGCGGACCTCGTCACCGCCGTCCGCACACTGGCTTCCGGGCGCTCGACCCTCGACCCGTCGACCACGGCACGGCTGATGAACAGCCTGCGCGAGGAGGAATTCGGCACCGGCCCCGAGGAGGAGGACGCGCTGTCGGGGCTGTCCCCGCGGGAGAAGGACGTCCTCGCGCTGATCGGTGAAGGACTGACCAACAGCCAGATCGGCAAGCGCCTCTATCTGTCGGAGAAAACGGTCAAGAACCACATCTCCCGGCTGCTGGCCAAGCTCGGCGTCGAGCGCCGCATCCAGGCTGCCGTGATCGCCGCGCACGCCACGGAATCCTCCCCGCCCGGTGCCGGGCACCATCAGCTCTGACCGCACGGCCCCTCGAAACCGTACGGCGCCCCTCGAAGCACCCCGCAAGACACCGTGCGACATCAGGAGAGCCGCAGCGGCACCCGCCAGCTCAGCCGGGTGCCGCCCTGCGCGGACGCCCCCACGTTCATCTCGCCGCCGAGTCTCGCGGCGCGCCGCGCGAGGTTGTCGAGCCCGCTTCGGGAACCGCCGGGCTCGGGCATGCCCACTCCGTTGTCGGACACGACCAGGTTCACCTCTCCTTTTCCCACCACCAGCGAGATGTCCACCGCCGTCGCCCGTGCATGGCGGGCGACGTTGCTCAGCGCCTCGCCGAGGACCGCGATCACCTGCTCGGCGGTCTCGCCCGGCACATCCGTATCGATCAGCCCGCCCATCCGCAGGGACGGCTGGAAGCCCAGGGTCCGTGCGGCCTGCTCGACCGTGATCGCCGTCCGGGCGCGCAGCCCCTGGCCGGCCCGGCCCGAGTCACGGGCGCGGAGTCCGAAGATGGTAGACCGGATGATCTTGATGGTCTCGTCCAGATCGTCCACCGCGCGCAACAGCTGCTCGCTCGCCTGTGGCTGTTCCACGAGCCGCACCACGCTCTGCAGCGTCATCCCGGTGGCGAACAGCCGCTGAATGGCCAGGTCGTGCAGATCCCTGGCGATGCGGTCGCGTTCCTCCAGCAGGGCGATCTGCTCGGCGGACTCGCGCCGTTCGGTGAGCTCCATCGCCAGAGCTGCCTGTCCGGCGAACGCCAGCAGGGGCGCGGTCTCCGCATCGGTGAAGGCGGGACCCTCCCGTACCCGGGCCAGCAGCAGTACCCCACGGGTCCGCTCCCCCGTCACCATCGGGACCGCGACAGCCGGGCCGAGCCCGGGCCACCTCGGGGGGCCTTCGGTGATCCTGGGGTCGTGTGCGACATCCAGGCTGGTAATCGGTTCGCCCGCGTCGAGAGCCGCGCCGACGAACGATCCCTCACGTGGCAGGATCAGACCGCGATGCATCTCGGCGTCCACGCCCGATGCCAGTACCACACGGAGGGACTTTCCCTCAGCGTCGGCGGGAAGTGCCAGGACGCCGAGATCCGCGCCGAGAATACGCGAGGAGTAATCGACGATCATGTGCAGGATGTGTGTGTCGTCCTCTCCGCTCAGGAGGCCCGCGACGATCTCGCTGTTGGCTTCCTGCCAGCGTTGGCGGTCGCGCGTCTGCGCATACAGACGGGCGTTCTCGATGGCGACTCCCGCTGCCACCGCGAGTGTCGAGAGCACGGTCTCGTCCTCGGCATCGAATTCGCGACCGCCCCGTTTCTCGGTGAGATACAGGTTGCCGAACACCTTGTCGCGGACCCGGATGGGAACGCCCAGGAACGAGTGCATCCGGGGATGGTTCGACGGAAACCCGTAGGACGACGGATGCTCGGAGATTTCCGCGAGCCGCAACGGCTCGGGATGGCGGATCAGCTCGCCAAGGATGCCGTGCCCTTCGGGCAGTGGGCCGATGGCCTCGCGCTGCTTCCGCGTGATGCCCACCGGCAGGAACTGCGTGAGCCGGGTTCCCTCGCCAACGACTCCCAGAGCTCCGTACTCGGCATCGACCACAATGGCCGCAGCCTCGACGATGCGGTGCAGCACCTGGGGCAGGTCGAGCCCTCTGCCCACTGACATGACGGCGTCCAACAGGAGGGCCGCCTCGGCAGGACCGCGCTTCACGGTGTCGAGGCGCCCCTGGAGGTCCTCCGGCAACGTGCTCAGCCGACGGCGCTCCTCGCCGCAGTGTTCAGTTCCGTTGTCGTCCACGGTGCCTCCGTCTCACCCCGCACATCCCGGGGCCGGCCACACCTCCACGTTAGTGGCCGCGCGCCGAGAAGCACCTGGTGGAAGCGACCCGGGTGGAGGCCATACGCCCATGCGGGCCGGGCGGCGAGGCCCGGAGCGGTGACGCAGAATCGCAGAGAGGAAGCCGGGCCCGGGACCGCGCTGCGACGGCCGGGCGGTCACCGACACAGGGGTGGCCCAGGGAGCTGGCGCGACAGCTCGCGCATCCGCTGGCGCTGCTGCTGTGGGCGAGGCCGGCCTGGCGTGGGTGGCCGGGATTGCTGTGGTGGCTGTGGTGGCTGTGGTGGCTGTGGTGGCTGTGGCGATCATGGCGGTGATCATCGTCAATACGGCGTTCGCGCTCATGCAGGAGATGCAGGCCGAGCGGGCAGTGGAGGCGCTGGGCGTAGGCGTATTCGTGGAGGACGCCGAGCACCGCCTCCATCCACTGGACGTCCATCCGCAGGTCCCTGGAGAAGAGCCCATCCATGTCAGCGGAAGTGGCGGAGTGGACGCGGTCGCACACACGGGCGACCTGCTCCTCGGCCAGGGCCAGGAAGGAGCGCAGCTCCAGGGCGCGTACCACGGCCGGGGCCGCCGTGCCGCCGACGCCTCCGCGTGCAACTGACAGATCGAGGCTTCGAAGTGTGCTTCGAGGAAAGCCACTTGGCTCGTGGGCTTCGTGGTCACACTCACGGCATGGCTCCCCTGGCGGGGGGCCTCGACCCAGAATCCTGAACACGTCTTATGCGGCTTCGGTCCAACGCCGCGTAGCCCGTGTCCTCCGGGTCAAGCCCCGTGGGCATAGTTTCCAGAGTAAGCAGTAAGCCTCAGCGGCTGCGACGGCCGACACCGCCCACTCGCCCACTCGCTGTGCCGGGCCACGATAGTTGGCACTAATCGGGCTGTGCGACCTGGGGCTCCCAACAGCCTGGCCACGCTAGTTGGCACCGTCTGGCCAAGATTCTTGACATCTGTAATGAATTGCCACGTTTGTTGGCACCGGCGCCATGGTTCAGCGCGGCAGCGAGGCCGGCGCGCATGGGGTTGCAACGGCGACAGTCTCGTCGCTTGGTTCCTTGCCGCTTTCACGTGACCTTCGGCGATTTCTACAGACCATCCAGTCGCCTGGTCACTGTGTCGAGTGTCGGCCAAGGAGGACCCTCGCGCAGCAAGCGCAGGAATTCCTCTCCGAATCGCCTCCCATTCGGAAACTGGTCGCCAAGCTCCCAACGCCACGCGGCGACCATCGCGATAACGAGCTGCCGACACTCGTCCAGCAGCCCTTGGTCAACGCTTGGGTAGTGCTCGCAGACCGCCTCGGGAACATGGGCGAGATCGAACTCGACGGGTCCACGGCAGCACGTCTCAAGGTCGATGAACAACGGGCCGTTCTTCGTGCTGAGCACATTGCCTGGATGCGGCTCGCCGTGGAGCAGCTGCTCCACGGCGCCGCGGTCGTCGATCGCTCGTCGCAGGCTTGCTAGCCTGCCGCTGAGGAACACGCGGTCCGCGTCGGTGAGCTCCGGCGAGCGATCCGGGTCGGCGACAACTTCTTCCGCCTCCGTGATCCGGTCCGTGAACCTCGGGCTCGGCACATCGACCTTGCGCATGCCGGCGTGCAGCTGCTCCAGCGCCTTGGCGTAGTCGACTGGTGAGGTGTGAGGTGTCACGGGCTCGTAGTAGGTCCACAGCGTCACTGCGAAGCCATCGCGCGTGTACACACGCGGGTCCGCCCGAGGCTCCAAGGGACACACCGGGCATCCGACCTCGGTGAGCCGCTGAGCGAGATCGACTTCGAACTGTGCAACCTCTTGTCCCACAGGGGCGACCCGGGCAAAGACGTCGCATGGCGTCAGCCGCAGTGCCAGCTTGTTCGAGTTGTGGAGAACGATTGCATCGTTGGCTGGCAGGTCGAGCGATGCGGCGACCGAAGTCGCAGCCGCGATCGCACGCGTGACGTCGGTCATATCCACCCTCGAATCTTGGCATAGATGAGCGAGGGCGATGCCAACCAGCGTGGCCAGGTGCCAACTATCGTGGCTCGGCACACTCGCCCACTCGCCCACTCGCCCACTCGCCCACTCGCCCCAACAGAGTTTGGGTGCCAACTATCTGCCGTATGTGACAACTATCGTCTGTGGTCACATGCGTTCACCGCCGTACGCGCGGCATCCCCAGGCCGATCCACGAGATGATTTCCCGTTGGATCTCATTGTTGCCGCCGCCGAAGGTGAAGATGACGGCGGACCGGTATCCGCGTTCGAGTTCGCCGTGCAGTACGACGCCCGCCGATCCTTCCTTGAGCGGTCCGGCCGAGCCGACGACCTCCATCAGCCAGGCGTAGGCGTCGCGGCGGGCCTCGGAGCCGTAGACCTTGACGGCGGACGCGTCCTGCGGGGTGAGGGTTCCGTTCTGGACCGCGGACACCATCTGCCAGTTGAGGAGCTTCATGGCGTCGAGCCTGGTGTGGGTGCGGGCGAGAAGGGTGCGGACCCAGCCGAGGTCGATGACGCGGCGGCCGTCGGCGAGCGCGGTGTCCGCCGCCCAGCGCTGGACGTTGTGCAGGGCGCGGACGGCCATGGTGCCGTGGGCGGCGAGGGTGACGCGTTCGTGGTTGAGCTGATTGGTGATCAGCCGCCAGCCCTTGTTCTCGTCGCCGACGCGGCGCGAGACGGGGACGCGGATGTTCTCGTAGTAGCTGGCGGTGGTGTCGTGCGAGGCGAGGGTGTTGATCAGGGTGCAGGAGTAGCCGGGGTCGCTCGTCGGGACGAGCAGCATGGTGATGCCCTTGTGCGGGGGCGCCTCCGGATCGGTGCGGACGGCGAGCCAGACCCAGTCCGCGGTGTCGCCGTTGGTGGTCCAGATCTTCTGCCCGTTCACGACGTAGTCGTCACCGTCGCGTACGGCACGGGTCTTGAGCGCGGCGAGGTCCGTGCCCGCGTCGGGTTCGCTGTAGCCGATCGCGAAGTCGATCTCGCCGGCGAGGACCTTCGGCAGGAAGTAGGCCTTCTGTTCCTCGGTGCCGAACTGCATGATCGTCGGACCGACGGTGTTGAGGGCCATCAGCGGCAGCGGTACACCCGCCTGGGCGGCCTCGTCGAAGAAGATGAACTGTTCCATCGGGGACAGTCCGCGGCCGCCGTACTCCGTCGGCCAGCCGACGCCGAGCCAGCCGTCGATGCCCAGGCGCCGGATCGTCTCCCGGTAGAAGCGTTTCTGTACGGCGGGGTCGGCGTGGCGCGCGTAGGCGTTGTCGGGGACCAGCCCGGCGAAGTACGTACGCAGTTCGGCGCGCAACTGCTGCTGTTCAGGCGTGTATTCGAGGTGCACGGCCCCTCCAGGAGTCTCGCGGTCGCGTCGCCCGTGTGCGGCGGCGCACACAGTAGAACGTGTTGCAAGAATCCGGAAGGGCCGGGGCGCCTCCGGCGGGCGTCAGCGCTTGACGGCGCGCAGGACGACGAACTTCGGGTTGCCCGCGACCGTGGTGCAGTTGCCGAAGGTCCGGCGCAGCTGGGTGTGGTAGCCGAGGTGCCGGTTGCCGACGACCCACAGCTCACCGCCCGGCCGCAGTGCGGCACGCGCCGTGTGGAACATGGTGCGGGCCGTCGCGTCGGTGGTGGCCTGGTGGGAGTGGAACGGCGGGTTGTTGAGGACCAGATCCACACTGGCGGGCGGCAGCTGTGTCAGCCCGTCGCCGACCACGAACTCGGCTGTGGCGTCCGGGCCGGTGTTGGCCCGGAAGGTCTCCTCGGCGGAGGCGACCGCCTGGTACGACTCGTCGATGAAGGTGACCGCCGCTTCGGGGTTGGCGAGCGCGGCGGACAGTCCGACGACGCCGTTTCCGCAGCCGAGGTCGACGATCCGGTCGGGGCCGGTGCGCGAGGGGAGATGGCCGAGGAAGAAGCGGGTGCCGACATCGAGGCGCTCGGCGCAGAAGATCCCGGCGTGGTTGGTGACGGTCAGGCCGGAGACCGGACCGACGTCCTCGGGCAGGTCGTAGCGGTACGGCCAGGGACTGGGTGTACGGGGCAGGGCCGGGTCCGGGGTGCAGAAGATGAGCCGGGCCTTCTTGACCGCGAGGGAGGTGCGGGTCGGGCCGATGATCCGCTCGAAGAGCTTGAGGGTGGAGGTGTGGATCTCCTTGACCATGCCGCTGCCGATGACGACGGTGCCCGCGTGGACGGCCGGCGCGAGCCGGTGGAGCTGGTCCTCCAGGAGCGCGAGGCTCTTGGGGACGCGCACCAGCAGGACGTCGATCCGGTCCGGCGGGGTGTCCCTGGCCGACAGGAGGCGTACGGCGTCCGCGGCCGCGCCGTTGCGTTCCAGGTTCGTCCGGGTGGCGCGCTGCGCCAGGTAGGAGTCGGTGATCTGCACGGGGCGGTGCGCGGCCAGCACGGTGCTCAGGGCGCCCCAGCGGTCGCCCACCACGACCACGGCGCCCGACAGGCCGACCGGTTCCGACCCGTCGGTCCCCTCCAGCCACCGCAGCAGATACTCATCGGCAGCGTCCCAGGCGCGGAACGGGTCGCGCGGGTCCTCGGGGAAGCGGGCCAGGTCGTACCCGGCCCCTGACGTCGTCAAACGGTTCATTGTGCACCCAGGCTAGCCGAGCCGCGGGGAGTACCCACACACTCCCCGCGCCGCCCGGACCGCCCGGCCACGGACTACGGCAGTGCCTTGTCGATCGCGGACCGGCCCTCCTGGGCGAGCCTGCGCTCCGCCCACTGAAGATTCTTCGGGGTCAGGTCCCGCCCGGAGGCGAGTACCAGGTCCTCTGCCGACGGATGGTCGCTCCCGCCGGTGTGCAAGAGGCTGTCGGGAGTCACTCCCCGCAGCGTGGGAGTGACTCCTGGGGCTGCGGATACGGATTCGGGCTCGTCACTCATGCCGCCTCCTCGTCCTTTCGGTCATTCTCGCCCCGCGCCCGGCCCGCCGCATCCGATGCCTGGGCGATCCGCTCCCGGCGCCACGGACCAGCCCTCACTTGACCTGCACATGATAGGTACACAGCGTTCACACCGTAGGCACGGTGCGTGTGGAAGGCTCCCGCTGACCACCTACCACACGACCACCGCGGCGCCGCCCCCACCCTGCGACGGCTTCGTGGTGCCCACATTTTCGGAGAGGACACCCCACATGTCCCGTCGTCACCTGCACTACCGGCGCCCCTTACTGGCGACCCTGGCCGCGTTCGCGGTACTCGCCGGCACCGCGGCCGCCGCACCGGCCGCCACACCCCGGGCCGCCGCACCCGGGGCCGCGCCGGTCGCCGCGACACCGCTCCGGACCCTCGACGACACGTACTACGAGGGCGCGCTCGGCAAGTCCGGAACCGCGCTCAAGAGCGCACTGCACACGATCATCAGCAGCCAGACCAAGATCTCCTACAGCCAGGTCTGGGACGCCCTCAAGGACACGGACCAGGACCCCGCCAACTCCTCGAACGTGATCCTCCTCTACACCGGGCGCTCCGAGCCCAAGAGCGACAACGGCGGCTCGGTCGGCCAGTGGAACCGCGAACACGTCTGGGCCAAGTCCCACGGCGACTTCGGTACCGCCACCGGCCCCGGCACCGACATCCACCACCTGCGCCCGGCGGATGTCACCGTCAATTCCATCCGCGGCAACAAGGACTTCGACAACGGCGGCAGCGCGGTCAGCGGCGCACCGGGCAACTACACCGACAGCGATTCCTTCGAACCGCGCGACGCGGTCAAGGGCGATGTGGCCCGCATGATCCTGTACATGGCGGTGCGCTACGAGGGCGACGACGCCTTCCCCGACCTCGAACCCAACGACAGGGTGTCCAACGGCTCCGCACCGTACATCGGCCGCCTCTCGGTGCTGAAGGCGTGGAGCCAGGAGGACCCGCCGGACAGCTTCGAGAAGCGGCGCAACGACGTCATATTCGACAAGTACCAGCACAACCGGAACCCGTTCATCGATCACCCGGAATGGGTCGAGTCGATCTGGTAGACGGGCCCGGCCGCGAGCAGGCTCCTCCCCGCCGTTTCAGCCGGCCGGGCCGCTCGCGCACCAGGTCGGCCTCCTCACGGGAGGCGAACGGCCGAAGGGCCGCGCGTTCGTCCTGCTCCCCGTGGCCGGGGAGCAGGACGAGGCGGTCCGCCGGGTCCACGGCGGTGCGCACGCCGCCTGCCGCGAGCCGGCCGCGTCCGCCGCGCAGCATCGCACGGACCACCGTGCCGATGTCGGCCGCCTGCCACGGATCCGGCACCACGGACCGGTCTCCCGCGGTCGCGGACCCGGCCGTCAGCCGCGCTCGGCCTGGACGATCCGGGGGAACGTCTTGACTCCGGCCGCCTTGCGGCTGTTGGCGTGCTGACCGACGGTCCGGCCGGGCGGGACGTCCGCGAAGCCGAGCACCACGGAGTCGAGCACCTTGCCGGAGGAGTCGGCGAACTCCACCTTCACGGCGTAGAAGGCCACCTTGTCCGTGCGGTTGGTGACCCGGACGAGGGCGCTGCGGAACTGCTCGGACTTCTCGACCGGCAGCCCCGTCACCGAGACGTCCTTGACCGCGTTGCCCTGACCCCGGACGCCTTCGAGCTGCTTGGCGGCCTTCTGCCGGTCGCGCTCGGCGGCGGCGGCGACCGAGGCGGCGAACTCCTGCTGGGTACGCGGGGTCGAGCTCGCGGACCGGGTCAGGGCCGGTTCCGGGGACACCGTACGGGTGCTCCTGGCCGTGCCCGGCGAGGTGGTCCCGGACCCGCCGCAGGCGGCGGTACCGGCGACGATCAACGCGGCCAGCACGGCGAGGGCCGGAATACGGACTGCGCGGCCGCCGAAGGCGTGGCGCAAGGGGCTGGTCGGGTTCACGGACACTCCGTCTGTTCGGAAGTTCGCCGGAAGGGCGTAAGGGACAGGGGGAGAGCCGAGGAGCCACAGGGCCGCCTCGGACCAATAACCAACAACTCGCCCATATTAGGTTCAAACGGTATGAATTAACTCGTTGAATTCACCCGCTTCACTCGGGAGCGGATACCAGCCCCTGGGAGAGAACGATGGACACGGACGCCCTGACCACCGGCCTGTTGAAGGAACTGCGGGCGGCCAGGCCCTATCCGGCCCTGTCCCTGACCATGCCGACGCACCGCCGCGCTCCGGACAACGCCCAGGACGCCGTACGGCTGCGCAACCTGGTGGCCAAGGCCGTCAGCCGGCTGGAAGCGGACCCCGCCGTCACCCGCGAGGCCGGGAACGCCGTCAAGGAGCAGCTCGACCGGGCGGTCACCGAGCTGGACCCGCGCCGGACCCTGGACGCCCTGGTCGTCCTCGTCACCGCCGACGAGCACCAGATCTGGCAGATTCCCCGTACCGCGCCCGATCGGGTGGTGCTCAGCGACACGTATCTGACCCGCAATCTGGTCGCCGCGAAGGCTCAGGCCCAGCCGTTCTGGGCGCTCACCGTGTCGGCCGAGCACGCCGTCCTGTGGAGCGGCACGCAGGACGGCCTGAACGAGGAGCGGACCGGCGGGTTCCCGCTGACGGCTCCGCGGGAGGCGCCCAACCCGCAGCGCGAGGAGCGGATCGGCGACACCCCGAGCACCTTCACCGACGAGGAGACGCGCAACTTCCTTCGCACGGTGGACGAGAAGCTGCGCACGGTACTGGCCGAGGACCCGCGCCCGCTGTACCTGGTCGGCCTCGCGCCCGCGCTCGCCCTTCTGGACGAGGTCGGGGAGAGCCCCAAGTCGGCCGTGGGCCGGGTCGCCAAGGGTGTGCCGGCCGACATGACGCCGGGCGACCTGCTGAAGGAGCTCCGGCCCGCGCTCGACGAGCGGCGGCAGCGGTTCGCCGCGGAGATCGACGGCAGGCTGGACGAGGCGCGTGGCCGCCGTGCCTTCGCCGGTGGCCTCGACGAGGTGTGGGCCGCGGTACGGGAGGGACGCGCCGGACTGGTCGCGGTGGAGGAGCACTTCCAGCAGACGGTGCGGGTGGCGGACGAGCACCTCGAACCGGTGAGCGGCGAAGCCGCGGACCTCACGGACAGCTCGGTCCGTGAGGACATCGTCGACGAGCTCGTCGAGGCGGCCCTGGACAGCGGCGCCGACGTGGTCTTCCTCGCGGACGACGCGCTCACGGAACACGGCCGCATCGCGGCGGCCCTGCGCTACTGAGCGGGCCGGGCAGCCCGCCGTTCGCCGCACCGGGTACGAGACAGGCGTGCGGGGCTCCGGGGCCGCTGAGACACTGGAGAGAACCCCGATCCTGCCCCGGGCCGAGCCCCGGGGCAGGTCCCAGGGAGAGGAGTGATCGCACCATGCCACGTGGATCCAACGCCAAACGGGAACGGCAGTACGAACACATCAAGGAGAGCGCTCAGGAGCGCGGGGTCAGCGAGGACCGGGCCGAGGAGATCGCGGCCCGTACGGTCAACAAGGAGCGCGCCCGCGCCGGTGAGTCGAGGACCGCGAGCCGCACGTCCATCGAGGACATGTCGTCCTCCCGGCGCGGCGGTCTGCGCTCCCACAGCGGAGCCGGGGGTCCGACGCGCGAGCAGCTCTACGAAGAGGCGAAGAAGAAGAACGTCCACGGGCGGTCGCACATGACGAAGGCCGAGCTGGAACGAGCGCTCGGCCGCTGAGCCCGCCGACCGGGCCCGGAGCGGTGTCAGCCCGCTCCGGGCCCGGTCGGCGGCCCGGCAGGACGGTGTGGGCTGCGGCCCCGACTAGGGGCCGTACCACACCGTGGTCGCGTTGCAGAACTCGCGGATGCCGTGGCCGGCGAGTTCGCGTCCGTAGCCGGAGCGCTTCACCCCACCGAAGGGCAGCGCGGGGTGGGACGCCGTCATGCCGTTGAAGAAGACACCGCCCGCCTCCAGATCGCGCACACAGCGGCGGGCCTCCTCCGCGTCGCGGGTCCAGACGTTGGAGCTGAGGCCGAAGGGGCTGTCGTTGGCGAGTTCCACGGCTTCGTCGAGTCCGTCGACCCGGTAGAGCGTGGCGACGGGGCCGAAGGTCTCCTCGCGGTGGATGCGCATGGCGGGCGTGATCCCGGTGAGGACGGTGGGGGCGTAGAACCAGCCGCGCTCCAGCTCCGGGCCCAGGCCGTCGGGCCGGCCGCCGCCGCACAGCACGCGCGCACCCTGCCGTACCGCGTCGTCCACCAGCTCCTCCAGGTCGGTGCGGCCCTGTTCGCTGGAGAGGGGGCCGACATCGGTGGCTTCCTGGAGCGGGTCGCCGACGGTCAGATCGCGCATGCCCACGGTGAACCGCTCGGCGAACTCGTCGTACACCTCCGTATGCACGAGGAACCGTTTGGCGGCGATGCAGGACTGACCGTTGTTCTGCACCCGGGCGGTCACGGCCGTACGAGCGGCCCTGGCGACGTCCGCGGACGGCAGGACGAGGTACGGGTCGCTGCCGCCCAGTTCCATGACGGTGTGCTTCACCTCGTCGCCGGCGACCGACGCGACCGAGCGCCCGGCCGGTTCGCTGCCGGTGAGGGTGGCGGCGGCGACCCGGCGGTCGCGCAGGATCGACTCGACCGCTCCGGATCCCACCAGCAGGGTCTGGAAGCATCCCGCCGGGTATCCGGCCCGGCGGAACAGACCCTCCAGGTACATCGCCGTCTGCGGGACGTTGGACGCGTGCTTGAGCAGGCCGACATTCCCGGCCATCAGCGCGGGGGCGGCGAACCGGACGACCTGCCAGAGCGGGAAGTTCCATGGCATCACGGCGAGGACGGCGCCCAGCGGGCGATAGTGGACATAGGCCCGGGACGCGCCGGAGTCCCGCACATCGGCCGCCGACGGGTGCTCGTCCGCGAGGAGTTCCTCGGCGTGGGCCGCGTACCAGCGCATCGCCTTCACGCATTTGGCGGCCTCCGCGCGGGCCGCCTTGACGGGTTTGCCCATTTCGGTGGTCATGGTGCGCGCGATGTCCTGCTGGTCCTCTTCGAGGTGGCCCGCGGCGGCGTTCAGCAGGTGGGCCCGTTCGCCGAATCCGGTGGTGCGGTACTGCCGGAACGCGGTCACGGCGGCGTCGAGCTTCTGCTCGATCTCGGCCTCCGCGAGCGCGTCGAACGTTCTGAGGGTCTCGCCGTTCGCGGGGTTGACCGTCGCGATGGGCATGGCTCTGCTCTCCTTGCCTCGGTACTTCGACCGTGCCGCGCCGTGCGCCGTGCCGCAACGCGGGCCCTGCCGGGCGGATACCCGACCGGCGCGGACCGTGCGTGCGGTGTGCACGCCGTCCGCGCCGGGAGGGTGAGGCGCTCAGCGGGTACGAGGGCGGGTGGCCCGCCTCAGACGAGAGCGGGGGCGGTGTCGCACGCAGCCGTGGATTCGGGAACGGCCTCCGGGACGGCGGCCGGCGGGCGGCGGAACTCCAGCACGCCGGGCAGCGGCGCCGACGGCACCAGCTCGACGGTGCGCGGCTCCTTCGCGTACCGGGTGAACCAGACGACCTTGCCCTCGGCGGTACGGCAGGTACCCCAGCTGTCGCTCAGCGCCATGACGCGGCTGAGACCGCCGCCGCCGGTGCTGAGCAGCCGCGGCATCTCGGCGCCGTTGTCGGCGACGGAGACCGTGAGATGCCGCCCCGACCAGCGGAGTTCGACGACACAGTTGTTGTTGTCACCGACATGCCGGTGGACATTGGTCAGCAGCTCCTCCACACCCCGGCACACCGGCCGGATGTGGAGTTCGAGACTCCAGTGGCGTAGGTGCGCTGCGATTATTCGCCGCAGCTGGCACACACGCTCTGCCGAAACCTGGAGTTCGACCGAGTAGTGCCGGTCGAGTTGAACGGTCATCGTCGAGGCTCCTCACATCGAGGCCCACTGACTTCGCCTCATTGAACCAACGACCCCCCGAATACGAAGAGTGAGCAGATGCCACTTCTGGGTCACTCCACAGGGTGACTCGGCAGAGCCGGTTGCGCAACACAGGAGTCGGCGGACCGGCCGTACGGAGAGGATCCCGCCCAGGTCACAGCAGATACGGCAGCAATGTGTCCGGGGTGATCGGGAGGCTGCGCAACCGGACACCGGTGGCGTGCCGCACCGCGTTACCGACGGCCGCCGCGGCGCCGACGATGCCGATCTCGCCGATGCCCTTGCTGCCCATCGGGTTGAGATGCGGGTCGACCTCGTCGATCCAGTCCACCTCGATGTCCGGTACGTCGGCGCAGACCGGCACATGGTAGGAGGCCAGGTCACTCTCGGTGAAGTCGCCGAAGGCGGGGTCCATGGTGCTGGACTCGGTCAGGGCCATGCCGATCCCCATGGTCATTCCGCCGGTGAACTGGGACCGCGCGGTACGGGGGTTGAGGATGCGCCCGGCAGCGAAGACGCCGAGCATCCGCCGCACCCGCACTTCTCCGGTGCGGGAGTCGACGGCGACCTCGGCGAAGTGCGCTCCGAACGCGTGCCGGGCGTAGGGGGACTCCGCGGACGTCTCCTGTTCGGTGTCCGCGAAGGCGGTCAGTCCCCCGGCGGGCAGGGGGCCGGTTCGCTCGCGCAGTTGCCGCAGGAGGTCCGTGGACGCCTTGTGCACGGACCAGCCCCAGGAGGCCGTGCCCGAGGAGCCGCCGGCCAGCGGGGCGTCGGGCAGTTCGCTGTTGCCGATGTCGATCCGGACGTTCTCGACCGGGGTTTCCAGCACGGAGGCGGCGATCTGCGCGAGTACGGTGCGGGCGCCGGTGCCGATGTCGGTGGCGTTGACCCGGATGAGGTACGAGCCGTCGGGTGCCGCGTGTGCCGAGGCGCTGGAGGCCATGATGTACACGGGGTACGTGGCGGCTGCGACGCCCGTGCCGAGCAGCAGCGGTCCCTCTTCGCGGACCGCGGGGCGTGCATCGCGGTCGTACCAGCCGAAGCGTGCGGCGCCCTTCTCCAGGCAGACCGCGAGGCCGCGGCTGCTGAACGGGCGGCCGGAGTCGGGTTCGTTCACCGGGTCGTTGCGCAGCCGCAGTTCGACGGGGTCCATGCCGAGGGCCGCGGCGAGTTCGTCCATGGCGGACTCCAGCGCGTACAGGCCCGGGGTCTCGCCCGGTGCACGCATCCAGGAGGGGCTCGGCACGTCCAGGGCGGTCACCCGATGGGCGGTACGGCTGTGGTCGGATCCGTACATGACCCGGGTCGGTACGGCTGCCTGCTCGACGAACTCCTTGACGGTGGAGGTCTGGGTGATGACCTCGTGGGTGACCGAGGTGAGGGTGCCGTCGAGTTCGGCGCCGAGCCGGACGTGCTGCACGGTGGGTGCGCGGTGGCCGACCACGGCGGCCATCTGGCGGCGGGGCAGGGCGATCTTGACGGGGTGTCCGGTGTGGCGTGCGGCCATGGCGGCCAGGACGGCCTGCGGGCGCGGGGTGCCCTTGGAGCCGAAGCCGCCGCCGACGTGTTCGGAGACCACGGTGACCTGCTGCGGGCGGAGTCCGAACGCGGTGGCGAGGCTGTCGCGGACCTTGGTGGAGCCCTGGCTGGCGTCGTGGATGGTCAGCCTGCCGTCGTCCGTCCACTGCGCGGTGGAGGCGTGCGGCTCCATGGGGTGGTTGTGCAGGGCACCGAGGGTGTAGGTGACGTCGACCTGGACGGGTGCGGCGGCGAAGGCCCGGTCGGCGTCGCCGCGTTCGCGGACGGTGGGGTAGTCGCCGTTGACGGTCTTCGGGGTGTACAGGCCGGGGTGGTCCTCGGTCAGCAGGACGTCGTGCCCGGTGGGCTCGTAGGAGATCCGCAGCGCCTCGGCCCCGGCGCGGGCCTGGTCGAGCGTGTCGGCCACCACGAGCGCGATGTGCCAGCCCCGGTGCGGGACCCGGTCGTCCTGGAGGACGGCGAGGATCGGGTCGTCGGGCCGCTTCAGCCTCGGGGCGTTCTCGTGGGTGAGGACGGCACGCACGCCCGGCAGGGCCAGCGCCTCGTCGGTGTGGATGGCACTGACGCGGCCGCGGGCGATGGTGGCGGGGACGGGCCGGCCGTACAGACAGCCCGGCGGGGTGTGCTCGGCGGCGTAGCGGGCGGTGCCCGTGACCTTGTCCCGGCCCTCGCGGCGGACGACGGGGGTGCCCAGGGGTGGAGGGGCCTGGCTCATGACGGGGTCCTCACGTCTGCGGGTCGGCGTATCTGCGGTTGCTCAGCTGTCGGCGGCGAGTTCGGCCAGTGCGTCGACGGCCAGGCTGCGGGCGAGGCCCACTTTGAACGCGTTGTCGCGCAGGGGCCGGGCCGCGGTGAGTTCGGCGTCCACGGCGCGGGCGAAGGTCTCGTCGGTGGCCGGTGCGCCCCGGAGCACGTCTTCCGCGGCGTGTGCGCGCCAGGGCCGGTGGGCGAGCCCTCCGAAGGCCAGCGCAGCATGCTCGATCCGGCCGTCGCGGACGCTCAGTACCGCGGCGACGGATGCGAGGGCGAAGGCGAACGAGGCCCGGTCGCGGGCCTTGCGGTAGAGGGATCCGGCACCGTCGGGGCGCGGCGGAAGGACCACCTCGGTGATGAGTTCGCCCGCCCTGATCTCGGTGTCCAGGTGGGGGGTGTCACCCGGCAGACGGTGGAATTCGGCGGCGGGCACGGTCCGTTCGCCGTCCGCCCCGTGCAGGTGGACGGTGGCGTCGAGGGCGGACAGGGCGACGGCCATATCGGACGGGTGAGTGGCGACGCAGTGCTCGGAGTGGCCGAGCACGGCGAGGTCACGGTGGGCGCCTTCGCGGGCGGGGCAGCCGGTGCCGTGTTCCCGTTTGTTGCACGGTTTGGACGTGTCCTGGAAGTACGGGCAGCGGGTGCGCTGCAGCAGGTTGCCGCCGGTCGTGGCGGTGTTGCGGAGCTGCCCGGAGGCGCCGGACAGCAGGGCCTGGGACAGGACGGGGTAGCGGGTGCGTACCGCGGGGTGGGCGGCCAGGTCGCTGTTGCGTACGGTCGCGCCGATGCGCAGGCCGCCGTCGTCGGTGTCGGCCACCCGGTCCAGGGGCAGTCGGCTGATGTCGATGAGCAGATCGGGGGTTTCCACACCGAGCTTCATCAGGTCGACGAGGTTGGTGCCGCCGCCGAGGAATCCGGCGGCGGGGCGGGCGCTGCTTTCCCGGACCGCTTCCTCGGTGGACCGGGCGCGGAGGTAGGAGAAGGGTTTCATGGCGCCACGTCCTCGATCGCCTCGACGATACGGGGGTAGGCGCCGCAGCGGCACAGGTTGCCGCTCATCCGCTCGCGGATCTCGGGGGCGTCGAGCGGCACCGGGGTGGATACGGGCGCGGTACGCGCGGTGACATGGGACGGGAAGCCGTCCGCCGCCTCGCCGAGCATGCCGACGGCCGAGCAGATCTGGCCGGGTGTGCAGTAGCCGCACTGCAGCGCATCGCGGTCCAGGAAGGCTTCCTGGACGGGGTGGAGCCGGTCTCCGTCGGCGAGGCCCTCGACGGTGGTGATGCGGGCGCCGTCGTGGGCGACGGCGAGCAGCAGGCAGCTGTTGGCGCGCCGCCCGTCGACGATGACGGTGCACGCCCCGCACTGTCCGTGGTCGCAGCCCTTCTTCGCGCCGGTGAGGTCGAGGTGTTCGCGCAGGGCGTCCAGGACCGTGGTGCGGTGATCGAGCGTCAGGGTCTGCTCGGTTCCGTTGATGTGCAGCGTCAGCGTGGAGCGGTCGCCGGTTGCTCCCGGCTGTCGCGCACCGTCGTCCCGCCCGCGAGAGGGGTCCACTCACTCGCACCTTTCAGAGGTGACCTTTTATCCGTTTTCTACCAGACGTGCCCTGCCTTCCTGCTTCATTGCTCCGTCGCCGGGCGGTGGCCGGCCGGCCTATCGGCCCCCGCTGCTCCGGTGGCTCCGGTGGCTTTCCAGGCGGAGCCGTACCTCTTCCTCCTGGTCTCCGGAGACCGTCCCGACGACGCGTACGTCGAAGGCGTGCGCCAGGCTCCGCCGGAGCCGTTCGACCGCCCAGTAGCCGCCCTGCACATCGATCTTCACGGGTGCGCCGAGTGCGACCGGTCCCGAGATCACTCTCTCCTCGGTGACGTCGACGGTCGCCACCCATACCGTGGGGCGCCTCTCCGCGAGCTTCCTCGGTACGTCGACAGAGGCCCGGTCGGTGGTGAAAGCGGCCCGCAGCGCATCGAAGACCATCCGCGCGTCGCCTGTGTCGCACCCGCTGATGACGACCGAGACCTCCTGTCCGTGCAGGCTCTCCTCCGGTTTCCTCTCCTTGATGCTGTTCATCGCGGTTCCTTCCGCTCGGCGTTGTGTGGTGCGGCCCCGCGCTGGGGGCCGACGGTGTAGACGGGGTCCTCGGCGGAGGTGATGCCCGCGGCGAAGATCCCGAAGCGTGTGCAGGCCGAACCCGCAAGCAGCGCGAGCCCGGCCGCGACGGCGGCGGGGCGGCCGCGGCCGCCGAGGAGCGCCGCGCCCACGGCACCGGCGGCGGTCAGGACGCGGGCGGAGCACAGCAGCGCACCGGCCCTCCCCCGGCCCCAGGTCTCGGCCACCATGCCGAGCCGGCGTTCCGCGGCCCGGCTCGCGAGGCTCTCGCCCGCCGCGGCGAGCACCGCGGCGTACCGGGCCGGCGCGTTGTCCCGTACGGGGGCCGTGACCAGCGCCATTCCCGCGGCGGCCGCCGACGCGCCGAAGACGTAAGGAAGTTCGCGGTGTGCTCCGTGCCAGGCCGTTACGGCGGTGTCGGCCGCGAGGACGGCGGTGTACGTCGCCACGGCCGGACCGAGGAGGGCGGCGGCACCGGTGGCCGCCGCGCCGGTCCGCGGCAGCCGGCCGGTGGTGGCGCAGAGCGCGGCGACGCCCGCGGCCGGTCCGTATCCGGACAGCAGCCAGGAGCCGACGCTCATCGTCGAGGTCGGTTTGAGGACGCGCAGCATGTGGGTGAATCTGGCGGGGCGGCTCGTACGGGTGAAGCGCGGGTCCACGTGGATGATGCGGGCGCCGCGCTCCTTGGCCTCCATCACCCATTGGAAGCCGACCGGGTGGGCCTCGGCGAAGTTGGACCTGATCGGCGAATCGGGGGCACCCTCGATCTGTACGACCCGGTCGCCCTTGACGTACACCTGCTGACCGCAGCCCACCGCGCAGTACGGGCAGACGGACTGCACGACCCGGTCGGACGTGGCGGTACGGGGCCTGAGACCGGCTGTCGCGGGCGACATCGCGGCACGCCCTCTGCCCAGCGGATCACCGCCGGCCAACTGCCGGTAAACCGGCCACCGGCTGAGCGGATTCGGCACTCCCACGCTTCCCTCCAGCGAATTCGAGGATCCTCTCCAGGCTCGCCCCGCTGCCGGGCGACGGCGACACGAGGCCACCGACAGGCGGACGGGCCGAGGCGCCGGGCCCGGCCCGCCGAGTGCCCCGCGTCACCGAAACACTTTTAGGTTGATATCCACTTAAAACATGAATTCATAGTTTTTACCGAGTGATGCCTGCCCCTCGGGGTATCCGGGAGGCATGGACGTATCGAACGGAGACCTCAGTTCACTGGCCCTCACCCTCGCCGACGGGCGCGGCGCGGTCGGCGCGGTGATGGGCATCGTCGGAGTGGCGGTCGTGGCCGTGCTGATCGGCGGCTTCTGGCTGGGCAAGAAGCGCCGGGCCCAGGAGCCGCCGCCACCCCGGCCCGAGGACCAGCCACCGCGGCCGGACCACCGGAGCCACATCGAGCAACGCGATGTCCACGTCGACGACAGCTTCCCGCCCAACGGCCGGGGGCTGTCCCCCTACGAGCTCGGTGACCGCGGAAACGAGCCCATCCATCGCGACACCGACGAGCAGCGTGACTGACCTCCCGGCGGCCGGGCGGTCAGTCGCCGCACCGCGCCGCAACGGAGTGCACGGCGGCGCCGCGTGTTGCGGGAGTGGCCGCCCGCGGTGAGGCTGGTGAGGCTCCGACGGCCACCGGCACGCGCAGGCCGCAGAACCGATGAAGGCAGTAGGACCATGACCGGAAGCCATCCCCGGGCGGTGTCGATGCCGGCACCGCTGACCGGATCCGCAGCGCCCTGCTGGGTCAATCTCATGACCCGCGACCTGGGATCGGCGCAGGAGTTCTACGGCGCCGTGCTGGGCTGGACCTTCCGGCCGGGCAAGCTGGGGCAGGAGTTCTCCGTCGCACGCCGCGGGGATGTGCCGGTCGCCGGCATCGGCGCGGTGGCGACCGCCTACCAGGTGGCCGTTGCCTGGACGCCCTACTTCGCCGTGCCCGACGCAGACGCGGCGGCCTCACGCATCCGTGAGCGCAGCGGCACGGTCGCGGTGGGGCCGCTCGCGCTCGGCAAGGGGCGCGGGGCGCTGGCGGCCGATCTCGACGGCGCGGTGTTCGGCATCTGGGAGCGGACCGAGCCCGCGACCTCGCCCCCGGCGCCGGACGGTTACTCGCACGCCTGGCTGCGGCTGCACACGAGGAACGCCTTCGACGCGGCGATCTTCTACGGCGGGGTGCTCGACTGGGCGAGCGGTCGCCCCGGGGGCTGCGAGGTGTCGTACGAGAAGGACGAGGTCATCATCGACTGCAACGGGCGCCGGCTCGCCCGGATCAGCTCCGGAGCGGTGGAGGCGGCACCCGATCCGCTGGTCCGCCCGCACTGGCAGGTCCACTTCCCCGTCGCCGATGTGGCGGCCACGGTCGAGGCGGCACGGCAGAACGGCGGCAGCCTGGTCGAACAGCGTCCGCTGGGGCGGGGCAGCGAGGCGACCCTGCTGGACCCGGACGGCGGGCTCTTCACGGTCACGGACGTCCGGGACCCCATGGCGGGCGATGAGGGCTGATCCATGATCCGGCCGCCCCGTACGCCGGTCATTTCTCGGCTTCACGCGAGGAGCGGGCCAGCGCCAGGGCCGGGAACACGAACCAGCAGGCCAGGAACCACAGCGCCATGCCGACGACCAGCCACAGGGCGAGGGAGTTGTGCACGGCCACCCGCAGGATGAGCAGCAGGGTGGAGCACATGGTGCACAGCAGCAGGACCAGTCCGAGCACGGTCAGCCGGGACGCCCAGGTGACCGTCTGGGGCTTGAGCCGCCGTCCGGTGACCAGGCGGTGGTACGACACGGGCCCGATCAGGGCGGCGGCGGTGGCGGAGCCCAGCATCACGGTGACCACGTAGATGGCGCGGTCGGTGTCCGAGAGCTCGGCGAAGCGCGGCTGGAAGACGACGGCGAGCAGGAAGCCGAACAGGATCTGGACGCCCGTCTGGGCGACCCGCAGTTCCTGGAGCAGCTCCCCCCACCGCCGGTCCGCCCGCTCCTCGGGCGTCTCGTCGCGGCCCGTGTCGCGGTCCCGGCTGCCGGGATCATGGGATGTCGAGGTCACCGTGAGCCTCCGTCCCGATGCGCAGAGTGCATCGCCTGCCCCTCCTCACCCACCGTAGACCTCACGGCGATCGCACCGGGCCCTCGACGGCCCGTACGGACGCATCTAGGATCTTGAGTACGGCATCGCGCGTCGGTCACCGGCCGGGTGAGGCGTGGAGGTGCCCGTGAGATGCCCGTTGGAGGCATTCCACAGTGTCAGTCGAGTTGAATCACACCATCATTCACGCCCGGGACAACCAGGAATCCGCCGAGTTCCTCGCGGACATACTGGGCCTGGAAGTCGGCACGGAGTGGGGCCCGTTCGTCCCGGTCGCCACCGCGAACGGCGTCACTCTGGACTTCGCGACCATTCCCGAAGCGTCAATCGTCATGCAGCATTACGCCTTCCTCGTCTCGGAGCCGGAGTTCGACAGGGCGTACGTCCGCATCAAGGATCTCGGGCTCACCTACTACGCGGACCCGCATCGGAAGCATCCGGGGGAGATCAACCACAACGACGGCGGCCGGGGTGTGTACTTCCTCGATCCCGCCGGTCACGCCATGGAGATCATCACGCGTCCGTACGGAGGCTTCCCCTCGTAACACGGCGTACGGGAAAGGGGGTTCGGCCGTCATCCGTGCACGGGTTCCGGCCGCACCCTTCCCGCGTCGGTTCAGGCGACCGGCAGCACCAGTTCGGGCCGGTCCCACATCACCGCGGGCGGGTTGGCGGCGAGGGTGCCGGTGCGCCGGGCGCCCACGCTCCGGTAGAAGCCCTCGGCGGGCGGATGCGAGACGATACGGACGCCGGTCAGGCCGGAGCGCCGCGCCTCCTCGCGCAGATGCGCGATGAGCAGCCGCCCGATGCCGAGACCCTGTGCGTCGTCGGCGACGAACATGAGGTCGAGTTCCGGCGGGTCGAGGATCAACGCGTAGAAGCCGAGGAGCCGGTCGGTGCCGGCCTCGACGGCCGCGAAGACCCGGTGGGTCTCGATGTAGTCGGGCCCCACCCGGTATCCGGCGACCATGGCGGCGAAGTGGCCCTCGTAGGCGCGGGAGGTCCTGACCAGCCGGGTGAGCCGCCGGGCGTCCCGTGCGGTCGCGCGCCTGACCCGTACGTCCTCGCGACGCGCACCGTCACCCGTGTGCGTAATGCTCGATCTCATAAAGGGAGTATTACGCATCCGGTTGTGTGTCCGGTACGTGCCCGGCCGCTGCGGGTCCCTTGCCTCCGAGCCCCCGGCCCGGAGCTACGACGAGCGCCGGGCCGCGCGCCACTCCTCGACCACGGCGTCGATGTCGAACGGCTCGAGGTTCAGCAGGGGCCCGGGCGGCGGCCGTCGAATGGCTGCCCGGATCTTCTCGTTGACCTCGGCCAGCATGCGCCGCACATCGGCCTCCGTCCGCGCCCCGGACACGGCCTCACGCACGTCCTCCGCCTCCTTGCGCAACGCCAGGACCGGCGGGAGAACCGATACCCCCTCCCGCTGCATCTTCCGCTTGATCCACCAGGTCTCGTCGTACGGAGCGTCGAGCGAGTCGAGAGGCTTGCCGAATCCCGGCAACTGCGAGAAGTCACCGCGCTGCTCGGACTCGCGGATCTGCTTGTCGACCCATGATTCGAAGCTGACGCCCGCAGGCTTGCGTTCGGTCAACGCACGCCCCTCTCGGAGGATTCGTATTCCGGCCCTTTCACCATACCCAGGCCCCTGGCAGCGCCCGCCGTGTCCATGGGCCCACGTCGCCGCCCGTCGCCCGGCATCCGCGCGCGGCTCAGTGCGCGTGCCCGGCGGGTGCCCCGGTTTCGCTCTCGTGCCGGTCGGCGGCACCCTCCCCGGACGCGGGCACCCGGACGGTGAAGGCCGCGGTCCGGACCTTCCCTTCGTGCTGGAAGTCGAGGAAGAGCCGGTACGTACCCGCGCTGGGCACCGACGCCATGAAGGACACCACGGGCCCCGGGCCGCCCTCGTTCGGGTGGACGTGCAGATAGGCCAGGTCGCCCGAGCGGAGCGCGACCAGGTGCCCGTAAGCACCGAGGTAGGGCTGCAGATCGGTGACGGGGCGGCCGTTCCTGCTGACGGTCAGCTTCAGCTCGCCGCTCCGGCCGGCGCGGAGTCGGCCGTCGAGTGCGACGCGGTAGCCGTCCACCTCGGCGGTGGCACGCGCGGCCGGCACAGCGGCGGGACGGTAGGTGCCGGAGACGGCCAGATCCGCGCCCAGAGTGAGCTCGGCGCCCCCGGCCGCGGGAGTGAAGTCGGCGAACGCCCGGTACCCACCGGCCTTGGGCAGGTCGACCGTGGTCGACCAGGTGCCGTCGGCCGCGCGGACGGGATGCAGGTGCCGGAATTCGGTGAGGTCGGTCGAGGCGAGGATGAAATGGAGTTCCTTGCCGTGCTCCCGTTGATAGGCCGTGATCCTGCGGCCGGTGTCGTCCAGGACGGCGAACCTGATCCCGGTCCGGACTCCGGCTCGTACCGTGGGCGTTTCGAGGGCCAGTGTGTAGCCGCCGTCGGAGATCTGCAGCCCGGCCGCCGGGCCCGCCCCACCGGTCGCCCCGTCCTCCTTCCCCTCACTGTGGCCGGCATGCTGCCCCGCGGGGCGGTCCTCCGCGGCCACCAGCGGGTCGACGCCCCTGCCCACGCCGTACGCGGTCCCGAAGGTCGCGGCGAGCGCGGCGGCGAAGGCGGTGATCCTCAGTGCGTTGTTCATGGCGGTGTCCTCCATCGGGTCCATCGGAAGGCAGCGCTTCCCGATGACCCACAACATACCCCCTGGGGGTATCAAGTCAACCCGGGAGTGCGCCAACTCCCGCCACTTCCGCCAGGAACCGACCGGGGGCGCCGGGGAGGAACCGGGTTCCGGCGTTCGGCTCAGGCGGACATCACGAGTCCGCTGCGCAGCCGCTCCACCGCGGCCTGCGGAATCCTCAGTCCGTCGCGCACGTACCCGTCGAGCCCGCCCCACCGCT
The DNA here is from genome assembly GCF_042884935.1 of Streptomyces sp. NPDC058092. Lineage (NCBI taxonomy): Bacteria > Bacillati > Actinomycetota > Actinomycetes > Kitasatosporales > Streptomycetaceae > Streptomyces > Streptomyces sp. NPDC058092. Next base: position 27,233 of record NZ_JBHVSY010000016.1, read on the forward strand.
CGTTCATGGCGTCCAGCGCCATGTCGAGATAGCGGGGGCGGACCTCGATGATCGCGGAGGCGATCTCCGGGTCACCGCCCGCGTCCAAAAAGCCCTGTACGTACGGGGCGTAGGCGACCCGTACGACCGGATTCACCGCGAGGAACTCGGCCCGCACCACGTCCCGTTCCGCACCGAGCATCATCAGCAGCAGCGCCGTGGCCCAGCCGGTTCGGTCCTTGCCGGCCGTGCAGTGGAAGAGCACCGGGCGGGCCCGGTCGTCGGCGGCCGTCTCGACGAAGGCCCGGTAGGCGGCGGCGGCCCCCGGCGAGAGCACCATCTGGCGGTAGGTCTCGGCGAACATCTCCTCGGCCTTCCCGCTGCCCAGCAACTGCTCCGCCTCGACCGGGTCGGCGAGCAGCGCGCGCAGCCGGGCGGGTGCCACGCCCGGGTTGTCGCCGAGCACATCGGCGACGAAGAGCCGTGCACCCGGAGGCAGCCGGTCGGGGGCCGCCGTGCGCTCGTCGGCGGTCCGCAGATCGACGACGGTACGGATGCCGAGCTCGGCCACCGCCATGTCCCTCGCCGCGTCCAGCCCGCTGAGCTGGCCGGAGCGCAGTACGGCGCCCGGCCGGACTTGGCGGCCGGGGCCCAGAGAGATGCCGCCCAGATCGCGCAGATTGACGACGGTGGATGCCGGGACGGCCCTGGCGGTCTGCACGATGAACTTCCCCTTTTCCCGACACGCATCTTTTCCCGACACGTATCCGAATTGATTCGACAGCTGGCCGGATCAAACGTCGCACGCGGCCGGGAATTCGACAAAGTAAAACGCCGCAGGGACGCCGATAGAGGACACCGAAGGAGATAGCGATAATGTGAAATCGCCACCGCTTCTCTCCGGGTCGGAAATTCTTCTCCAGGTCAGCAGCGCGGGCCGGGTGCCTGTCGCGTTTCTGGTATATCGCTTGGGCCGCGACATCGCCGAGCTTCACTCCCGTGACGATGCCCGGGAAGGCGTTGCGGGCCGATGTGTACGAGGTGTCGTCCTCGCCTCCCCCGCCCTGGCCGATCTCGATGGAGAACGCGGCCGGATCCCGGCCGTCAATGAGTCGGCGGCCGCCTTCGCCGCGGTGGGTCGCGCCCCGTCCGGCGTCCGCCCAGCGGCGGGCCGTGTCGGGGCTGACCTCCGACAGACGCGCCGCCTGCCCGATTGTGTAGGACTGCATGTGCCACAAGACATTCGGATTGATCTCGCAGTTGCAATCCATCTGGCTGATCCATGGAGCAGATGCCAGGCTCATTGGAGGAAGCACCAAGGACTGGATCCGCACGGCTACGCGACCGTGTGTGAAGGATCAAGTGCGGTCGGAGAGGGCAAGGTCACAGACAGAGCCCCTGCTGCTCGTCCGAGACCTGACCTAGCATCTGGGCCATGACGGTCCAGCCTGCTGACGGGCTTTCGTTGGCCGCCGAATTCCCTCACCCCGCCCATGAGCAGTGGCAGAGCCTCGTCGAAGGCGTGCTGCGCAAGTCGGGCAAGGGTGTTGCGGGTTCGGCCGCCGAGGAAGCACTGTCCACCACGGTGGAGGACGGGCTCATCACCCGCCCCCTCTACACCTCGCGCGACAGCGCGCCCGATGCCGGATATCCGGGCTTCGCCCCCTTCACCCGCGGCGGCAAGGCCGAGGGCAATGCGGCGGGCGGCTGGGACGTACGGCAGCGGCACACCCTGCCGGATGCCGCCCGCCTCAACGAGGCCGTGCTCGCCGATCTGGAGAACGGTGTCACCTCGCTGTGGCTGACCGTGGGCGGAGCCGGAGGCATTCCGGTGTCCGCTCTGGCGGCGGCGCTGGACGGCGTCTATCTGGATCTCGCTCCCGTGGCGCTCGACGCGGGCAGTGAACTCGACGCAGCGGCAACGGAGTTGATCCGGCTCTACGCGGAGCGGGGCGTCGATGCGCAGGCCGCGCGCGGCAACCTCGGCGCCGACCCGCTCGGGCAGGCCGCTCGCAGCGGCGCCGGACCCGACCTCACGGCGGCGGTCCACTGGGCCCGGCGGTGTGCCCGGGAGTATCCCGGTCTGCGGGCGCTGACCGTCGACGCCCTGCCGTACCACGAGGCCGGCGGCTCGGCGGCCGAGGAGCTGGGCGCTTCGCTGGCGACCGGGGTCGCCTATCTGCGGGCACTGACGGAGGCCGGGCTCAGCGTCGAAGAGGCCTGTGCCCAGCTGGAGTTCCGGTACTCGGCGACGGCCGATCAGTTCCTGACCATCGCCAAGCTGCGGGCCGCGCGGCGGCTGTGGGCCCGGGTCGCCGAGGTGTGCGGGGCCGCCGGCGCCGGGGCGCAGCGCCAGCACGCGGTGACGTCGTCGGTGATGATGACGCGGCGCGACCCGTGGGTGAACATGCTGCGGACGACGCTGGCGTGCCTGGGCGCGGGGGTCGGCGGGGCCGACTCCGTCACCGTGCTGCCGTTCGATCACGCCCTGGGCCTGCCGGATGCCTTCGCCCGGCGCATCGCCCGCAATACGTCGACGATCCTGCTGGAGGAGTCGCATCTGGCCCGGGTGATCGACCCGGCGGGCGGTTCCTGGTACGTGGAGCGGCTCACCGCCGAACTCGCCGACGCCGCCTGGGCGTTCTTCCAGGATATCGAGCGGTCGGGCGGCCAGGCGGCCGCTCTGCGCTCGGGAATGATCGGGGAGCGGCTCGCGGCGACCTGGGCGGCCCGCAGCAAGGATCTGGCGCGGCGCAAGGAGCCGGTCACCGGGGTCAGTGAGTTCCCGCAGCTGACGGAGCGCCCGGTGGTGCGCGAGGCTGCCCCCGCCGAGCTGTCCGCCACGGCGTCGGGCGGTCTGCCCAGGGTCCGTCGTGACGAGGCGTTCGAGGCGCTGCGTGCCCGGTCGGACGCCCATCTCGCGGCGACCGGGCAGCGGCCGCGGGTGTTCCTCGCCGCGCTCGGCCCGGCCGCGGCGCACACGGCGCGGGCGTCGTTCGCCTCGAACCTGTTCCAGGCGGGCGGGATCGAGCCGGTCCACGACCCGGTCACGGTCGACGCGCCGACGGCCGCCGACGCGTTCAAGGCGAGTGGGGCCACCGTGGCGTGCCTCTGTTCCAGCGACGCGCTCTACGCCGAGCAGGCCGGGGCGGTCGCCGAGGCACTGGGCTCGGCCGGCGCGCTGCGGGTGTTCCTCGCCGGCCGGCCCGGCGGGTACACCGGTGTCGACGAGTACGTCTTCGCGGGCTCCGATGTGGTGGCCGTGCTCTCTTCCGTCCTCGACCGTATGGGTGTGGCGTGATGCGTATCCCTGACTTCTCCGACATCGGGCTCGGACCGGGCGGCGCCGCCGAGGTGTCCGAGGACCAGTGGCGCGATTCCGTGAAGGAGTCCTCCGGCAGTTCCGACGGTGATCTGCTGTGGGAGACCCCGGAAGGCATCACGGTCAAGCCGCTGTACACCGGGCGTGACCTGGAAGGGCTCGACTTCCTCGGTACGTATCCGGGCATCGCCCCGTATCTGCGGGGCCCGTACCCGACGATGTACGTCAACCAGCCCTGGACGATCCGGCAGTACGCCGGGTTCTCCACCGCCGAGGAGTCCAACGCCTTCTACCGCCGCAACCTCGCGGCCGGGCAGAAGGGCCTCTCCGTCGCCTTCGACCTGCCGACCCACCGCGGCTACGACAGCGACCATCCGCGGGTGACCGGTGACGTCGGCATGGCGGGTGTGGCGATCGACTCGATCTACGACATGCGCCGGCTCTTCGACGGCATCCCGCTGGACCGGATGTCGGTGTCGATGACGATGAACGGCGCGGTGCTCCCCGTACTCGCGCTGTACATCGTGGCCGCCGAGGAACAAGGCGTTCCGCCCGAGAAGCTGGCCGGGACCATTCAGAACGACATTCTGAAGGAGTTCATGGTCCGCAACACGTACATCTATCCGCCGAAGCCCTCGATGCGGATCATCTCCGACATCTTCGCGTACACCTCGCAGAAGATGCCGCGCTACAACTCGATCTCCATCTCCGGCTATCACATCCAGGAGGCCGGTGCGACCGCCGATCTGGAGCTGGCGTACACCCTGGCGGACGGGGTGGAGTATCTGCGGGCCGGCCGGGACGCCGGTCTCGACGTGGACGCGTTCGCGCCGCGGCTGTCGTTCTTCTGGGCGATCGGCATGAACTTCTTCATGGAGATCGCGAAGTTGCGGGCGGCCCGCCTGCTGTGGGCCAAGCTGGTCAGGGAATTCGAGCCGAAGAACGCCAAGTCGCTGTCCCTGCGCACCCATTCACAGACGTCGGGGTGGTCGCTGACCGCGCAGGACGTGTTCAACAACGTCACCCGGACCTGCGTCGAGGCGATGGCCGCGACCCAGGGCCACACCCAGTCGCTGCACACCAACGCGCTCGACGAGGCGCTCGCCCTGCCGACGGACTTCTCGGCGCGCATCGCCCGGAACACCCAGCTGCTGCTTCAGCAGGAGTCGGGCACCGGCCGGGTCATCGACCCGTGGGGCGGCAGCGCGTACGTGGAGAAGCTGACGTACGACCTGGCACGGCGGGCGTGGCAGCACATCGAGGAGGTCGAGGCGGCGGGCGGCATGGCGCGGGCCATCGACGCGGGCATCCCCAAGCTCCGGGTCGAGGAGGCCGCGGCCCGTACGCAGGCACGGATCGACTCCGGGCGCCAGCCGGTGATCGGGGTCAACAAGTACCGGGTGGAGACCGACGAGCAGATCGATGTGCTCAAGGTCGACAACTCCTCGGTGCGCACCCAGCAGATCGAGAAGCTGCGCCGGCTGCGCGAGGAGCGCGACGAGTCGGCCTGCCAGGAGGCTCTGTACGCGCTGACCGCGGCGGCCGGGCGGGACCCCGGACCCGGCCTCGAAGGCAATCTGCTGGCACTCGCCGTCGACGCGGCACGCGCGATGGCGACCGTGGGCGAGATCTCGGACGCCTTGGAGAAGGTGTACGGGAGGCACGCCGGCCAGATCCGTACGATCTCCGGTGTGTACCGCAACGAAGCAGGTGAATCCCCCTCCGTGGACCGTACCCGGGCGCTGGTGGACCGGTTCGAGGAGGCCGAGGGGCGCCGTCCGCGCATCCTGGTCGCCAAGATGGGGCAGGACGGCCACGACCGCGGCCAGAAGGTGATCTCGACGGCCTTCGCCGACCTGGGCTTCGACGTCGACGTCGGCCCGCTGTTCCAGACGCCCGCCGAGGTGGCGCGGCAGGCGGTGGAGGCGGATGTGCACATCGTGGGCGTCTCCTCGCTGGCCGCCGGGCATCTCACCCTCGTCCCGGCGCTCCGCGAGGAACTTGCCGCCGAGGGCCGCGACGACATCATGATCGTGGTGGGCGGGGTGATTCCGCCGCAGGACGTCCAGGCGCTGCACGAGGCGGGGGCGGCGGCCGTGTTCCCGCCCGGCACCGTGATCCCGGATGCCGCGTACGACCTGGTGACGCGGCTCGGTGCCGCGCTCGGCCACGAGCTGTGAGCCGCTGAACCGATGGCTCCGAAGATCGACATCGACAGCTACGCGAAGGGCGTGCTCGACGGGAAGCGGGCGTACATCGCGCGCGCCATCACTCTCGTCGAGTCCACCCGCCCCGATCACCGGTCACTGGCCCAGCAGTTGCTGCGCGAGCTGCTGCCGCGGTCCGGCCGGGCCCGGCGCATCGGCATCAGCGGCGTGCCCGGGGTCGGGAAGTCCACGTTCATCGACGCCCTCGGCACGATGCTCACCGGGCTCGGCCACCGGGTCGCGGTGCTGGCCGTCGATCCCTCCTCCAGCCGTACCGGCGGCTCCATCCTGGGCGACAAGACCAGGATGGAGCGCCTCGCGGTGGACCCTGCGGCGTTCGTACGTCCCTCCCCCACCGCGGGAACGCTCGGCGGGGTCGCCAAAGCGACCCGGGAGTCCATCGTGGTGATGGAGGCCGCGGGATACGACGTGGTGCTGGTGGAGACGGTCGGCGTCGGCCAGTCGGAGACGGCGGTCGCCAATATGGTCGACACGTTCCTGCTGCTGACACTGGCCCGCACCGGCGATCAGCTCCAGGGCATCAAGAAGGGCGTCCTGGAGCTGGCGGACGCCATCACCGTCAACAAGGCGGACGGCCCGCACGAGCGCGACGCGCGAGCGGCCGCGCGCGAACTGGCGGGTGCGCTGCGGCTGATGCACCCGGTGGACGCGGCGTGGACGCCCCCGGTCCTCACCTGCAGCGCCCGGGAGTCGACCGGCCTCGACACGCTGTGGGAGCGGCTGGAGCAGCACCGTGCGCTGCTCGAATCGACCGGGCGGCTCGCGGCGAAGCGGCGTGCCCAGCAGGTCGACTGGACCTGGACGATGGTGCGGGACGAGCTGCTGGAGAGTCTGCGTGCCCATCCGGAGGTACGCGCGCTCACCCCCGAGCTGGAACAGCGGGTACGGGACGGCGAGTTGACGGCCACGCTGGCGGCCGAACAGATCCTGGGGGCGTTCCGGGGCACGGCCTCGGCGGCGGAGGCCGGTGACCCCGCGGGCTGACGGGTGACGGCAGTTCGACGGCCGGGTCCGGCCCGTGTCCGCAAAGTCCCGCCGCACGCCCGAAGGGCGTGGCCGGCGGCGTCCGGTGCGTGCACTCGCAAGGCGGAGGATCATCCGCGTACGCGACGTACCCGGATGGCTCCGACAGCGCGGCAAGGACGAGGTCGCCCCTGCTCGGGCGAAGGCCGAGAGCTCGGGGAAGGGCCGGGCCCGCGGGCCCGGCCGGGACTTCGCGGACACGGCCTACAGATCGCGCTGGTACTCGACCGACTTGTGCGTCGGCTCGTAGCCGAGCGCGTCGTTGACGCTCCGCATGTACGTATTGCTGTCCGCGGTGTCCGTCAGCAGGCCGTCGAGTGCCGGGTGGTGTTCGCGGGCCCGCAGGATGGACCGCGCCTTCATCCACCCGCGCCCGCGGGGTCGGACGCCAGCCACGCCAGCCGGTGGCTCGCGCCGGTGCGCTCGGGATCGTTCAGTGCGGTGACGCGTATCGGCAAGGTGACTCCTCGGCGCCCGGGGCGCCGGTCGGAACGTTGGGCGGGCGGGCGGCCCGGAGAACCACATCACTTCACGCGCCCCACGACAACCGGATATCGCGGCCGCCGTCGCCGACCCGGTGCGCGTACGCCGTGGTACGGTGCACTTGGTACATGTGTACGCCTCGGTTCGGGGCGCCGGTGCCGTTTCACCTTCGCAGAGCCGCTGCGCCCGTCCTTTCGCGACCGGCGATCCGGCTTTCCCGCACCACTTCTTCCAGTCCGGCCAGGGCTTTCCCCGTCCGGGCTGTCCCGCCCGTCGTCCGGGGCGTGGTCTCTTCCGCCCCCAGGCCGTCCGGGCCCCTTCATTCGCCATGTCCGCGAAAGGACCACCCGCATGACCAGCACCCTCGAACACCCCGTTGCTCAACGGGAATTGACCACCGAAGCCGTCGGCGTCCTCGACATCACGCACCAGGGGCACGGCGCCCTGCTCGTCCGTGGCGGCCTCCCCTCCCCCGGCGACGTACAGGTATCGGCCGCCCTGATCCGCCGGTACGGCCTGCGCAAGGGCGATGTCGTCGAAGGCTCCTGCGACCGGCCCCGCATCCTGTCCGGGGTCGTACGGGTCAACGGCCGCTCCCCGCAGGCGCTGCGCGGCCGGCCCCACTTCGGTGATCTCACCCCGCTCCACCCCCGGGACCGGCTGCGCCTGGAAACACCGTCCGGCAGCCCGGCGACGCGCCTCGTCGACCTGGTCTCCCCGATCGGCAAGGGGCAGCGCGGACTCGTCGTCGCGCCGCCCAGGACCGGCAAGACCGTGCTGCTGCAACAGATCGCGGCAGCCGTCGCCGCCAACCACCCCGAGTGCCATCTGATGGTGGTGCTGCTCGACGAACGCCCCGAGGAGGTCACGGACATGTGCCGGTCCGTACGGGGCGAAGTGCTCGCCTCGACGTTCGACCGGCCCGCGAAGGAGCACATCGCGCTCGCCGAACTCGCGGTCGAGCGCGCCAAGCGTCTGGTCGAGCAGGGCCAGGACGTCGTCATCCTGCTGGACTCCCTCACCCGGCTGTGCCGCGCCCACAACAACGCGTCGGCCGCGGGCGGACGCACCCTCAGCGGCGGCGTCGACGCAACCGCACTGCTCGGCCCCAAGCGCCTCTTCGGAGCCGCACGGCTCACCGAGGAGGGCGGCTCCCTCACCATCCTGGCCACCGCGCTGGTGGAGACCGGCTCCCGCGCCGACGACTACTTCTTCGAGGAGCTGAAGAGCACCGGCAACATGGAACTCCGGCTCGACCGCGCTCTGGCGGACCGGCGTACCTATCCGGCCGTGAACATCCAGGCTTCCGGCACCCGGCGCGAGGAACTCATCGTCCCGGAAACCGAGTTGAGAGTGGTACGCGGCCTGCGGCGCGCGCTGCGCTCCAGGGATCCGCAGACCGCGCTCCAAACGCTCCTGGACCGTATCCGGAGCACTCCGGACAACGCGGTCTTCCTCCGTACGGTTCACCGCACCGTCCCGGATGCCTGAGCCTGCCCGAGCCGCGCCGGACGGCGCAATAGCATGGACACCCTCGCGTGATCCGTCCCCCACGAGCACAGGGAGAGCAGGCACATGGAATTCCGCCGACTCGGCCGCAGCGGCCTGACCATCAGTGAGATCGCTTACGGAAACTGGCTCACCCACGGCTCCCAGGTGGAGGAGGACGCGGCGATCGCCTGTATCCGTGCCGCGCTCGATGCCGGGATCACCACCTTCGACACGGCGGACGTCTATGCCGAGACGCGGGCCGAAGCCGTCCTGGGCCGGGCACTCAGGAACGAACGCCGCGAGGGACTGGAGGTGTTCACCAAGGTGTACTTCCCGACCGGTCCCGGACACAACGACCGGGGGCTCGGCCGCAAGCACATCATGGAGTCCATCGACAACTCGCTGCGCCGACTGCAGACCGATTATGTGGACCTGTACCAGGCGCACCGCTACGACCACTCGACGCCGCTGGAAGAGACCATGGAGGCGTTCGCCGACGTCGTCCGCTCCGGCAAGGCCCTGTACATCGGCGTTTCGGAATGGACGGCCGACCAGCTCCGGGACGGCCACGGACTGGCCCGCGAGCTCCACGTCCCGCTGGTCTCCAACCAGCCGCAGTACTCGGCGCTGTGGCGGGTCATCGAGAGCGAAGTGGTGCCCGCGTCGGAGGAGCTGGGCATCGGTCAGATCGTCTGGTCGCCGGTCGCCCAGGGCGCCCTCACGGGCAAGTACAAGCCCGGCGCGCCGCTCCCGGCGGGCTCCCGGGCGACGGACGACAAGGGCGGCGCGAGCATGGTCGCCGGCTGGCTCCGCGACGACGTGCTGGAGCGCGTCCAGCAGCTGCGGCCGCTCGCCGACCAGGCCGGTCTGAGTCTCGCCCAGCTCGCGGTCGCCTGGGTGCTGCAGAACCCCAACGTCTCTGCCGCGATCATCGGCGCCTCCCGGCCCGAGCAGGTGACGGAGAACGTCGGGGCGGCGGGAGTGACACTCGACGCGGAGCTGCTGAAGAGCATCGACGACATCCTGGAACCGGTGGCGGAACGGGACCCGGGGCTGACGGCCGGGCACGAGGGCAACAGCTGATTCGGCCGGCCGGGGAGTGCCCGCACCGGTCACCCCGGCCCGGAGCAGATGACCGTCCCGATTGCCTTCGGTCAGGGCGTACGCCGCGTCCTGCCGAGCGGTTACGGGTCAGGTGCCGGTGTGCAGCGAGGCGGTGTGCTCGCGGACCTGTGCCGGGGTGAGGTAGGCGTCCGTGTACTCGAAGTCACGCAGTTTGGCCGGCTTCCGGGCCTGGAAACCGGTACGTACGAAGTCGTCGCCCGCGATGGCGTTGAGCATCCAGTTGGTCATCACCCGCACCTTGGCCACGTTGGTGCGCAGCGCCGACCAGTGGTAGCCGCGGGCGACGGCCTGGGCGGCGATTCCGTGCATTTCGAAGCCGATCGGTTTGGAGACCGCGTCCTTGCCGCCGAGGTCCACGACGAGACCGAGGTCCTTGTGGACGTACGGCTTCAGCGGCTGGTGCCGCAGCGTGGCGATGAGGTTGTCGGCGAGCCTGCGACCCTGGCGCATGGCGTGCTGCGCGGTGGGCGGGCAGACCGCCCCGTCGCCCTTGCTCAGGTCCGGTACGGCTGCGGCGTCGCCGAGCGCGAAGATGCCGTCGAAGCCCAGCAGGACCATCTCGGGCGTCACCGCCAGCCGGCCGCGTACCGTCTCCGCGTCGAATGTGGAGACCAGGGGGCTCGCCGTGACTCCCGCCGTCCAGATCAGGGTGCGGCAGGGCACCACCCGGCCGTCGGTGAAGGTCACCTTCTCCGGTCCGGCCTCGGCGACGGACACCCCGAGCGATACCTCGATGCCGCGTCCGCGCAGCACCTCCAGGGCGCTCCGGCCGAGCTTGTCCCCGAGTTCGGGCATCAGCTTCGGGGCGATGTCGATGAGATGCCACTTGATCAGCTTCGGGTCGAGCCGCGGGTACTGCCTGAGCGCGTTCGTGGTGAGGCGCTGCAGACAGGCGGCCGTCTCGGTGCCGGCATAGCCACCGCCGACGACCACGAACTGCAGGCGCGAGGCCCGCTCGTTCTCGTCGTGGCTGGCGTCCGCGAGATCGAGTTGCGCGATCACATGGTCTCGTACGTAGGCCGCCTCGGCGAGCGTCTTCATACCGCGGGCGTGGTCGACCAGGCCGGGGATGTCGAAGGTACGGGTGACGCTCCCCGGGCTGAGGACGAGGTAGTCGTACGGCTCGTAGACGATCTCGTCGGTGATCTTGCGAATGACGCAGATCTTCGCCTTGGGGTCCACTCCGATGGACCCGCCCGGGATGATCCGGGTGCGGTGCTTTCGGCTGCGGCGCAGCGACACCGCGACCGACTGCGGAGTGAGCACACCTGCCGCCACCTGGGGCAGCAGGGGCAGATAGAGCTGGTACGAGAACGGGGCGACGAGCGCGATCTCCGCCTCGCCGGGGATGAGCCCGCGCTCCAGGCGGCGTACGCATTCCACCCCGGCGAATCCGGCGCCGACAACGAGAATCCTGGGTCGTGCCACGGTATTCGTCCCTTCTCGGGCCTGCACGGTCGTCCGTTCGCCTGCCCCGTCGCACGCGCCCGTCATCTCTCATCTTCACGAGCCGCGTCCGACTTCGCCTGCTGAGGACGGCGGACGGTCGACGCCACCGGGGTCAGCGGACCAGGAGAGTGACCGCCGTACAGGTGCCGCCGACCGCGCCGACGAGCACGACACCGGCGGCTACGCAGCGCGCCCGCAGCCCCCGGTAGCGCGCGTCGTATTCATCGCGCAGTTCGGCGGCGCGGACGCAGATCCGGCAGAGCATGGCCCGCGACGCGGCGACATGGTCCGCGGTGTAGACCCGCTGCACGTCCTCGCGCTGTGCCGTGGTGAGCCAGGGCAGCTCGTCGGTGAAGCGGCCCGCCCGTCGTCGTGCCTCCTCGACCTCGGCGTTCCACAGCAGATAGCCCTCCAGCTGTGCAAGACCGCGGGCGGTGTCCTTGTCGGGGTCCACGCGCTCCTCCTGTCCGGGTACCGCTCTGCTCACGCCTGCTGGTCACGGCGGACGGCTTCGTCGAGGGCCCGCACCGCGGGGTGGTGCAGGTCGAACGCCGGGGATTCGGAACGGATCCGCGGCAGGGTGTGGAAGTTGTGCCGCGGCGGTGGGCAGGAGGTCGCCCACTCCAGCGAACGGCCGTAGCCCCACGGGTCGTCGACCCCGACGTTCTTGCCGTACCTGGCGGTCTTCCACACGTTGTAGAAGAACGGCAGCATCGACAGGCCGAGCAGGAACGAGGAGATCGTCGAGATCGTGTTCAGCGCGGTGAAGCCGTCCGCGGCGAGGTAGTCCGCGTAACGACGCGGCATGCCCTCGGCACCCAGCCAGTGCTGCACCAGGAACGTGCCGTGGAAGCCCACGAACAACGTCCAGAACGTGATCTTGCCGAGCCGCTCGTCCAGCATCTTGCCGGTGAACTTCGGCCACCAGAAGTGGAATCCCGCGAACATCGCGAAGACCACGGTGCCGAAGACGACGTAGTGGAAGTGCGCGACGACGAAGTACGAGTCGGAGACGTGGAAGTCCAGCGGGGGCGACGCCAGGATCACACCGGTCAGACCACCGAAGAGAAAGGTGACCAGGAAGCCGATCGACCAGAGCATCGGTGTCTCGAAGGACAACGACCCCTTCCACATCGTGCCGATCCAGTTGAAGAACTTCACCCCGGTCGGTACCGCGATGAGGAAGGTCATGAACGAGAAGAACGGCAACAGCACACCGCCGGTGACGAACATGTGGTGCGCCCACACCGTCGCCGAGAGGCCGGCGATGGCGATCGTCGCCCCGATCAGACCGAGATAACCGAAGACCGGCTTGCGGCTGAAGACCGGAAGGATCTCGGTGACGATCCCGAAGAACGGCAGAGCGATGATGTACACCTCCGGGTGGCCGAAGAACCAGAAGAGGTGCTGCCAGAGCAGCGCGCCGCCGTAGGCCGGGTCGAAGACGTGCGCACCGAACTTGCGGTCCGCTTCCAGCACCAGCAGGGAGGCCGCGAGGACCGGGAAGGCCAACAGGACGAGCACAGCGGTCAGCAGGACGTTCCAGACGAAGATCGGCATGCGGAACATCGTCATGCCGGGGGCGCGCATGCAGATGATCGTGGTGATGAAGTTGACCGAACCGAGGATCGTGCCGAAGCCGGAGAAGGCCAGGCCCAGGATCCACATATCGCTGCCGATGCCCGGCGAGCGGACCGCGTCGGTCAGCGGGGAGTAGGCGAACCAGCCGAAATCGGCCGCACCCTGCGGGGTGACGAAGCCGGCCACGACGATGATCGAGCCGAAGAGATACGCCCAGTACGCGAACATGTTCAGCCGCGGGAACGCCACATCGGGCGCGCCGATCTGCAGCGGCATGATCCAGTTCGTGAAGCCCGCGAACAGTGGGGTGGCGAACATCAGCAGCATGATCGTGCCATGGATCGTGAACGCCTGGTTGAACTGCTCGCTCGAAATGATCTGGATCCCGGGACGGGCCAGCTCCGCGCGCATGACCAGGGCCAGCACACCACCGACGACGAAGAAGGCGAACGACGTGACGAGGTAGAGCGTGCCGATCGTCTTGTGGTCCGTGGTGGTCAGCCACTTGATGACGACGTTGCCCGGTTGCTTGGCGCGTACCGGAAGCTCGTTCGCGTACGCCTCCTCTTCGTCGGCTGCCCCTGTTGTGCCCGTCGTCGTCACTGGGACGCTCCTTCGAATGTCATTCGCGGGTGGACCGCGCACCCGCCAGGGGCGCCGCCTCCACCGGCCGGCCGGCCTGCCTGCCGGCCGCTCCCGCACGCGTCACGCCAGATTCCAGGTGCAGCAAATCAGCCGCGGGGCCACTCTGTGCGGCCCTGCGCCCGCCGTCGCGTGACTTTCACTCGTCAGGGCGTCCTCCGGTCCGGGCCTTTGCCTCGCACGCCCCGGCTCGCTCCCTGTGCGGTATCCGGCGGGGGTGACGGACGACGACGTGGTCCGCGGCGCGAAGTGCGGATTTCTCTCCCGCTCAACCGGCCACGACCGCGCACCGGTTCACTCCACCGTTTCGACACGGCGCCTAGGGGCAGCCCGAACTGCCGCACCGAGCAACGTTGTTACCGGGGAGAATGGTGAACGTCCGGACCGGTGACCGGTCCGGACGCCTCGGGCGCCCCCTCAGGCCAGCCCGCCCGTTGCGCGCACGTTCTGGCCGGTGATCCACCGGCCGTCGTGGCCGGCCAGGAAGGCAACCACATCGGCCACGTCCGCGGGTTCGCCCAGTCGGCCGAGGGGAGTCATACCGGCGACTGCTACGAGCGCCTCCGGCTGGTTGGTGCCGCGCAGCAGCTCGGTGTCGGTCGCGCCGGGCGAGACGGTGTTGACCGTGATCCCGCGTGCTCCGAGTTCATGGGCGGCAACGGCGGTGAGCTGTTCGACGGCACCCTTGCTGGCGGCGTACGCGGAGATGCCGGGGCCCGGCCGCACGGTGTTCGCCGTGGAAATGTTCACGATGCGGCCGCCGTCGCGCATCCGCACCGCCGCGTGACGGATCGTCATGAAGACCGCTCTGGTGTTGACCGTCATCACCTTGTCGAACACCTCCGGGTCGGTGTCCGCGATGAGGGACGGGGGGAGGCACAGTGCGGCGTTGTTCACCAGGATGTCGAGTCCGTCCAGCTGCTCCTCGGCGGCTTCCATCAGCTGCCGGGCCCCGTCCGGGTCCGTGAGGTCGAGACGGATGGCCGTGGCCGTGCCGCCGTTGTCCCGCACTGTGCGGACGACCTCCTCGGCCGCGTCGTCGCTGGTGGCGTAGTTGAAGACCACGTGCGCCCCGTCGCGGCACAGGCGTTCGACGATCGCGCGGCCGATACCCCGCGATCCTCCGGTGACCACCGCGTTCCTGCCTGCCAGCACGGTCTCTCCCCTCGACGAGCTCGATCCGGTCGTTCGAACCTACCGGCGCAGCGGCCCGTCGTACGCGATTACCTGGAGAACGAGCCGCTGCATACGCGACAGCGCGGCGCTCGTCCGGCGCCGGACGAGCGCCCTCTGCCGTTCAGGCCCCGGACACGCGACCGCCCCGGCCGGGCATGATGCCGGCCGGGGCGGAAGGGGCGAGGGGTGAGGGGTGAGGGGCGCCTGGATGCCCCTCCCCTGCCGGTCTCGTCAGCGCAGGCCGGCGATGGCCTGGGTGAACGTCGCCGACGGACGCATGACGGCCGAGGCCTTGGCCGGGTCGGGCTGGTAGTAGCCGCCGATGTCGGCCGGCGAGCCCTGCACCGCGATCAGCTCGTCGACGATGGTCTGCTCCTGCTCACCCAGCGTCTTCGCCAGGCCGGCGAACGCCTGCGCCAGCTGCGCGTCGTCGGTCTGCGCCGCCAGCTCCTGGGCCCAGTAGAGGGCCAGGAAGAAGTGGCTGCCGCGGTTGTCGATGCCGCCCAGCTTGCGGCTCGGCGACTTGTCCTCGTTGAGGAAGGTGCCGGTCGCGCGGTCGAGAGTGTCCGCGAGGACCTGGGCACGCGCGTTGCCCGTGGTCTTCGCCAGGTGCTCGAAGCTGGCAGCGAGCGCGAAGAACTCGCCCAGGCTGTCCCAGCGCAGGTAGTTCTCCTTGACGAGCTGCTGGACGTGCTTGGGCGCGGAACCGCCTGCGCCGGTCTCGAACAGGCCGCCGCCGTTCATGAGCGGGACGACGGAGAGCATCTTCGCGCTCGTGCCCAGCTCGAGGATCGGGAACAGGTCGGTCAGGTAGTCACGCAGCACGTTGCCGGTGACCGAGATCGTGTCCTCGCCGCGGCGGATGCGCTCCAGGGAGAACGCGGTCGCCTTCACCGGCGACATGATCTCGATCTGCAGGCCGTCGGTGTCGTGGTCGGCGAGGTACGTCTTGACCTTGGCGATCAGCTGCGCGTCGTGGGCACGGTCCTCGTCGAGCCAGAACACGGCCGGGACGCCCGTGGCGCGGGCGCGGGTGACGGCGAGCTTGACCCAGTCCTGGATCGGCAGGTCCTTGGCCTGGCACATGCGGAAGATGTCGCCCGCGCCCACGGCCTGCTCCAGCACGACGTTGCCGCTGCCGTCGACGACCCGCACCGTACCGGTGGTGGGGACCTCGAAGGTCTTGTCGTGGCTGCCGTACTCCTCGGCCTTCTGCGCCATCAGGCCGACGTTCGGCACGGACCCCATGGTCGACGGGTCGAAGGCGCCGTTGGCGCGGCAGTCGTCGATGACGACCTGGTAGACACCCGCGTAGCTGCTGTCGGGGAGCACCGCGAGGGTGTCGGCCTCCTTGCCGTCCGGGCCCCACATGTGACCGGAGGTGCGGATCATGGCCGGCATGGAGGCGTCGACGATGACATCGCTCGGTACGTGCAGGTTGGTGATGCCCTTGTCGGAGTCGACCATGGCCAGCGCGGGGCCTTCGGCGAGCTCGGCCTCGAAGGATGCCTTGATCTCGGCGCCCACGTGCGGCACCGAGTCCAGGCCCTTGAGGATGCCGCCGAGGCCGTCGTTCGGGGAAAGACCGGCCGCGGCGAGCACCTGGCCGTACTTGGCAAAGGTGTTCGGGAAGAAGGCGCGGACCACGTGGCCGAAGATGATCGGGTCGGAGACCTTCATCATGGTGGCCTTGAGGTGGACGGAGAACAGCACGCCCTCGGCCTTGGCGCGGGCGACCTGCGCGGTGAAGAACTCCCGCAGGGCCGCGACGCGCATGACCGCCGCGTCGACGACCTCGCCCGCGAGCACCGGCACCGACTCGCGGAGCACGGTGGTGCTGCCGTCGTCACCGGCGAGCTCGATGCGCAGCGATCCGGCCTCGGCGATGACCGTGGACTTCTCGGTGGAGCGGAAGTCGTCGACGCCCATGGTCGCGACGTTCGTCTTCGAGTCGGCCGACCAGGCGCCCATGCGGTGCGGGTGCGTCTTGGCGTAGTTCTTGACCGAGGCAGGGGCGCGGCGGTCGGAGTTGCCCTCGCGCAGCACGGGGTTCACCGCGCTGCCCTTGACCTTGTCGTAGCGCGCGCGGACGTCCTTGTCCTCATCGGTCTGCGGGTCGTCCGGATAGTCCGGAAGCGCGTAGCCCTGCGCCTGGAGCTCGGCGATCGCAGCCTTCAGCTGCGGGATCGAGGCCGAGATGTTCGGCAGCTTGATGATGTTGGCCTCGGGCGTCTTGGCCAGCGCACCGAGCTCGGCGAGCGCGTCGTCGACGCGCTGGCTCTCCTGGAGACGCTCGGGGAAGCCGGCGATGATACGCCCGGCCAGCGAGATGTCACGGCTCTCGACATTGACCCCGGCCGTGGAGGCGTAGGCCTGGACGACGGGCAAGAACGAATACGTCGCCAGGGCCGGGGCCTCGTCGGTGTGTGTATAGATGATGGTCGAGTCAGTCACCCTGTGCTCCGCTCCACGTCTGCAACATTGCTTGACATCAAGATATCTCGTGATCGCTGCCGACTCGACAGGGCCCTGCCCCCTGCTTCGGCGGGAGCCACCGCGGGTGCCCGGTTCAGGGACGCCCCGACGGCGGGACCTCCTCGCCGGGCGGCACCGGCCCCGGCGCGGTGCCGTCGCCGAACGGGCGTCCGCCCAGCTCTTCCCGGTGGTGCGGGGTCAGCCAGCCGGACAGCTCGGGGCCGACGGGCACGATGCCGGTGGGGTTGATGCCGGTGTGGACCCGGTAGTAGTGCTGCTTGATGTGGTGGAAGTCGACCGTGTCACCGAATCCGGGGGTCTGGTAGAGGTCCCTGGCGTACGCCCACAGGACCCGGTCCTCGGCCAGTTTCGAGCGGTTGCACTTGAAGTGTCCGTGGTAGACGGCGTCGAAGCGCACCAGCGTGGTAAACAGCCTGATGTCCGCTTCGGTGAGGGTTTCGCCGACGAGGTAGCGCCGGTCCGCGAGACGCTCGGACACCAGATCGAGGCGGCGGAACACATCCTCGTACGCGGCTTCGTATTCGGACTGCTCCGCCGCGAAGCCCGCGCGGTACACGCCGTTGTTCAGGTCGTGGTAGATGCCCTGCATGACCTCGTCGATCTCGTCACGCAGGGCTTCGGGATACAGATCGGGGGCGCCCTGCCGGTGCAGCGCGGTCCATTCGGTCGCGAAGTCCAGCGTGATCTGCTGGAAGTCGTTGGTGACGAGTCTGCCGCTGGGTACGTCGACGATCGCGGGCACGCTGACCCCGCCGGGGTAGTCCCGTTCCCGCGCGTCGTACGCCTCGCTGAGGTATCTGATGCCGAGCACCGGGTCCCGGCCGCCCTCGTCCAGGGTGAAGCGCCAGCTGCGGTCGTCCTGGATCGGATCGGCTACCGCCAGCGAGAGTGCTCCCTCCAGCCCGAGGAGCCGCCGGGACACGAGTGCGCGGCTCGCCCACGGGCAGGCGCGGCTGACGACCAGCCGGTAGCGGCCGGCCTCGACGGGCCAGCCGTCGCGGCCGTCGGCGGTGATCCGGTCGGCGAAGTGGCTCCTGGAGCGTTTGAAGACCTTGTGCCCGTACGTCGCGTTGCCGTCGGGCTCGATGTCGGACTCTGTGCCGGTGGTGTCTGTGCCGGTGGTCCCTGTGCCGGTGGTTTCGCTCAGCTCGCTGTCTCTCATGACGTTCTCCCTGCGGATGGAATGCGGATGGAACGCTGCGCACGGCTACTGCCCCGGCGTTCCCCGAACACGTCTGCCAACCCGAGGAGCAGGGCGGCCACGATGAAGGCGGACGCGACGACAAGTCCGTGGTCGTACGCAGTGGCCCACCCGCCGCCGCTCAGCTGGGCGAAGAACACCGAGCCGACCGCCGCGATCCCGATCGCCGAACCGACGCGCTGGCCGGTCTGGAGGGTTCCCCCGGCGCTCCCGGCGGTGGCCACCGGCACTTCGGAGAGGGTCAGCGCCTGGTTCGGGGAGATGACCAGGCCGCTGCCCAGACCCGCCAGCAGCAGCGGGGCCGCCATCACCCATCCCGCGCCCCGCCCCGGCACCAGGTGCACGGCGAGCGCGGCGCCCGCCAGCCCTGTGGTCACCGTGATGAGCCCGGCCACGACGAGGGGGCGTCCCAGGCGGCCGACCCATCGGCCGCCGGGGCCCGCCGCGACGGCCGAGCCCAGCGCGAAGGGCGTGATGGCGATTCCCGCCTGCAGGGCGGAGTAGTGCAGTCCGTTCTGCAGGTAGAGCGTGGTGATGAAGAAGATCGAGGTGAATCCGCAGAAGTACAGCAGGATCAGCAGGCAGCCGAGCCAGTAGGAGCGGACCCGGAAGAGCGACAGGTCGACGACGGGTTGCGTGCCGCGCCTGCCGCACCGGGACTCCCAGCCGATGAAGGCGGCGAGCAGTGCCGCGGCCACCGGGATCAGCAGCCATTTCCGGTCGCCCGGCCACTGCTGCGACTGGATGAACGGCAGCAGCAGTGCCAGTAGGCCCGCGCCGAGCAACAGGACCCCGAGGGGGTCCAGATCACGCAATCGCACCCGGCCGGCCGAGGGGGTGTCCGGGAGCAGCCGCCTAGCGAGGAGAAGGCAGACGGCGCCGAGCGGCAGATTGACGTAGAACACCCAGCGCCAGCCCTCCTGGGCCCCGGCCGCCTGGATCAGCAGCCCGCCCGACAGCGGGCCCACAGCGGTGGAGATGCCGACCACCGTGCCGAACATGCCGAAGGCCCGGCCGCGCTCCTGACCGGAGAACATCTGCTGGATCAATGCGGAGATCTGGGGCGAGATCATGCCTCCGGCGAGGCCCTGGACCAGTCGGGCGACGACCAGCCAGAGACTGGACTGGGACGCTCCGCAGGCCGCCGACGCCAGGGTGAACAGGGCCAGCCCGGCCATGAACACCACACGGCGCCCCCGCGCGTCACCGAGCCGTCCGGCAGGGATCAGGAACAGACCGAAGGCGAGTGCGTAGCCGGAGAGGACCCATTGCAGGTCGGACTCCGAGGTGTGGAGCCCTTCCCTGATCGACGGCAGGGCGACGTTGACGATGGATACGTCCAGCAGGGTCATGAACCCTGCGATCAGACACACCGTGAGCGCCTTCCAGCGGCGCGGGTCGGGGGTTCCGGAGTCGGCGGCAGAGTGATCACCCCACCCCGCAGCACCCCGGTGAGCTGCACTCTCTGCCATGGCTCGCACCCTAGGACGAAGCGGCCCGATACTCATCCCGGCAGGGCCGCGACGGCGGTTTTTCCGGCATCGGACGGCGGTCCTTCCCGCATCGCACGTCCTGGTGGACAGTCGGCGCTCACACCCCCGGCGGGTGACGTGCGGACCGTCGGAGGTAGCAGGTCCAGGTCACCACCAGGCACAGGCCGTAGTACCCCACGGTCCGCGGCTGGCCGAGGTGTGCCAGGAGGCCGTGGTGCTCACTCGCGGCCCGAAGGCGAGTACGCCGACTCCGGCCGACGCGGTGGAAGCCCTGCGCGCAGCGGGCCACCACCGGGTGGCAGTGGCCCGCTTCCTGATGGCCCCGGGCCACTTCGCCCGTCGCGCGGCGCGAGCCGGCGGCTGCCTCACCTCCGCGCCGCTCGGCGCGCACCCGGATGTGGCGCGGCTGGTACTGAAACGCTTCGCCGAGGCGTCCGGGGGCACGGCGTAGCGCAGAAGTGCCGCACGGTTGTTCCCCCGGCGGACCGGCCGGGCGAGTTGCCGCGTACGCCGGACCCGTGGGCTCACCGACGCGCGGTCCCGGGATTCTGCCGCTCCGCGGGCATGGTCACTCCGCGCCGCTGGCTGGCGCTGTGCCTGCGCAGGTTGTCGACCTGCTGGACGAGGCGGTCGACGCGGTCGGCGAGGTCGCGATGATCCTCCAAGTGGAGGCGCGCGTCGGCGAGCGGCCCGATGAGACGGCCGGGGTCGTCGCCGCCGAGAGCCTCGTTGAGCTCGTCGACGGCTGCGGCGGCCCGCTCGGGAAGGTCGGAGAGGGAGGTGATCCGGCCGGCGAGCCGACGCAGGTCCGCCGCGTTGTCCCGCGCCCAGGCGGCGACCGTGCGGTTGGCGGCGCGGCGGTCGCGGGTGGCCTGTACACGTTGTTCGCCGGTGGTGCCCAGCGGACCCGTACGCAGCCGCAGGTAGCGGCGTTCGGCGGCCTGCCGGCTGGTGACACCGAGCGGCTGGGCGATCTCGGCCCAGCTGGCTCCGGCCTCGCGGGCGACCTCGATGAGGGACGGCTCCCATACCGCGAGCCGCCGGCACACATCACGCAGCAGAAGGAGGGCGTCCAGCGCGTCTGCACGCTCGGGCGCGGCGCCTGCGGGTTCCGGCCCGTCGGGTGCGCAGGCCTGCCGCAGGACGGCGTCGATCGTGCCGAGCGCGGTGGTGGCAGCGACGAGCGAGGCCGGAACACCGGCGGTGCCGGGGATCTCGGCTGAGGCATGCGCGTCGACTTCGGTCACGGACCAGCCCTCCCGGACGAACGCGTGTCATCGTTCGCATGACATCACACTTGTCATCCTTTGGATGACATGTTACAACCGAGTTGAGGCGCATGACGAGAATGTCCGGATTCATCCTGGAGGTGATCCGTGATGCTGATGCGCACCGACCCCTTCCGCGAACTCGACCGGCTCACCCGGGAGATCGCGACCGGCACCTGGTCCCGGCCCTCGGCGATGCCGATGGACGCGTACCGCGAGGGCGATGAATACGTGGTCGCCTTCGACCTGCCCGGGGTCTCCCCCGACTCGATCGACATCGACGTCGAACGGAACATGCTGACCGTGAAGGCGGAGCGGCGGCCGACGGCCAAGGGCGATGACGTACAGATGGAGCTCTCCGAGCGGCCGCTGGGCGTCTTCTCCCGTCAGATCGTCCTGGCGGACACCCTCGACACCGAGCGCATCCAGGCCGCCTACGACACGGGCGTGCTGACCCTGCGCATCCCGATCGCGGAACGCGCGAAGCCCCGCAAGATCGAGATCAGGAGTGCAGGCTCCGACAAGCGGATCGCCGCTTGACGCGTACATCGGTGGACTGCGGAGAGCGGGGTACACGCCCTTCCCCTCTTCCTCGCCCCGCCCTCCGCCCGCGGTCCACGGGAAGGGGCCTGCGTTGACGCACATGCGATGGCAGGCGTTCCTCGAAACGGTTCAGGAACGCGGCGCCTATCCCACGCCCCAGAAAGCGGAGCGGGCCGCTCGCGTGGTCCTGGCGCTGCTCGGGGCACACCTGGTCGGCAAGGAGCGGAGCGAGCTGGCCGCCCGGCTCCCCGAAACGTTCGCGCTGATCCTGCTGAACCCGCTGCAGGCCGCCGAACCACTCACCCCCGAACGGTTCGTACGTGCCACCGCCGCGTGGATCGAGGGCGCCACCGAGCAGACTGCCGCGTGGGACACCAGCGCCGTTCTCAGCGTGGTGGCCGATGCCTGCGAGGAGGATCTCCTGCACCGCATCCTGCTACAGCTTCCCCCCGGATACGACGTCCTCTTCGGCCGCCCCGTGTCCGGCTGAGAGGCCAGCGGTGACCGGTACGCCCTGGCCGTTCGAAGGCTCCGCCGGCTGCCGGAAACGTCGAACGCCCACCGCGCGGTCGACGCGTTCACCGGAAGGAGCATCGAATGTCGGCCTTCGAACGGATCACGCCGGTGACCGGCGCACCGTGCTGGGTGAACCTGATGGCACCCGATCTGCGTGCCGCGCAGTCCTTCTACGCGTCGGTCATGGACTGGGACTTCCGTGACAGCGACCTCGGCAGCGATTTCTCGGTGGCCATGGCGCACGGCAGCCCCGTTGCCGGGATCGGATCGCGCTCCCCCGCCATCGGCCCGCCCACGGTCTGGACACCGTACTTCGCCGTGAAGCACGCCGATGAAACGGCGGACCGGGTCAGGGAGCGCGGCGCGACTCTCACGATCGGGCCGCTGAACCTGGGCGAGGGGCGGGCGGCGCTCGCCACCGACCGCGACGGGGCCGTCTTCGGTTTCTGGGAGGGCCCCGCCCTGACCTGGTCGGTCAGGTACGGCAGTGCCCCCGCCCGGCTGGATCTGCAGACGCGTGACGCCTTCGAGGCCGCCGTCTTCTACGCGGAGGTCTTCGGCTGGGCCAGACCGCCCGGCGGCTGCATGGTCGACTACGCGCAGGACCATGTCTTCGTCCAGGTCGCCGGACGTACGGTCGTCACGCTGCGCGGCGGGGGCGTCGAATCCGCCCCGGATCCTAAGATCCGGCCCCGGTGGATCGTGGACTTCCACGTCCCGGACATCGAGCGGAGCGCAGCGGCCGCGACCGCCGCCGGGGGCGAGTTCTCACCGGTCGCCTCGCACGCCGGTTCCTCGAAGACCGCGTACGTCATTCGCGACCCGGACGGCGGCCTCTTCACCGTGTCCGAGGTATAGCGAACGGACCCGCCCTCCGCCGGGCACGGCCGTGCGGCCCCGGACCGGCCGCCGTCTTCGATGCCACCGACCGTCTCATCGCCGTCGGCACCCCCGAGAAGGGCCCCGGGAGCGGAGCCGTCCCGGATGTGCCGGGTCCGTTCGACGGCATGGGGACACGTCTGACCATCCGCGGGATTCCCGCGGCCACCCTCGTGTTCTACCCGGATGCCGATGCGGATGTCGAGATGCTCGAACTCGCACAGGACCGGACGGTCGGGGCCCTGAAGCCGGCGCTGCTGCGCTTCCGGGCCCCGGGCCCCCGCGACTTCGCCGCGAGCGAACTCGTCCGGCTGGCCGCGGGTGACGGCGCCCACCCGCAGCGGATCCGCCGGCTGGGTGTGTCGATCGGCATCAGCGCCGGTGAGCCGGTCATCGGTGTGGCGGCACGGGCCACCAGAGCTTTGATCAAGAAGGCGCTGGAACTGAGCGACATTTGACCTGAACCAGCCTGCAGAGAAAGGGTAACTGATGCCCCGTTAGCAGTCGATGTCTACTCAGCAACCCGCTCATGATGTGGTGTGCGCCACCCTATCCCCCATGCCCATCAAGGGAGATGAGAGCATGTTGGGTGTTGGATTGAATCAACAGAGCACCACAGGGCTGGATTTGACGGATCCGCCGGACGGGCCGAAGTCATGGGAGGGGCATCGGTGACGGACAATTCCGCAAGCGGCTCGTACGACGTGGTCATCCTCGGAAGTGGCAGCGGAGGGTACTCCTGCGCCCTGCGTGCGACGCAACTCGGGCTGAGAGTCGTGATGATCGAGAAGGGCAAGCTGGGCGGCACGTGCCTGCACAACGGTTGCATTCCGGCCAAGGCACTGCTGCACGCGGCGGAGGTCGCCGACCAGAGCCGCCAGAGTGAGCGCTTCGCTTCGGCGTCAGGACCAGCTTCCAAGGTGTCGACATCGCGGGCGTCAACTCCTACAAGGACCGGGTGATCGCGAGCCTGTACAACGGTCTGCAGGGCATGCTGAAGTCCCGCAAGGACCTCACGCTGGTCCAGGGCGAGGGCCGTCTGGTCTCGCCGACCGCAGTCGAGGTCGACGGCGTGCGCTACGAGGGCCGCCATGTGGTGCTGGCCACCGGGTCCCTGCCGAAGTCGCTGCCCGGCCTGACCATCGACGGCGACCGGATCATCTCGTCCGACCAGGCGCTCTTCCTCGACCGGCTCCCTCAATCGGCGGTCGTCCTCGGCGGCGGCGTCATCGGCGTCGAACTCGCCTCGGCCTGGAAGTCCTTCGGGGTGGACGTCACGATCGTCGAGGGGCTGCCGCACCTGGTGGCCGCCGAGGACGAAGAGATCTCCAAGGGCCTGGAGCGCGCCTTCCGCAGGCGGAAGATCAAGTTCGAGCTGGGGTCGCGTTTCACCAAGGCCGAGTACACCGACACCGGTGTGCGGGTCACGCTCGAGAACGGCAAGCAATTGGACGCCGAAACGCTGCTCGTCGCCGTCGGCCGCGGCCCGGTCTCCACGGGTCTCGGATACGAGAAGGCCGGCGTCGCCATGGACCGCGGCCACGTACTGGTCGACGAGTACCTGCAAACCAACGTCCCGACGATCTCCGCGGTCGGCGACCTGATCCCCACCCTGCAACTGGCGCATGTCGGTTTCGCCGAGGGCATCCTCGTCGCCGAGCGCCTGGCCGGCGAGCGAGTCACTCCCATCGACTACGACGGCGTGGCCAGGGTCACCTACTGCGAGCCCGAGATCGCCTCCGTCGGCCTCACGGAGGCGAAGGCCAAGGAGCAGTACGGCTCCGACAAGGTGGTGACCAGCAAGTTCAACCTGGGCAGCACCGGCAAGAACAAGATCCTCAAGGCCACGGGCGAGATCAAGCTGGTGCAGGTGCACGACGGTCCGGTCGTCGGCATCCACATGATCGGCTCGCGCATGAGCGAGCAGATCGGCGAGGCCCAGCTCATCTACAACTGGCAAGCCCTGCCGGCCGAGGTCGCCCAGCTCATCCACGCCCACCCCAGTCAGAGCGAGGCCCTGGGCGAAGCCCACCTGGCCCTGGCGGGCAAGCCGCTGCACGTACACGACTGAACGACGTGACCGACGTACCCGGCCTCGGGGCGCACTCCCTCCGGGGCCGCCCGGTCGGGTGCGCCGGCACGAGGAGACGCAGGCACGAGGAGACGTCGGCCAAGGAGCGTCATCATGCCGCCGACGAGCACCGCGCAGCCTGTGCTCGGGCAGTTCGGCGGTCGTGGCTGTGGCTCCGGCTGCCGGCCCAACACATCCAGCAGCTGACCGCCGAGGTGAAGGAACTCGCCCGCCGGATCACCAAGGCCGTCCGCCGCAGCCCTCCACAGCTTCTGGACATCATCGGAGTCGGCACCGACAGCGCCGCTGCCCTGCTGATCGCCGCCGGCGACAACAAGGCCGCGGTCATTCACGAGCGGCTGGCCCAGGAGTACGGCTTCACCGGGAACTATCAGCGGGTCAAGCTCTACGTTCAGACGGCCCGGCCGAGGATCGCCGAGGAACTCGGAATCGCAGTCCGGACGCTGTGGAGCCACGCACCACCAGATCCGGCATGAAGACGAACTCGGTTCGCGGCACTGAGGTTCCTCCTACCTCTTCAAGGAGGGCCTGCACGGCCGCATGCCCCATCTCGTGGATGGGCTGGCGGATAGTGGTCAGCGGGGGATCGGTGAACGCGTTGAGTGGGGAGTCGTCGAAGCCGACCACCGAGATGTCGCGCGGCACCTCCAGGTTGCGTTCCCTGACGGCCCGTATGGCACCGAGGGCCATCATGTCGCTGGCGCAGATGATCGCTGTGCAGCCCCGATCGACCAGCGTCGCCGCCGCTGACTGGCCGCCCTCCAGTGTGCAGAGCGACTGGGCTACCAGTTCCTCTGACTCCTCGGCCGACAGGCTGAGGAGCTCCTGAATGGCGAGGGAGAAGCCTTCGATCTTACGAAGGGCAGGCACGAACCGTCGAGGGCCGACGGCGAGACCTATCCGGGTGTGGCCCAGCGAGGCAAGGTGCGTGACGGCTAAGTGCACCGCGGTCCGGTCATCTGCAGAGATGAAGGTTGCCCGCACTCTGGGGGAAAAGCCATTGACCAGGACGTAGGGTATGCCCCTATTACGCAGCGCCTGGTATCGCTCCATGTCGGCCGTGGAATCAGCGTGCACCCCGGACACAAAGATTATCCCGGAGACGCCGCGGTCCACCAGCATCTCGGTGAGCTCGTCTTCGGTTGAGCCGCCTGGAGTCTGAGTTCCGAAGACCAGCGTGTAGCCCTGGCGAGTCAGCGCCTGCGCGATCACCTGGGCAAGCGCTGGAAAGATCGGAGTGACCAGCTCTGGGGTGATCAGTCCGATGAGGCCGCCGCTGCGGCTACGGGGGCGGCTGGGCCGTTCATGGCCGCCGAGAACGTCGAGCGCGGCAAGGACGGCCTCCCGGGTGGCCACTGCCACACCAGCCTTGCCGTTGAGTACACGACTGACGGTTGCTTCGCTGAACCCTGACTGCTCTGCGATATCGACAAGCCGTGCGGTCATGGCGCTGAACCATACCAGTCGAAGGTTTGACGGCAGAAGTATCGATCGCCGAAACGTGCAGAGGCCTGTTGCAACGCCTGTCGCAGGTCAACCCCG
Source organism: Streptomyces sp. NPDC058092 (assembly GCF_042884935.1). Classification (NCBI taxonomy): domain Bacteria; kingdom Bacillati; phylum Actinomycetota; class Actinomycetes; order Kitasatosporales; family Streptomycetaceae; genus Streptomyces; species Streptomyces sp. NPDC058092. Next base: position 53,762 of record NZ_JBHVSY010000016.1, read on the forward strand.
TCATTTCACGCAACCCTTCGATTCGGCCACCACCTCGGTGAGGCCGGGGCTGTAGTAGTGGTCGTAGCCGATCGGGCGCTTCCAACTGCACGCTGGTACCCGTCTTGCGTGGCAGATGTCAGTGCTCCAAGTCGCGACCCCCGATCCGGGACTCCGTGCGGGTGGTGAAGTCGCGCAGCTGGACGTACTCGATTGCAGGACGTTGTTGAACGCCTCGCCGGTCCGAATCCGGATTCCTCCGCTGTCGGTAACTGATGCTCAGCGAGAAGTGCTTGCTTGAGGGGTGGGGTGCGTAGGCGGTGGGCCTTGACCCCGGAACTTGGCCACTTGAGAAGTGATCTAGAGGATCTGAGAACGGACATCTTGTGGTCATGAAGCACTACCCGCCGGACGGTGATGGTCAGTCCGCACTCGTCGGCGAAGGAGGCCAGGTCCTTCTTGAACAGGTGGGAGTCGGCGGAGTTCGCTCCTCCGGCATCGGCGGTGATCAGCAGCCGGGATGCGTCGGGGTAGTCCTGTTGGCCCTGTTGGTTCCACCAGCGACGGATGGACTCCACTGCGAAGGCTGCGGTGTTGCGGTCGGTGCCCACGTTCACCCAGCCGGTGTCCTGTCCCAGGTCGTAGATTCCCTACGTGATCGCGTACGGGGTGTCGGGGGCCACGAAGTCGTGGTCCGGGGCTGCGATCGGCATCCCTTCGGGGCGGTAGGTGCGGCCTGGCCGGGCAAAGTCGCCGATCGGCTCCTTCTGCTTCGTATCCACGCTCACCACCGGCAGGCCCTGATCCAGGAACCGCTCGGCCGTGGTGTTGATGTGCCGGAACCGAGCATCGGGCGCTCCACGTCCAGGGCCGTGGCGCGCTCAAGCGTGAGCGGGTCGCCTGCCTGCGAACCGGGCGTGCGTTGTGCGTCCCGCGTGCCAGAACGCGGCAGCGTCCCGGCGGCCATGTCACGCCCGACGTGGTGATCAGCGAACGACCGGCCGAGGTCGAGGACCGAACGGTCCCGGGGCACCGGGAGCGCGACCTGATCACCGGCCTGAACCGCTCGGCGATCGGCACGCTCATCGAGCGCACGACCAGATTCACGATGCTGCTGCACCTGCCCCAGATGGACGGCAACGGCATTCGAACCGCGGGTGAAGAACGGCCCGGCAGTGGCTGACTATGGCGCCGAGGCCGTAAAAGACGCGATCGCCACGACGATCACCGCACTGCCCGAACACCTGCGCCGCTCGCTGACCTGGGACCGCGGCAAAGAGCTGGCCCAGCACGCTCAACTCCCCGCCGACACCGAGCTGCAGGTCTGCTTCGCCGACCCGCACAGCCCCTGGCAGCGGGGCACGAACGAGAACACGAACGGACTGTTGCGCCAGTACTTCCCGAAGGGCACGGACAACGCGCTTACCGAGTCCTTCAACGCAGCCCCATCGCCTACGGGACAGCACTCGACACAACATCAACTGCCCTGGTCCCAGCCGCATAGCCCCCGTGTCCAGGATTCCAGGTCAAGCCCCGATCGAACTTGGCCCGAAGGCCGGCAGCGGAAGAGCTGGGCAGTCATACTCCGGCCTTGCACACCAACACTTGGTCATCGAGCAGTTATTGAAGTACAGCCCCCCGCGGCGTCGGAGTACTACCGCTGCACGCCGGCCGAACCAACCTGACTCTTCAGGAATCCCTGTCGTCCAGGATCAGCCCCGCACCGAGATCACCGAGATTCTCGATGAGTAGTTCAAACTCCTTGCCCTCCGAGTGGATCTACTGTTTGACTCTGCTCCAGTTGCCGCAGGTGCCGACCACGCCAGTGAACAGGGCTGCCGATCCGGGGAGTGACGTGTCAGCGCAGACGCCCAAGGCCGAGACCGGCGTTCTGAGTAGTGGCCGGAGCCTCACATTCCTGGCCTTAGAAGAGGCGTTGTTCCCCGTCGGCTTCGTGTGTGCCGTGCGTCACTTGGCGGAGGCTACCTGGTGATAGCCGCGGAGAATTTGGTCAAGGAGTTCAAGGTCTATCAGCGCAAGGCCGGCCTCATGGGCAGCCTGAGCACCTTGTTCAGCCGGGAACACCGCCTGGTCCGTGCCGTGAGTGGGGTCTCCTTCGAGATACCGTCCGGTGCCAAAGCTGCCTATATCGGTGCCAACGGCGCCGGGAAGTCCACCACCGTCAAGCTGCTCACCGGCATCATGCGCCCGACGTCCGGCCGCTGCTACGTGAACGGCCTGGAGCCGTACCGGGAGCGTCGGCGCAACGCCGCCAACATCGGCGTCGTCTTCGGCCAGCGCAGCCAACTCTGGTGGGATCTGCCGGTGCTGGACTCCTTCAGGATCCTGCGACGCATCCATGAGATCCCCGACGCGGTGTACCGACGCAACATGGCACTCTACCGCAAGCTTTTGGACCTCGACGCCCTCGGCAACACCCCCGTAAGGCAGTTGAGCCTTGGGCAGCGGATGCGGGCCGAAGTCGCCGCCAGTCTGCTGCACGACCCTAAGGCGGTCTTCCTGGACGAGCCCACGGTTGGTCTCGACCTGGTCCTCAAGGAGGCCGTGCGCGAGCTGATCAACCACGTCAGCTCGGAGCTCGGCACCACCGTCATGCTCACCAGTCATGACATGGGTGACATCACGGCGATCTGCGACCAAGTGCTCGTGGTCAACCGCGGCGAGGTGGTGCACCAGAGCACGATGCATGACCTGTTACGCACCGCCGAGAGCCGAGCAGTCATCTTCGAGTACCGGAACGGGCCGCCCACCGAACAGGCGGTGGCCCTGGTGCAGAGCCGGCTTGACGGCGCATCCGCCACAGTGGTGGACAGTGTCCGGATAAAGGTCGAGTATCCGGCCCACCGTTGGTCCACTCGGGAGGTGATGAGTCTGCTGATCGCGCACTTCGATCTCATCGACTGCTTTGCTCCCGAGCCCGACCTGGAGATGGTGCTCCGCCGCATCTACACCGGCCGGGCAGACGGCCGAAGGGCCTCTGCATGACGACGAGTTCGGTGTTGCGCCGCTACACCCCCTTCGCTTCCGCCAGCCTGCAGGGACTGCTCCAGTACCGCTCCACCTTTGCGATGAGCGCGCTCACTGCCTCCACCGCGGCCGGGGTGCAGATCTTCCTCTGGCGTGCCGTGTACACAAGCCGCGACGGCGGCCTTCCCGGCGGGTTCGACCTGCCGCAGCTCACGACGTACGTGCTCCTCGCCCAGGTGCTCGGCCTGCTCCAGGCCAGCCGTGTGGACGAGGAAGTTGCCGGAGAGGTCCAGCGTGGGGACATCGCCATCTCGCTGCTGCGCCCCGTGAACTACCCCCTCACCCGGTTCGTTGCCGGACTCCCCGTCTCCCTTTCCAACGCCGTGCTGGTCGCCGTGCCGGTCATGACGCTGTACGCACTACTGCTCCCCCTCGCCGTGCCGTCCTGGACCGGCGCTGTCTTGTTCACCTTCTCCGCGGGCCTGTCGCTGGTCATTGGTTTCGGTGTGAACCTCCTGGTCGGTCTGGCCGGTTTCATCACGACCAACATCTGGGGTGTCAGGGTCGTCAAGGACAGCGTCGTCGCACTCTTCGCGGGCCAGGTCGTGCCGCTCTCCCTGATGCCGGGCCCGCTGGCTGCCGTGGCCCATGCCCTGCCGTTCCAGGGAATGGTCGACTCGCCCCTCCGTCTCCTTCTGGGCCGCTACGACGGAGTGGCCGGCGCCCTCGGCATCCTGCTGGGGCAGGCGGTCTGGGCCGGCGTCCTCACGGCTCTGGCCGCCCTGGCCTGGAACAGTGCGGTGCGCCACGTGGAGGTGCTCGGCGGATGAGGTTCTTCGCTGTCGCACTGCGCTACACCCGGCTCACCTGGCATCTGAGCGGCGTCAGCCTTCACCGGCTCACCGAGTACCGCATGGACTTCCTGCTCGGCGCCGGCGGCATGCTGCTGCGTGTTGTAAGTCAGGTCACCGTGATCGGCGTCGTCTTCCAGCACGTCCCGGTCGTCGCAGGCTGGAACTTCCACCAAGTGCTCTTCCTGCTCGGCTTCTCACTGCTGCCGCGCGGCCTGGACAGGATGTTCACCGACCAGCTGTGGATCCTCGCGCGCAAGCTCGTGCAGAACGGCGAATTCTTCCGCTACTTGATTCGGCCGGTCCACCCCCTCTTCTCCTTGCTCTCCGAGCGCTTCCTCTACCCGGACGGCTTCGGTGAACTGCTCACCGGAGCAGCCCTGACGTGGTACGCCGCCGACCAGCTGGGCCTCGACCTCAGCGCAGGCCAGTGGTTGCTCGCACCGCTCCTCGTACTCTGCGCTGCCCTGATCCTCGCCGCGCTCAAGACCCTCTTCGCCTCTCTGGCCTTCTGGACGACGAACAGCTTTCCGGCCCTCTACGCGGCCAACCAGCTCGGCGACTTCTCGGGCTATCCCCTCGACCTCTACCACCCCAGTCTGCGGTGGCTGCTGACCTGGCTGCTGCCGTACGCCTTCACTGCCTATGTCCCCGCGTCGTACCTACTTTTCGGCCACCTCCACATGTTGCCGTGGATGCTGTTGGTGACCGTCGGCCTGGTGACGCTCGCCCTGGTCGTCTGGCACCGGGGTGTGGACCGCTACGAGATGACCGGGAGCTGAAATCTTGGACACCCTGCTGCTCGGCAGCCCACCGTCGGCCACGGTCGAGCTTCTGCGTGCCGCTCCGTGGATGGACGAGGCCGGACGCCGTACCGACCAGTTCGAACTCTTCGACGAGGCCATACTCGGCACCATCCGTCTGTTGATCGTCATGACGGCCGCGGACGCCTCCGCGCGCTGGTTCGTTCCCGTACCGGTGGATGCCCCCGGCCTTCCCGCCGACCGCACCACGGCGTACCACAGGCTGATCACGGAGGCCCTGCGCGACGGACTGCGGCTGCGCACGCAGCGAGGCAACCTGATCGAGTTCCGCGGTGCACCTGCCGAGTTCCGAGCGCGGCTGCCCTTCGATCCCGGCTGGTGCTCCAACGCTCTTTCCCTGCTCGACCTCGGCGGCTCCGCACACGCCCACAAGACATACCGGCGCATCGGCATCGGCACGCGCGAGCCCGAACTGCTGCGGGTCATGGCAGACAGTGGCCGGACCCAGCAACCGATCGGCGACTACACCTATGTGGACACCTCCACCGGACGGCGTGATCCGCTCGGCGTGGTGTATCGATACGCCGAGGGAGACGGCCTGTACGTCCCGCTGCAGGCGGGGGTCCGGGCGCTGTGGCCCCTGCTCCGCGCGGGCGCCGAGCCCGAGGCTGCCGTCGCCGAGTCCCAGCGCGCCCTGCGGGCCCCCCTGCGTGCCACCGGCCGCTTCCTACGCGCTTTCCACCAGGACCTGGCGGAACGGCTCGGCCCCTGCCCGGACTTCCCTGCCGAGGGCTTTCTCGCGGAAACCCTTCGGCAAACGGCCGCGCTCCGCCCCCGCATCCTTGCCGATACCCGCTTCCCGGCGACCGTGCGTCAAGCCGCCGTGACCGGCATCGAACGCGAGCTGGAGCGGGTCGCGGCGCTCCCCTCACGCCCCTGGCCGACCGGGCCCTGCCACGGCGACCTGCACCTGTCCCATGTGCTGCGCCATGAACGCGCGGACACGTCCTGGAGGTTGTGCGTCATCGACCTGTCCACACCGTGCTTGGACCCGGCTGACACCGGCACCGCCCAGTCGCCCTGGCAGGACCTGGCCGCCCTTCGGCGTGGCCTGGAGATCTTCACCGCGGACGAGTTCGCCGACCAGGCGGCTTCGTTCCTCGATATGGACCCGGACGACACCTGCCGCATGGCGCTGTTGCTCGCCGCCGACGCGGCACCCGATACACCCGGCTGGACCCCGGGACGTCTGGCCGCCCTTGACCGGATGCGTGCTGCGGGCCGTCTGTGGGCGGCCCGGGCCAGCAGGCTTCTGACCGAAGAAGCCGAAACGGCGGACGCCGAGGACACGGTTCCGTCCCCCCGCCTCCCTGTACCGGACGACGACCATCCCGCCTGGCGTTTGTTCCGGCTACGCCGGCTGCTCCACGAACTCGACTACGCGTACGCCCACGACCGCGCCTACCACGCGGCGATCAACCTGCGGCACGCCGTCGAGGCCGCCGGCCTGCCGGTCGCCGCAGCGAAGGACTGACCCCGTGCATGTCATAGAGACCTACTTCGAATGCGGCGGCTTCGACCACCGTTTCCTGCAGGGCGGCATCTCCGTCTACCTGTGGAACCTGTCGAAATCGTTAGCCGCGGAGGGGCACCGCGTCAGTATCGTGACGCCTGCCCACGGCCGCCTCGACGACCTGCGCCGCTCATACGATCTCAGGACGCTCGACTACCACGACACGTACGAGCTCCCTCTCGTCCTCGACCCGGACACCTGGGGCGAGCGCTTCCCGTCCGAGGTACGGATTCCGCTGACCACCACGGCGCACCTGCTGCACCTGGACGGCATCGACCTGTACTTCCTCTCCAACGAGCTTCTCGACGCGCTGCCTGACCGCTTCTATCCCCCTTACCAGAGCAAGGGAGAAGACCTGGTCTTCTTCAAGCCGCTCGTCGCCCAGGTGGACAGCGTCCGCTTCGTCCGTCACCAGTTCGCCGACGAGAAGGTCCTGGTGCACGCCCATGAGCCGTATTACCACTACCTGCTGCCGGCGGCCTTCCGGAACGATCCGAGCAAGCTGGTGGTCGGCACCGTGCAGAGCAACATGCCGATCACCAAGAAGGTCTACCGACCCAAGGTGGAACGGCTTCTCGACTTCCTGGGGGCCGAGGTCACACTCCCCGCGCAGCAGCCCGACCGCCCGCTCACCGCGCGCGAAGCCGTGATGAGCGGCTATCAACAGCACACCCACCTCCACTACGAATACGGTCCCCACCACGTGGGCGTGTACGACCTCGTGGCCGACCATGCCGACCTGGTGGACTTCCTGTCCCCGGGCCACCTCGCGTTCTACAGCGACTTCGCGGACACCCCGTTCGAGGAACTCTTCACGCGGCTGCCGGTCCACGACACCGTACGCCGCAACGCCCACAAAAGCTTCGTCGGCGGCTGCGCCATAGGCGACACCTGGACCGCAGGCGAATCGTCCACCGTCGACCGGCCTGCCGTCCTCTCCGGGCTCGGCTTGGACCCGGAGCTGCCGACCTTCTTCCACAACGCCCGCTATGCCGTACACCACAAGGGCCAGATCGAGCTGTTCCGTGCCATCGACCGGGTGCTGGGCGAGGGCCTCGCGGCCAACTTCGTGCTGCGCTGCATCAGCGACGGCGGCATCGACGATCCCACTGTCCTGGCGGTGGCCGAGCGGCACAAGAACCGAGTGCACCTTGAGTGGGAGCGGGTCGACGAGCAGAGGATCGTCGCGTACGCGGCCGCTTCGGACTTCTGCCTCTTCCCGTCGAAGTTCGAGATGGACACCTTTCTGATCGCGCAGGGCGAGGCGATGGCGATGGGTGCCGTTCCGATCGCGACCGCCCAACTCGGTATGGCCCACTTCGGGCACGTAGCCGACCCGCTGCACGGCCCAGGTGCCGAAGGGGCCACCGGATTCGCTGTCAATCGCTCCTTCGCGGAGGACGACCCCCTGCTCGTCGACGCCCTGGCCCGGCGCATCCACGAAGCGGCAGCGCTGCTGCGCGACCACCCCGGGCAATACCGCAGGCTGAGGGCCAACTCCATCGCCGTGGCCAGAAAGTTCACCTGGCAGCGCGCTGCGGAACTTCATCTGGAAGCCTTTACCGAGCTGTGGGAGGGACGCACACCCGAGCTCGGTATCGCGCGGACCATCCGGCACGGCTGGTTCGACCTGCTGCCGCCCGAGGCGTACGAGACCCATCGCGAGGCGATCGCCGAAGCGGCCGCCCGGCTCGGTGAGGCCTCGGTCTACCAGCGCTGCGAGAACCTGGACGACACCGCTGCCCGCGCTCTGTTCGAAGCCGCCTGGGCCCGTGCCGACTTCGCGCGCTGCGAACAGACCGCCGACAGCGATCCGGCGCTGCGCGCCCGGCTCGACAGGCGCTGTGTCATCGAGGACGGCTCGATCGTCTACCGGCTGCCCCACGCCCGGCGCGTGGAGCTGGTCGAGCTTGCCGCGGAGCAGTCCGCCCGGCGCGGGGTGACGGTACACCCACTGAGGCGGACCGGCGCCACGTTCACGAGCGAAATACCCGTCACCGGCGAGGAGTCGCACCTGCTGCTCACGCTGGAATCCGGGCGCGCCGTCTGGGACGTGGTGTCCCATGGCTGACGGGGTGCGCGCGGTCCTGCTGGCCGGTGGCGAGGGCCGCAGGATGGGCAGGCTCGGTCACGGCCGGCTCAAGCCGCTGGTGCCGTTCGGGGGCGCCTGCCGCCTTGTCGACTTCTCCCTCGCCAACGCTGCTCGCTCCGGTCTGGAAGAGGTGCTGCTGCTGTCCCAGTACGAGGAGCAGCAGTTAATGGACGACCTGCACCGAACGTGGTGGCGGCCAGGTTTCCGGGTGCACTTCGGCCCGTACGACCAGGGATACCGCGAAGGTGCCGGGTACGCGCCGCCGGGGATCACTCACCCGCCGGAGCGGGGCACCGCCGACGCCCTGATCCACAAGGCACCGTATGTCTTCGGCCCCGGCATCTCCGATGTACTGGTCCTGCACGCGGACCATGTGTACCGATTCGACTACGGCCCGCTGATCGAGCGCCACCGCCGGTCGGGCGCCGTGCTGACCCTCGCCTACCAGCGCATCGAACTCCGTCACGTCCCCCTGTTCGGAATGGTCGAATTCGACGCCGCCGGACAGCTCACCCGGTTCGTGGAGAAGCCTTCCAGGCCGACGAGCGACCTCGTCTTCGCCGCTTTCTGCGTCTTCGACGCGGCCACGCTGTACCACTACCTGGAGAAGCTCGACGGCACCGACTGGCAGCACGACATAAGCCGGGACGTCATACCGGCCATGCTGTCCGGCGGTGAACGCATCCTCGGCCATGAGGTGCCCGGCCACTGGGAGGACATCGGCACCGTCGACCGCTACCACCGGGCCCACCTCGCCCTGGTGAGCGAACGGCCCCCCTTGACGCTCAGTCAGCTGCCCCTCACCGTACAGCCCGAGGTGCCCCGTTCTCTGGTCACCAGGGCGCCCGGGATCCACCACAGCATCGTGCCCTCCGATCTCGTGAACGAGGGCTTGATCGAGCGAAGTGTCGTCTTCCCCGGGGCCCGTATCGGCCGCGGTGCGCGGGTGAGGCACAGCGTCCTGTTTCCCGGCGCGATTGTCCCGGCCGGGGCCGACATCGACTCGGAGATCGTACTTGAGCACGGAATCACGCAGCGGCCGACCGCCCCGGATGCCTCAGGAGGAGCGCATGCCTGAACCGGCCTTCACCGTCGTCGACCTGGGCGGCACCACCTTGCGTACCGCCCGCTACAACGTGCGGACCGGCACCCTCGGCAACATCCGGCGAACTGCCACTGACGGCATGGCCCGTCACCCCGGCCTCTCGGAGGCGAAACTGCAGGGCCGGGTGGCCGGGCAACTGGCCGAACTGACCGCCGAGGCCGTCGCACGGCACCGCAGCACCGCCGTGGCCGTGGCTTTCGCCGGCCCCGTCACGGCCGACGGCCGTGTGGTGACCGCTCCGACGGTCTGGGGGAAACGCGGTGAACCGCTGCCGCTGCGCCTCCTGCTGGAGGACCGCCTCGGCATCCCGGTGGTCGTCGTCAACGACCTGACCGCAGCCGTCTGGCGCTATGTGGGGAGTGCGGACGATCCGCCCTTCTGTCTGATCACGGTGAGTTCCGGCATCGGCAGCAAGGTCTACCGCGCCGGCGAGGTCCTGCTCGACCCGCAGGGCCACGGCGGCGAACTCGGCCACTGGACCTGCGACCCCTCACCGCAGGCCCCACTCTGCGACTGCGGCGGCCGCGGGCACCTCGGCGGGATCGCGTCGGGCCGCGGTGTGCTCGCCGCCGCCCGCCGTGCAGCCGTGGCCGATCCGGGCGGCTACGCCCGCTCGCGACTAGCAGCAGCGGCACCCGATCCCGAGCAACTGGACAACCGGATGCTGGCGGACGCCGTACGCGCCGGTGACGCCTTCTCGACCACCGTGCTCCGCGGCGGACTCGCGCACCTCGCCGCCGCCATAACCTCAGTGTTCACCTCCATCGGGGTTCGCCGATATGTGCTGATGGGTGGATTCGCTCTGGCCATCGGCCCGCGCTACGCGCAGCTGCTCACCGCGGAGCTGGAACGCGCCGGCTGCTTCGGTCTGGCCGCCGAGGAGATCCGGGAGATGGTCGTGCTCGGCGAGCCGGACGACGATCACGGTCTCATCGGCGCCGGGCGCCTGCTCGCCGCCCGCAGCGCGGCCCGCCAGGCGGTGACGGTCGCGTGACACGCACGTTGATCGTCGGCAGCGGCTTCATCGGCCGGGCCGTCGCCGCCCGGCTGACCACTGCCGGTGAACATGCCGTACTGGCCTCGCGCCGCGCGCCCGCCGCTCGGACCGCCGCCCCCTGGGTCTCGCTGGACGCCACGGACGGCACTTCCTGCGCCCGCGTGGTCGACCAGGTCAGGCCCGACCGGATCGTCCTCGTCCACGGCCCTTCCGACGTGACCTGGTGCGAGGCCGCGCCGGAACGCGCGATCGCGTTGCACACCGCGGTGGCGGCCCACCTCACGGCCGCCGCACCCGGCGCCCGTACCGTACTGATCTCCACCGACAACGTCTTCGACGGCCGTTCTCCGGCCAACGACGAGTCCACCCCCACGGCGCCCGCCAACGCCTACGGACGCGCCAAACTGGCGGCTGAAGAGATCGTTTGCGAGGCGGCCGACAGCACCGTCCTGCGGGTGAGCCTGGTCTACGGCTGGGAGGACTCCGAGAGCGGAAAGTGGCTCAACTTCTTCTCTGCCTGCGCCCATCCTCTGCGCCGCGGTGAGTCGGTGGAGGCACCCTTCGACCAGTGGACCACCCCCGTCCTGGTCCAGGACGTCGCCGCCGTGACCGCCGCCGTGCTGCACGCCGAGGCCCCGCCGCTGCTTCACCTCGGCGGCCCCGACCGGATCTCCCGTGCCGCCTGGGCCGAGGCCGTGGCCGACGGTCTGGGCTTGCCCCGGACCCAAGTGGTCCGGGTCCCCAAGGCCGGTGGCCGGTATGCCAACAGACCCACCAACACCTGTCTGACGAGCCACCTCCTGGGTGACTTCCTGCACGACCGCGGCCTGCGGGTCCGCGGTGTGGACGAGGGCATACGCACTTTGCTGGAGGTCACCGAGTGATCCGCACCGTGCGCTCCCACGAGGTGTATCGCAACCCATGGATGACTGTCCGCGAGGACGACATCCAACGTCCGGACGGAAGTCCCGGCCGCTACGGCGTGGTCGACAAGCCCGACTACGCACTGGCCATTCCCCGTCAGGACGACAGGGTCCACCTGGTCGAGCAGTACCGCTATCCCGTGGGCGGTCGCTACTGGGAGTTTCCACAGGGCTCCTGGCCCGAGGGACACCAGGGTGCGGCCCCCCTCGACCTGGCCCGCGCCGAGCTCCGGGAGGAGACCGGTCTGCGCGCCCGGCGCATGACCTACCTGGGTCGTCTGCACGTCGCCTACGGATACGCCACCCAGGGGTGTCACGTCTTTCTCGCGGAAGAGCTGACCGAGGGCGTGCCGGAACGTGAACCGGGCGAGGCCGACATGCGCCAGCGCTGGGCCGATCCGGCGGAGTGGCGCGATCTCATCCGTTCCGGCCGGATCACCGATGCCGCGACCCTGGCCGCCCACACGCTACTCACCCTGCATGAGGAGACCACCACGGAGCCCGGGCGATGACGGCTCCGGCGCGTCCTCGCCCCCTGCTCTTCGGCGTCGTCGCCACCGACCTGGACGGCACACTTCTCCGCGCCGATCTGAGCGTCTCCGCCCGTACCCGGGCAGCCCTGGCCCAGGTCGCGGCCTGCGGTGCGCGACATCTGGTGGTCACCGGCCGGCCGGCGGCGGGGGTCCGCAGCCTCCTGGCGCCCCTGGGCTACCAGGGGCTCGCCGTGTGTGGACAAGGGGGTCAGCTCTACGACGTCGGTGCCGACCGGCTGCTGTCCTCCGTGTCCCTGAACCGTACCGCTGCGCGCGCATCGGTCAACCGCATCTCCGAGCTGGCCGGACCGTTGGAACTCGGCGTCGTCACGGCCGGCCTCAACGGCGAGTTCCTGGTCACGTCAGGTTTCGGCGAACGTGTCCGGCACGGCTGGCGCCTCGTCGAACGGCATGCCGATCTCTGGGCCCGTCCACTGGAGAAGGTACTGATCCGCAGCCCGCGCCTGGACGACGACGAGCTCGCCGAGCGAGCCGAGCGAGCCTGCGCCGGTGCCCTCTCTGTCACCCACTCCGGCAAGCACGTCGTCGAGTTGCTGCCTCCGGGCGTCAGCAAGGCGAGCGGCCTCGCCGAAGCCGCCCGCCGACTCGGTTTCACCGCGGCCGACACCATTGCTTTCGGCGACATGCCCAACGACATCCCCATGCTGGTCTGGGCCGCCCACGGTGTTGCCATGGGAAATGCCCACGCCGAACTGCGCTCGTACGCCGACGAGATTGCGCCGTCCAACGAGGAGGACGGAGTCGCGGCGGTCCTGGAACGTCTCTTCCCGCCCCGCCCTCACTGACCGGCCCGCCCAGACACCGGAGAGTCACATCGATGACGCCCACCCGCGAACTCGTGCAACTGGCTGACCTGTACGGAGTGTCCACGCACTACAGCACCGATCTGGGCCGGCGCATCGAGACTTCCGCGCAGACCCTGCGCGCCGTCCTCATCGCCCTCGGTGTCGACGCCGCAACCGACCGGGGGGTCCGCGTCGCCCTGGCCGGACGACGGCAGGATCTGGCCGAGCGTCTGCTGCCTCCCAGCGTCGTCATGCGCTCCGGACGACCGCCCGTCGGCCTGGCCACGCCGTCCCGTACCGACCTGTGGGTCGAGACGGAGGACGGGTGCGGCCACCGCACCGGAGCTCTCTGCGAGGAACTGGCCGGCCTCCCCGTGGGCCGCCACATACTGCACGCCTCCCGCGGCGGCCGCAGCCAGGCCGTACCGTTGCTGATCGCGCCCGGACGGCCGGCGAGGCCCACGGGGCGCAGCTGGGGCTTTCTGGTCCAGCTCTATTCGGTCCTCTCCCGACACTCCTGGGGCATGGGTGACCTCGGCGACCTGGCAGACCTCGCCCGTTGGGCCGGCGGTCTGGGGGCCGACTTCGTGCAGCTCAACCCGCTGCACTCCTACCTTCCCGGGCCGCTGCCCGACCCGTCCCCGTACCGCCCCAGCAGCCGACGCCATGCCGACCCGATGTATCTGAGGATCAGGAGCCTCCCCGAGTACGCCGGCCTGTCCGCGACCGACCGGGAGGTCGCCGCGCGCCTTGATGCCGAGGCGGGGCGCCTGCGTGACGATGTGCTCTCCGGCGGGATGATCGACCGCGAGGCCGTGCGCGGTCTCAAACTGCGGGCCCTTGAGTTGGTGTATCGCGTTCCGCTCGGGCCGGCCCGACGTGCCGCCTACGAACGGTACGTCGACGCCGGGGGTGCCGGTCTCTCGGACTACGCGCTGTGGTGTGCGCTCGCCGAGGTCCACGGCCCGCACTGGCGTTCCTGGCCTGCCGGGCTGCGCAGCCCGGACGGGAGGGGCATCGCCGCCGCACGGGCAGAGCTGGCGGAGCGGATCGGGTTCCACCGTCACCTGGCCTGGCTGGTGGACGAGCAACTCGCCTCGGCTCAACGCGCAGCCACCGAGGCAGGAGCTGCCATCGGCCTGATGCACGACCTCGCCATCGGCGTCGACCCCGACGGTGCGGACGCCTGGCAACTGCAGCACTGTCTCGCGGAAGGTATCACCGTCGGTTGCCCACCCGACGACTTCAACCCGCACGGACAGGACTGGGGCCTGCCGCCCTGGCGGTCCGAGGCCCTGGCCGAGGCGGGGTACGCCCCCTTCGCAGAGGTGCTGCGGGGCTCGCTGCGCCACTCCGGGGCGCTGCGGGTGGACCACATCATGGGCTTGTTCCGGCTCTGGTGGGTGCCCGCCGGGGCGAGGGCCGATGAGGGTACGTACGTCCGCTATGACCACGAGATGCTCCTCGGGGTGCTGGCTTTGGAGGCGCACCGGGCCGGCAGCATAGTGATCGGCGAGGATCTGGGCACCGTCGAGCCCGGCGTACGCACGGAACTGACCGAGCGGGGCATCCTCGGCACATCTGTGCTTCGCTTCGAGTTCAACGACGGCCCGGAGCAGCGCTCGGGACCACTTCCGCCCGAGCGATGGCGGCCGGACTGCCTCGCCACGCTCACCACCCACGACCTGCCCAGCACAGCCGCGTGGCTGGACGGTTCCCATGTCCGCCTGCACGAACGCCTCGGGCTGCTCACCAAGCCGACGGACCAGGCCGCCGCCGACGCGGACACCGAACGCAACCGCTGGCTGGCCGAGTTGGACCGGGTGGGCGTACGTGAGCCGAGCAGCGGGTCCGCAACCGGCCAGGTGCCGAGCCAGGACGTCCTCGGCCTGCACCGGTTCCTGGCCCTCACCCCGGCGCAACTGATCGGCGTCTGGCTGCCCGACACGGTAGGAGACCGCCGGCCGCAGAACCTGCCCGGTACCTGCGACGCGTACCCCAACTGGAGACTGCCGGTGGCCGACGGCTCCGGCTCGGCTCTCACTCTGGAAGACATCTCCGCGCACCCCGGCCCACGCACCGTCGCCGACGTCTATCGCGACCTGTCTACCGCGCCGTGTCCACAACCCGTTGACTGCGGCCAGGAAGATCTTCGAGCCCTTGCCGCAGCCGGAGCGGCCTGCTTGACTCACCCTTCGGGAAGCCCAAATGACCTTGCGACAGGTCTTCCCCTGCCGTCCGGGAGCGGCGGCGCGGTTGTGCGTGCGAGCCCCGCACAGGCGCAGAGCATCCGACCGCCGGGCGTCGCCCGACCCACCTCCGGAGAGGAGACTCCATGAGCACCGACACCGATGTCCTCGTCCTGGGAGGATCGGGTGTTGACACGATCGTGTACGTTCCCGAGCTGCCTCTGCCCTACGCCGACAGCTACATGGTCCGGCCCGGCATCGAGGCCCTGGCAGGGCAGACCGGCGACTTCGTCGCGCTGGGTGTGAGCGCCCTGGGACTGCGCACGCACCATCTGGACATGATCGGCGACGACCACGAGGGCGATCTGATCCGGGCTCTGCACCGCGACCGGAACATTCCGTTCACCGAGGTCCACCTTCCGGGCGGCACCAAGCGCGCGGTCAACCTGGTGGGACCCGACGGGCGGCGGTTATCCCTCTACGACGACAGCCGCTCACGTGAGGCAGACCGGCTGCCCGAGGCATTGGTCCGGAAACTGGCGTCGGCCGCCCGCCATGCCCATGTGTCCATCACCTACCCGTGCGGCTTCGCCCTGTCCACACTCCGGGCCACGGGGGTGACCATCTCGACCGACCTCCACAACTGGGACGGCGTCAACCCGTACCACGAGCCGTTCGCTCACGAGGCCGACGTCGTCCTGCTGTCCGCCGCCGCCCTGGCCGACATCGAGCGCACCATGCTGCGCATCGCCGAGCGGGGCCGAGCCGAGGTCGTGGTCGTCACGGCCGGAGCAGACGGTGCGTACCTGCTGGTGGACGGAAGCATCCATCACGTTCCGGCGGTCACACCACCGGCGCCGGTGGTGGACTCGAACGGCGCTGGTGACGCCTTCGCCTCAGGGTTCCTCTTCGGCTGGCTGGGCGGCGAGCCACCACAGCGGTGCGCCCTGTTCGGCGCGGTAGCCGGGGCCCACGCCTGCACCGTGCCATCGGGACGGGCCGATTTCCTCAGCCGCGACGAACTCCTGGCCCGGGCGGACGCGTACGCCTCCCCGCCCCAGGCGCCCGACGTCAATGCGGTCGGAGGAGCCACATGAGTGGCGCATCGGCACCCTCCGCCCACAACGTCGTGATCCTGGGCGGAGGAGTCGCCGGGTGCGTGCTGGCCGCGCGCTTGAGCGAGGACTCCGGCCGCTCCGTCTGCCTGGTGGAGGCAGGGCCGGATTACGGCGCCAACTGGCGTGCGTGGCCCGCCAGGACGCTGAACGCCAGAGCGCTGCCGCGTGACGACGTATGGGAGCGCCACTCGGCCGTGCACCGCATTCGTGCGCGCGTCCTCGGTGGCTCATCCTGCATCAACGGGTGCTGGAACACCTGGGGTTGCGAGGGAGACCATGCCGAGTGGGTGCACGCCGGAGGTGCCCGGTGGTCACAGTCCGCCATGGAGCCCTACCGTCTGAGGGCGGTGGAGCAGATGCGGCTGCGCGCCGTACCGGAGTGCGAGTACTCGCCCTGGAGCCGCGCAGCCCTCCAAGCAGCCGCCGAACTGGGCTACGAGGAAGTGGACACGGCTGCTCCCGGCCGGCCCGGATACGGCGCTCCCCTGCTCAACGCCTCTGACGGTGTCCGCTGGAACGCAGCCTTCGCCTACCTCGAAGCAGCACGGTCCCGGCCGAACCTGACGATTCTCAGTGGCACCACCGTGGACCGGTTGAACATTCGCGGCGGGAGTGTTCGTGCCGTCGACGTGTTGGTCGACGGGCGGGTCCAAAGCCTGGTCGCCGACACCTATGTAGCGGCCTGCGGCACCTTCGGCTCACCCGCGCTGCTTCTGCGCAGTGGGATCGGCCCGGCTGACCACCTGCACGAACTCGGCGTCCGGCCCGCTGTCGACCTGCCCGGGGTCGGGGCGAACCTCATTGATCAGCCCGGTGTCTTCGTCCCGCTCGTCCCGACAGCGGAGCTGAACACGGCACTGGCGGCCAAGGAGGAGGCGGGCGAGTTGTATGTCAGCCGCATGCTCATCCGGGCCGCCAGCGGCCTGTCCTCCGGCGGGTCCTGGGATCTGCACATCCTGCCCTCCGCCGGCGATCCGCTGTTCGGCTCGCTGCCCCCCGGGCAGTACGAGGCGGGCATCTCCGCCTTCCTGATGAAACCCGTTTCGCGCGGAAGCCTGCGGCTGCGCTCCGCCGACCCCGCCGTGCCCCCGGAGATCGATCCAGCGTTCCTCACGGACCGAGGCGGGCACGACATCGCCGTCATCCGATCCGGCCTGGACATCGTCGAACGGCTGGCCGCGTCGGCCTCACTGCAGTCCCTCGCGAGTCCCTCGCCGGGATTCTCCCCGAGGGACTTGCCGGACCAGGAACTGCGGTCGTCGCTCGGCACGTACTGGCATCCGGTGGGGACCTGCGCCATGGGCCTCCCGGACGATCCCCATGCCGTGGTGGACGGCGACGGACGGGTGCACGGGGTGTCCAACCTGCGGGTTGTCGATGCCTCCATCCTGCCGACCGTTCCAGCGGCCAACACCCAACTCCCGGTGCTCGCCGTCGCCGAGATGCTGGCCGACACGATGCGGGAGTGACAGATGACCGGATTCGAACCCACCCGGGGCCGCTCACGGACAGGAGACAGCAGCATGACACCCAAGTCCGGCACGGGCAGGGGGCGCGTGCTGTACGGATGCATGGGAATCGGCGGTAGCTGGGACCGCACGCCGTACTCGGCCGCGAACATCGCACAAGCGGAAGCCGCTGTCGAGGCCGCCCTGTCTGCCGGGATCACAGCGTTCGACCATGCGGACATCTACCGGCATGGCAAGTCCGAGTCGGTCTTCGGGGAGGTCTTGGCGCGAGCACCGGATCTGCGGGAGCGGATCACCTTGCAGACCAAGTGCGGAATCCGGCTGCCCGACGGCGACGGGGTCGGCAGGTACGACCTGCGTGCGTCCAGCATCACCAGGCGTGTCGAGGAGAGTCTCGCTCGACTGCGCACGGATGTCATCGATGTGCTGCTCCTGCACAGGCCCGATCCGCTGGCCTCACCGGAGGAGATCGCGAAAGCCATCGCCTCCCTCCAGCAGCAAGGCCTGGTACGGCACTTCGGCGTCTCCAATATGAGCGCCGCACAGATCGACAGCCTCCGGGCCCACCTGGACGTACCGCTGATCGCCAACCAGTTGGAGATGAGCCTGGCACGGCGCGACTGGCTCGAGGCGGGGGTGCTGCTCAACACATCGGCCGCAGCCGCGAACGGCTTTCCGCACGGGACTCTCGAGTACTGTGCGGCCCACGGCCTCGAACTGCAGGCGTGGGGGCCACTCGCCCAGGGCCGTTTCACCGGGCCCGAACCGACTCCGGCCGGCTCTCTGATCAGAGACCTCGCGGAACGTAAGGAGACCACACCAGAGACGATCCTGCTGTGGTGGCTCCAGCGGCACCCGGCCGGCATCTCGCCCGTGATCGGCACCACGAACCCGGAACGTATCCGCGCCTGCCATGACGCGGTGGAGAGCGACCCCGGACTCTCCCACGAGGAGTGGTACGAACTGTGGATCGCCGCTCGGGGCGCTCGGCTGCCCTGACCTTCGCCGCCCTTCCCAGGAGAACCCCCTCAACGGCCCGGCCGGGCCGTTGAGGGGCACCTCATCCTGCCGTACGGATGGAGAGACAGCGTGACAGTGACCAGCACAGCACTCACCCCCACGACCCGACCGGGCCTGCTGCAGTCGGCCCGGTTCTACATCACCTTCCGCTGCAACTCCCTCTGCGGCTACTGCAACGTCTGGCAGGACGACAAGTTCAAGGGGTACGAGGAACTCACCCTGAAAAAGGCCTGCCAGATCCTGGACGAGATGTACGCGCTCGGCGTCCGCTATGTCGACTTCACCGGTGGCGAACCGGTCCTGCACCCGCACATCGACGGGATCGTCCAGTACGCCAAGTCGCTCGGCATGACGGTGGAGATCACCAGCAACGGCATCCGCTTCGCCAAGCACATCGACGCCATCGTCCCCTACGTCGACACGATGAATGTCTCCCTGGACACGCTCAGGCCCGACCGCTACCAGAAGATCCGGGGAGTACCCACACTGGACCGGGCACTGGACGTCATCCGGCGGATAGCCGCCACGGGCGCGGACAACCTCAAGCTCATCTGCGTCGTCACCCGGGAGAACAGGGACGAGGTGCCGGACCTGCTGCGCTTCGCGCACGACAACCGCATCACCATCTACTTCTCCGGGATGTTCGAGTACTTCGACGAGCAGGACACCGTCCGAGACGTCAATCGGACGGCACGCAAGCTCAAGCTCATCGAGCAGAACGGCAAGCCGCTGGCCGACACCCCGGCGACGCGAGCCCGCCGGTTGGACGAGTCGGAGCCGACCGGAGACCTCATCTCCGCCGAACTGATGCGTCTGCTCTACCAACCGTTCGCACTGCTCAATCTGCACTTCCGCAAGTTCATGGAGACGCTCGATCCCACCGCACCGACGGATTGCTATGCGAATAAGCGCATCCTCACCGTAGGCCCGGACGGGCGTCTGGTGCTGCCCTGCTACCACGCCTTCGACAACTCGGTGGTCTGGGACCGCTCGCTCACCGAAATGGTGCAGGACGAAGAGTTTCTGCGCGTCCGGGACGAGGAGGTGGGGCACCGGTCAGAGTGCCGGAGCTGCACCGTCTTCCCCTACATAGGACTCTCCTTCAGCTACCGTTTCGACAAGATCTTCCTTTATCAGGCCGTGTCGGAAGAGATCGCCAAAATCAAGACCCGCTTCACCAACCACCTCTACCCACGGATCACTCCCGACTTCGACGCGCTGCATCGGCGTTACGCGGGCCTGGAGCGCTTCCTCGATCGCGAACTGCCCACACCGCGGCCGCCTCTCTCCTCCGACCACTTCTACCGCTTCGACGTCTCTCCGCTGGGTGTTCGAACCGATCTCGTCACCGGTGAGATCAGCCTGGCCGAACTGCTCAGCGACCATACTCACGAGCACTGCTGGGGAATCCAGCGTTCTCCGCACCTCTGGATGCGGCTTGTCTACAACGATCTCGTGCCTGCGCTCCGTGCGATGGCGGATGCGGGACGGCTCGCGCCGAGCGACTACGAGGCCTTGGTGGGAGACCTCCATGAAGTGCACCTGGCTTGGTGGCAGGCGTACATGGGACGCTACTTCAACGGCGGGGAGGCCCTCGACACGGCCGAGCCGACTGCGGTTGTCAGCCGCTTCTTGGAGCGGACGGCCGGACTGCTGCCCGACGCACCCGAGGCCTCCCGAGTCCGGCAGGTGCTCCTGCACGCCGGCTGCGTGCTCGGCCTGGATCCGCGAGTGCTCGGCTCGCTGGCGACCCGCCTCCCTTTCCCGGAAGCGGCGTTGACCGTCAAGCATCTGCTGCTGCTCGCGCCCGACGCCGACCTGCTCCGGTACGCCGACCTGCTCCCGGCCGAGGCCGCGGAGCCGCTGCGTCGGGTCAGCCAGATCCCGCCGTCACGCGGCGGGTCGGCCCCGGCGGGACAGGAGGACGCCGAGGTGATCCGGCTCCTGCGACACGAGGACGACCTCGACCAAGGCACTGCCCACGAGCTGGTCGAGTCGCTGCGGGTCACGACGTCCGAGCAGCGTCGCAAGGAGTTGCGTGGCCTCGTCATCGCCCACGAACTCCGCACACCCCACCTCGTACGACGACGTGGGGAGGAGATCCGGCTTCGCGAGCAGCGGCGGTCGGCAAGTCCACACGGATGAGCGCAGTGGTCACGTGGCGGCTGCCGGGGATGCGGCGGCCGCAGGGTCACGTTCCCGGCCGGGACAACCACCTCACGATCTGAAGCACACACGCCCTCTCCGCCTGGCGGGGTGGGCCATGCACCGGTGAAGGAGAACGCACTGATATGCACGACGCCACGCCCGCAACAGAAGAGGCGACTGAGCTGGGTAGATCCAGCAGGGCCCGGGAATACGGTTCCCTGCTTCCAGGGGACCGCCGGTTCCACATGGCCGCAACCGACCTGGACGGCACACTGCTGAGGAGTGACCACACTTTCTCGCAACGCACCTTGACGGCGCTGGGGCGGGCGAAGCAGGCAGCTGTGCGCCACGTCCTGGTGACCGGGCGGCCCGCCGCCGGGTGTGCTCCCTTCTTCGATCAACTGGGCTACAGCGGGCCGGCAGTGTGTGGTCAGGGCGCCCAGATCTACGACGCGAGCGCGGGACGCCTGCTGTCCTCGGCTTCGCTGAGCACGGATCTCGCCCGTTCCGTCGTCGAGCGCATCAGCGCGGAAGTAGGTCCGCTCGCCCTGGCCGTCGCCCTGTCGGGGCTGAACGGCCAGTTCGTCGTGACGCCCGAATTCGGGGCGAGCCGCGAGATGCGTCCGTACACACTGGTTCCCCGTCGACGCATCTGGGACGAACCGATCGACAAGGTCTTCCTGCGCCACGCCACCCTGACGGACGGTGACCTCGCCGCCGTGGCCGCCCGGTCCGCAGGCGACGCCGTCTCGGTCACCCACTCCGGCCCGGACATGGTTGAGATACTGCCCCTGGGCATCAGAAAGAGCGTGGGGCTGGCCCGCGTCGCTCAGCACTACGCAGTGCGCAGCGAGGACGTCATCGCCTTCGGGGACATGCCCAATGACATCCCCATACTGAACTGGGCCGGGTACGGGGTAGCCATGGCGAACTGCCATCCCGAACTCAAGGCCGTCGCGGACGAGGTAGCACCGTCCCACGACGAGGACGGGGTGGCAGCCGTCCTGGAACGGTTCCTGGCCCTCGCGCCGAGCGCCCGGCCGCGCGACGGAGGCCTCCGGCATGCGCGTTGACCTGCTGACACGCGAGTTCCCGCCCCATGTGTACGGAGGGGCAGGTGTCCACGTGGAGAATCTGGCACACCATTTACGTCCGCACCTGGACCTCCGTGTGCACTGCTTCGCCGATGCGCACGAAAGCGAAGGGCTCGTCTGCCACCCCGTCACAGCCGACTTCGCCGACGCCAATCCGGCCATGCAGGCGCTATCGGTCAGTGTGTCGATGGCGAACGCGGTGCAGGGGGCATCTCTGGTGCACAGCCACACCTGGTACACCAATTTCGCGGGGCAGACCGCCAGCATCCTCTACGGAATACCTCACGTGGTGACGGCGCACAGTCTGGAGCCCAGGCGTCCTTGGAAAGCCGAGCAACTGGGCCGTGGTTACCAGCTTTCCACTTCCTTGGAACGCGACGCGCTCATCCGCGCCGACAAGATCATCGCCGTCTCGCACGCCATGGCCGCAGACCTCACCGAGACATACCCGCAGATCGACGCCGGCCGTGTGGCGGTGGTGCACAACGGAATCGACACGACGCACTACGCCCCCGACCCGCACACCGATGAACTGGAGCGGTTGGGGATACGCACGGACCGGGAAATCGTTGCGTGTGTCGCGAGGATAACTCCCCAGAAGGGACTCCGGCATCTTCTGCACGTTGCTGAGGCCCTCCCGCCGGATGTGCAGCTCGTCATCGTCGCGGAGGCATCCGACACCCTCCAGCAGCGCCGCGAATTCGGCAAGGCCGTCGCCGGACTGCGCGCGAGGGGCTCGGGAGTCCTATGGATATCGAGGCCGCTGCGACGACGCGCTCTCATCCAGCTCCTCAGCCACGCGGCGGCGTTCGTCTGCCCGTCCGTCTACGAGCCTCTCGGCATCGTGAACCTTGAGGCGATGGCGTGCGGCGCACCGGTCGTGGCGTCGGCCACAGGAGGCATCCCGGAAGTGGTTGACGACGGTGAGACCGGCTTTCTGGTCCCCCTGGAGGTCGAGCCCGGCAGCCGGGGGGAGCCGCGGAACCCCGAGGTTTTCGCCAAGGAGTTCGCTGCGCGGATCAACACCCTTTTATCAGATCGGGAGTTGGCTGCGCGCATGGGAGAAGCCGGCCGCCGTCGGGCGGTCTCCCAGTTCTCCTGGGCAGAGATGGCCGGGAGGGTACGCAAGCTCTACGCAGAAGTCTCCTGAACCGCGGTCCACCCACTGCGGCAGAAGCAATCCCAGTCAACTACCCTGCTTATGCGTCTCGTTGAAGCATCCATCGGAGCATGAACATGCCAATCAGTCCCATCTCCCCCACGCCCCGCAGCGCCGGCCATGCCCTCTGTGAGACGACGCCTCCCCGGTGCGCAACCTTGCGGAGCACAGAGCGAAGGCTTACTCAGGGAAACGCTCGAATGATTGACTCCGATCCGTCTCGGGGCCCGCAGTCCCCTCGCGGACGCACAGCGGGACTCTTCCTTCACATGCACAGTTCGACAGGGGGTGGGAAGTGATGAGCCAGGCCACGGAAGCATGCACTGAGGTACTCACCGAACAGAGTTCACAGACCGCTGATTCGCTCATGCCCGGCGTCTATACACGTCCTGACGGTTTCGCACTTCTGGCACCGGACAAGACCGCATACCGAGTGGACATATCCGACGAACTCTTATCGCTCGACAATCCCCTGCTCGCCCGCAGCTGTGAAGACCGGCGTGTTGTCGCATTCCTCGGCCCGTCCGTGAACCACCTCTACGGCGACCGACTGCGGAAATACCTCGCAGCGCACCTGAAACCCGGGGATTGGAGTGTCGACGTCATTCCCTCCGGGGAGGACAGCAAGACGCTCGCCGCGGCCGAGGCCGTGTGCGCCATCGCGAAACGTGAAGGACTGGACCGGCAGGGAGTGATGCTGGCGGTGGGCGGCGGTGTCGTCTGCGACATCGTCGGCTTCGCGGCGTCCATGTACGCCAGGGGCGTCCGGTACATCCGGGTGAACACCACGCTGGTGGGGCAGGTGGACGCGGGCATCGGCGTAAAAACCGGTGTCAACGCGCTTCAAACCAAGAACATGCTCGGCGCCTACCACCCCCCGTACGCCTCGCTCAACGACCCCACGCTGCTTGGTACGCTCCCCGACCGCGAAATCCGCTGCGGTCTCGGAGAGATCGTCAAGATGGCGGTCATCCGGGACCGCGAGCTCTTCCACACCCTGGAAATGCATCACGACATCTTCCAGGGCCGCTCACCCGGCCTGCCCATCGGCACCACCGACGTCGAGCACTATGTGATCCGCACGTCGATCCGGCTGATGCTGGAAGAGCTCTGTTTCAACCTGCGGGAACACGTACTGGCCCGGCTCGTGGACTTCGGCCACACCTTCAGCCCGGTCATCGAGACCGCCAGCGGCCATCGCATCGCCCACGGTGAGGCGGTCGCCATCGACATGGCGATCTCCAGCCATGTGGCCCGGCTCCTCGGCCTCATCGGCGCCGAGGACTGCGCGAGAATCGTGAACCTGCTGGAGGGCTTGCGGCTGCCCCTCTTCGACGCCGAAGCGTGCACTCTGGAACTGATGCAGCAGGCGTTGCACGCGTCGTGGGAACGTCGCGGCCGCCGCCTTTACCTGGTCGTCCCCTCAGGCATCGGAACAGCGACCTTCGTGGACGACCTGCACGACCTGCCGCCTCGCGTCCTGCGGTCGGCGGTGGACGCCGTGGCCGCGCACGCGGCCCGAGCGAAAGCGGAGAGCGATGCCGACGGCTGACCCCGGGCGACGCAGGGTGTCGAACCTCTAC
This sequence comes from Streptomyces sp. NPDC058092, assembly GCF_042884935.1. Classification (NCBI taxonomy): domain Bacteria; kingdom Bacillati; phylum Actinomycetota; class Actinomycetes; order Kitasatosporales; family Streptomycetaceae; genus Streptomyces; species Streptomyces sp. NPDC058092. The sequence goes on from NZ_JBHVSY010000016.1 coordinate 78,153, forward strand.
AGAGACCTCTTCACGACGAAGGAGAGAGACCACGGCGGCATGGGCAGTCTCCTGGCCCACCGGGTGTACGACCGTGAAACGGCCCCCGCCGGAGTGGGCTTCGTCGACGTGGTCATCCTCCCGGCCGGCGCATCCATCGGCGTCCACCGGCACGGGGACGACGAAGAATCCTACATCATCCTGCGGGGCAGCGGACTGATGCACCTGGACGATGCCGAGTTCCGGGTCGACGCGGGGGACGTCATCCCCAACCGCCCGCACGGCACACACGGCCTGGTCAACGACGGCGACGAGGATCTCCATCTGCTGGTGTTCGAGATCTCACCGCTGGGCGGTGATCCGCTGTGACCGGCCGCTTCGGGGCCGGACGCCGGCTACAGGAACGCCACTTGGAACGAGAGGAGCGCAGCCTCGCACCCGGCGCCTCCGAAGAGACCGCGGTCGGACGCCGCGTCTTCGCCGAGGGGCACGGCTCCGTCCTCACCGACCTGGACGGCAATCAGTACATCGACTTCGCCGCGGGAGCCCTGACCCAGTCCCTGGGCCACTGCCATCCAGAGGTGGTGAGCGCTCTGACGGAGCAGGCCTCGAAGCTGTGGAACGTCCACGACTCCGCGACCCCACGACGTGCCGAACTGTGCGACCTCCTCGACCGCCTGCTGCCGGAGTACCTCAACACCTACACGTTTCTCTCGACGGGCGCCGAAGTGGTCGAAGCCGCCTTGCGCGTGATCCAGGCCGTCGCCCCTCCGGGACGCAACCGCATCGGCGCCCTGCGCCATGGTTTCCACGGCAAGACCATGGGCTCCCGGATGCTGGTCCACTGGGACATCGGCAATCAGGCGTTCGCGGGGAACAGCGTCCTCGGATACTCACCGTACTGCTACCGCTGCCCCCTCGAGCTGGAATACCCGAGCTGCGGAGTGCGCTGCGCCTCCTTGGTGCGCCGTCACATCAGTGATAAGCCGAATGTCTCCGCCCTCGTCTTCGAGCCCGTCCTGGGGGCCGCGGGCGTCATCGTCCCTCCGCCGGGGTACTGGGAGCAGATCAATGACGCCTGCCGCGACAACGGTGTGCTCCTGGTCGCGGACGAGGTACTCACCGGGGGCGGTCGCACCGGCACCTTCCTCGCGTCCGAAGCGCTCGGTATCGAGCCCGATCTGGTGACCTTGTCCAAAGGAATGGCCAATGGCTTCCCGTTCGGGGTGCTGGCCGGCCGCGAGAGCATTCTCCGGTCACCGGAGAGCGCGACCGCGGGGTCGAGCGCCTCCACTTACGCCAGTAATCCCCTGGGCATCGCCGCCGCCGCAGCCACACTGGAGGTGGTGGAGCGGGAAAACCTGACCGAACGGGTGCGCACCCTCGGCGCCGTGCTGGAGGAGGGACTCCGTGCCCTGCACTCACGCTACGACGTCCTGGGCGAGGTGCGGGGCCTCGGCCTGCTGTACGGCCTCGAGTTCGTCCGGGACCCGGCGTCCCGCGAGCCCGCCCCGGACATCGCCCGGGCCGTCTACACCCACGCGCTGGACATGGGGTTGCGCGTCAGCCTCGGCGGCCACATCCTGCGGTTGGCTCCCCCGTTCACCATGGATCGCACACTGATCGAGGAAGGCCTGGCCATCCTCGATCGTTCCATGGCCCGAGCGGTTTCGGATGCCCCGGCACTCCCGGACCGCCCCGTGACCGCCATGGGTGATGCGGCGAGGTGAGTCCGCTGAGTGGTGAGCGGCGGCCCTGAAGCGCATGGCCGTACGGTGGCGTGACCACACCCGGCATCAGGCCGGGAAGGCCTCGGTCCTGGCTCTGTCCTGCCGACGGCCGGGCACCCATACCGTGGCCGCCACCATGGCCAGCAGGACCGGCACGATCGCTGCCAAAATCGCCGACTGGTAGCCCGCGGTGAGGGCCTCCCGCGAGCTCAGCGCGCCGCCGGCCAGGGAGCGTTCGGTCCGGCCGTCGGCCAGCGTGATGAGGACGGCGAGACCGAACGAGGCGCCGATCTTCTGGGAGGTGGTCAGAACCCCGGAGGCGAGACCCGCATCCCTCTCGTCGAGATCGCTGGTGCCGCTGACGGTGAACGTCACGAAGACCAGCCCGCCGCCGAAGCCGACCAGGCACTCGGGGCCCAGCAGTTCCGCCCAGTACGTGCCCCCGGACATCTGCGACATCCAAGCGAGTCCGCAGGCGAACATCGCCAGCCCCGTGTTCATCAGGGCGCGCTTGCTGACGTGCCTCAGTAGCCAACCCGTCATCGTCGAGGAAACCGTGACGGTGAGAACGATCGGCATGATCGCAAGGCCGGCCGCCAGCGCCGAGTAGTCCAGGACATCCTGGACGTAGAAACTGACGAACAGGATGACGGGCCCGATGGCCATGTTGATGAGCGCCGCCACCGTGTTGGCCCCCCGCAGCACTCTGCTGCGGAACAGGCGCAGGGGGATCAGCGGCTCCGCGCTGCGCTTCTGGGCGACGAAGAAGCCCACCAGGATGCCGAGGGACAGGACGCTGAGGAACAGCGTCGGCGGGGACGTCCAGCCGGCCTTGTTGGCGTCGACGAAGACATAGACCACCCCCGTCATGCCAACGCTGATGGCCAGCGCGCCGGCGATGTTCATCTTGCCGCCGAGACCCGGTCGGGTCTCGGGCAGGAACCGCACAGCCGCCAACGCGGCACCGGCGGCGATCGGGACATTCACCAGGAAGGTGGACTGCCAGCCCCAGACATCGGTCAGCGTGCCGCCGAGGAAGTAGCCGGCCGACCCGCCTCCGGCCGACAGCGCGCCCATGATGCTCAGAGCCTTGTTCCGCCGCAGCCGTGCTTCGGGCCCCTCGTCCGGAAACACCGTGATCAGCAGGGAGAGCACGGAGGGAGCGACCACCGCGGCCGCGAGGCCCTGGCCCACTCGCGCACCTATGAGCGCGCCAGGAGAGCTGGACATGCCTCCGACCAGTGAGGCCACCGCGAACAGCGCGAGGCCGTACACGAACACCCTGCGGCGCCCGAAGAGGTCCCCCAGCCGGCCGCCCAGCAGGAGGAACCCTCCAAAGGCGAGGATGTAGCTGTTCGCCACCCAGGACGTGCCGCGCAGGGCGAGACCGAAATCGGCCCTGATCGAGGGCAGGGCCACCTCGACGATAGCCGAGTCCATGTTGAGCATGAAGGCACAGGCGACGAGCAGGGCCAGAGCGAGACCCTGACGGGGCCGCGCGGCCTGCTGCCTGACGGCCTCCGCCGTACCGACGGCCTCGATACGTTCCAGCGCCACACTCTCGCCCTTCAGGGGGTTTTCGGGGACCGGAAGGACGGGCCGGTCGTGCACCGGCTCACTCCCCGCGTCACTGGTTGTCAGGGGCACTTCGGGCTACCTCGCCAGCCCGCCGAGCTTGACGTACAGCCCGTGGTACTCCTGCGCCGTCCTCGTCCAGGACCAGTCCTGTGCCATGGCCCGGCGGCGAATCCGGGACACTTCCGACGGGTTGTCCCGCATCCACAACGCCACGTCGAGGACCGTGTCGCGGACGGCTTCCGGGGTGTGCTCGGGGATCAGTGCTCCCACCCCTCGTACCGGATCGTGCCGCAGGTCGACCACGGTGTCCTGGAGTCCGCCCACGCTGCTCACCACCGGAAGGGTGCCGTACGCCAAGGCGATCAGTTGGTTGAGACCACACGGCTCGGTACGGGAAGGCATCACCGTCATGGCGGATCCGGCATACACGAGCCACGCGGTCTCCTGGTCGAACTGCGGACGGTAGGCCACGTGACGGGGCAGCCTCTCGGTCAGCCGCACGAGCGCGTCGTGGTACTCCACGGCACTCGGACCCACCACGACAAGCTGCAGCTGGCGCTTTCGCAGCAGGGGTGTCAGCGCCGCCAGCAGCAGATCGGTTCCCTTTTCCCAGACGAGTCGCGAGCACACACCGACCACGAGGACGTCCTCGTCCTCCGCGAGCCCCACGTGGCGTTGCAGCGCTTGCTTGTTGAGACGCTTTCCCTCGTTGACCGTGTCGCCCCGGAAAGGTATGGAGATCCGTTCACCCGCTCCGGGGTTCCACACATCGCTGTCGACCCCGAAGATGATACCGGTCACCTCCAGGCGCTCCAACGCGAGACCCAACGGCGTGCCCTGGGCCTGCGCCAGCAGTTCACGGGCGTAACTGGGGCTGCAGGTGACGGCCGCGTCCGCGGAGAGCAGGCCGAGGAGCAGCATGGTCGGTTCATCCCCCGCCTGCTCCCGCAGGAGCCGGACGGTTCCCTCCGAGAAGCCGAGGCCGTCCAGCGGCACGTCCTTCAACTCTCCCGCGTACTCAGCGTTGTGGATGCTGAAGAGCATCGGCAGTTCCGGGTTCCGATCGCGCAACTGAGCCAGCGCGGCGCCGGACTGCCAGTCGTTCCCGTGTACCAGGGCGTAGTCGCGGCCAGTCGCCTCCACCCACTCCGCGACACACCTGCCGAAGAACGCCGCTCGCTCGACCGCATCGCCGAATTCCGTGTAGGACGCGTCGCGGTAGAGGCCGTCACGTGCGTACCAGGTGTCCGCCCGGATCAGGTAGACGTCGCAGAGACCGTCGTGCCCGAGCAGCCTCAGGACCGTGGCCGCCGTGCGCACACCGCAGATATCCACCTCGGGCAGCTCACAGACCGCCTCGGCGTCGAGTCCGTGCCTCTCCAACAGCCACGGGTAGTACGGCAGTACCAAATCGTGTTCGGCACCGTGCTCCTTCTGGAGGGCAGCGGGCAACGTACTGCTCGTCACCCCCAGGCCCCCTTCGACGAAGTACGGCGCATACTCCTGGGTGATGTAGAGGCATCTCATAGAAACAAGCCCTCCATGGCGCTGATGCGATCGCGACGGTTCAGCCGGTCGGGTGCCGATCGTCCGGGAGTGGGACGCTGCGGCGCGGGTCGGGTCAGGCGGCGGCGACCTCCGCGACCAGGCGCGCGTAGAGGCCGGCGAAGCCGACTGTGGCCTCTGCCCAGGACCAGTCCCGGGACATCGCTCGGCGTCGCGCCTCCAGCACGGCTGCGGGCTCGAGGCGCAGCTGCTCCAGGGCGTGCTCGACCGTATCCCTGACCGCTCGCACGGTGCACTCGGGGATGAACCATCCCGTGCCGTCATGGGGTTGGCGCTCGATGTCGCCGACCGTGTCGGCGAGTCCGCCGACCGGCGTGACGAGCGGGAGCGTGCCGTAGCGCATCGCGATGAGCTGGTTCAGACCGCACGGTTCCTCACGTGACGGCATCAGGGTGAAGTCGGAAGCCGCGTAGAGCAGCCAGGCAGCCTTCTGGTCGAAGTCGGGGAGGTGCCGCACGCCTTCGGGATGCCGATCGGACAGGGCAAGGAGGTCCTCGCGGATGCCGTCCTCCGCGGGGCCGATGAGGACGAGCTGGAGCCGTCGCGCGCGCAGGAGCGGGTCCAGCGCTGCGGGAACCAGATCGATCCCCTTCTCGCGCACCAACCGGCCGCAGATTCCCACCAGTGGCGTTCCGTCGTCGCCGGCAAGGCCCATGCGGTCGCGCAGTAGCCGTCTGTTCCGGTGTTTGCCCTCCTCCACGTCGGCTGAGGAGTACAGGGCGGTACCGGCGTCGGTGGCTGCGGGGTTCCACAGGTCCTGGTCGATCCCGGCGACGATGCCGGTCAGGTCGCAGCGCACCAGGGCGCGGCCGAGCGGGGACGTGGCGTACGCGGCCTTCATCTCACGTGCGTACGTCGGGCTGCAGGTGACAGCACGGTCCGCCGCGAGAAGTCCGAGCAGGAGCAGGGACGCCTCTTCAGGGGCGGCTCGGCGCAAGTCCGTCAGCAAGGATTCGGGAAGCCCCAGCCTGGCCAGGTCTCCCGTGACCGGGCCTTGGTGGACGGCGCTGTGCACATGCATGAGCAGCGCGGGCTTCCGGGTGCTGCGGTCCGCCCGGAGATGCGCGAGTGCCGGACCCGACTGCCAGTCGTTTCCGTGTACCACGTCGTAAGGGTTGCCCCGCTCCGCCAGCCAGCGGGCCACGCAGATCCCGAAGAACGCCGCCCGTTCGCGCGCATCGCCGAATTCCTGATACCGGGCGTCCCGGTAGATACCGCCGCGGTCGTACCAGGGGTCGGCACGAATGAGGTAGATGTCGCACGGACCGTCGTGGCCGAGGAGCCGCCAGACCTCGGCGCGGGCGCTCACACCGGCCACCGCCAACTCGCCCAGTGTGCACACCAGTTCGGTGCGACATCCCGAGCGGTCGAGCAGCCAGGGGTAGTACGGCATCACCAGGTCATGTGGGATTCCTCGCTGTTGCTGCAGCGCCCCGGGGAGAGCACGGCTGGTCAACCCGAGTCCCCCTTCCGTGAACAGCGGCGCGTACTCCTGGGTTATGTACAGGCACCTCACGGGTCTACCTCGTCTCTCTGCCGGAGCCGATCACGATCCACAGCCGGAAGATGTGAATCTGCGGATTGATCGGTAGCCGCAGCGAGCGACAGGTGACGCCCTTCTCCAGGTCGGCGCCGCCGGTCCATAGCCGGGGCCGGGGCCCGTACACATCCTTGCCGTGCTCTCGAAGCAGCGAGCAGACCGCACTCTCCTGCTCGTCGAATCGTGGCCGGATGGCCAGAAAGTCGCTCAGGCCCACACGTACGGCGACCGACTTCTCCTGGTCCGGCCCACATCCCTCAAGGACGATCTCGTCCAGGAGCGAACCACCGGAGCAGGCGCCGAGCAGGCGGACGCCGAGGGCAGTGACAGGATCCGGCATCATCACACGCTGGCCGTCACAGGCCACGTTGTCGGGCGCTCCACGGCCCCATCCGGGCGGCCGGCGCACCTCGCGGTCTTCCAGGCAGTGCATCTCCTCGGCGGGAAGCGCCCGGCCGAGGCCGTCGAACCCTCCGCCGACGTCGATGCCGGGCAGACTGCAGCCGGCGTTGTCGAGGTGCGGCGCCAGGTCGACCTGGCTGTATCGCTGTTCCGTGGTCATGCCTGAGCCCGCGCTCCCGGAGCCGCAAGGGCCTCGCCCGCCCGGCTCAGATCCTCGGTGATGCGGTCGAGCCGACGTGCCACCTCTGAGCGGTAGCGCATCATGGCCGGCTCGGGGACGGGAAATCCGGAGTGGCGCAGGAGCGCCCGTACCACCAGCCAGTCCTGGGAAGCCCGTTCCACCTCGCTCGCCGCTTCATCGACCCGGAAACCGCCTTCGCCGGACAGCGTCGCGAGGTACTTCGCGAACCACCTGAGGGTGTGGTGATAACTCCATAGCCCGTGCTGCACATGGCTGATCCAGTCCGACGGCAGCGGCTCGGCGCCGGGGTCCGACGGAAAGAACCGGTCCAGCGCTGTCTTGAGTTCGCGTGCCAGCGCCGAGCCACTCAGCTGCCCCGGCAGGTCTCCGCACAGTGCGGCAGCCTGCAAAGACAGGTGGGTGAAGTCGACGCCCTGTCCGGCGCCGGGCGGGGCGGGCGTGACCCGGAGCCACGACTGGCCCATCGCGGTACCGGTGACAGACGCCTGGAGCAACGACCACGGAACCCGGCTGTCGAACCACGTCACGTCCACGGGGTCTGTCAGCCGGACCGTGCGGCCCACCGGGTCGAAGTCTCGAAGGACCACGGCGTGGAGGGAGTGCAGCCGGCCGTAGTCCACCCAGTGGTGCGGAAGGTGGAAAGTATCCACATCGACGACCACCGCCCCGTCCTGGGACAGCGCACCCAGCAGGGCTGTCTGCCCTTCCTCGTCCAGAGGCAGCTGCTCAACGGCGTACCCCTTCCTGCGCAGGGCGGACAGGGGGGTGGGCAGGGCCCGGGTGAACGCCGGAAGAAGCTCACCGCCCACCGCCTGGGTGTTGCACTCGCTGCCGAGAGCGGTGACGATGTCGGCCGAGGGGTCCAGCTCCAGCAGGAGTGTTCCTAATGCCGCGTGAACACAACTGGCGTCGGTGAAAAGTGACTCGGGTCCGCTCGCCGCCCTCTCGCTCAGGCAACGGCCCGTCATATCGACACGTCCCCAACAGCTTGTGACTGGAACCCTCTTCCGTTCCGGCTGCCCTCAGCTCGTTCACCCAGCGTCTGCTGCCGGGTCAGTTCGGCGGCGACATCCACGTCGAGCAGGCACGAGGCGAGCCGTTCGAGCCTGCCCGCAACCTGCAATTCCCCCTCCCCACGAGCCGGCTCGAACTCATCGCCCCTTACCAGCCGTTCCACAGTTCGCAACATCAAATCCTGCCACATCAACGGCTGGATCATCACCGACAAGTGAAGGGAGATCTGGTCCTCGGATACGGCCATGTGCGGCGTGTTGAAAGGGACGTAGAGCACGTCACCTGGACACAGAGTGACTTCCAGACGAGGTTCGCCGAGATCCTCCAGGCGATAGTGCCCGATGTCAGCCTTTCGCTCCCTGATGGGCTCCCACACTCGCCAACGCTTGGTTCCTGCAAGCTGCAGGGCAAAGACATCGACGGGGTCGTGGTGAGGTTCGAACCCCTGCTGCCTCGGTGGCGTCAAGAACGCCGTGATGTCACTGCGGGTTCCGAACCGGCTACTGAGGTTTCTTGCTAATGCTCGCATATGCGGAGCATGTTGGTTAATCGAGTGCCAGGTGACCGTGGCGCCGTCGCGAAACAGCGAGTGGACCCGCTCAGGCATGACGACATTCGGCACATCAATTCCCTGGATCTTAACCGAGCGAGTATATCTTTCCGGTGGCACGGCCGCCCCGCCGGAGAACACTCGGACATACGGCGGCCTAATGGCCTCCAAGTACAGCAGCTCATCCAGGTACGCCAGGGACAGAATCTCCTGAGGGTCGCCGGCAAGCCCCCCGGGCAGCATCAGCGGCCGCTTGTTCACGTACTCCGCAAAAAACTCCTGGGGGTCCCCGACAAGTTCCCCGAAGTCCGGTGTGCGCATATCGAAAGACCACCCTCCCCGGAGAGGTAACCCGTGGAACCTACTTGACGCAGTCCCGCCGTCTCGATCCTGATCATCGAAGGGTGCCAGCATCCCTGTCAACCCATGCAACAAACCGTCCGTTCATGACCCGTAAGACTTCCACAGCCGTTCATGTTCCCGATGATGACGTCATAGCTGGTGACAGTGGGTGCGAACATGAACAGCGGTAAGACGGAACTCCCCCATCCATGGAGTGGGAATGCCGAGTGGCGAACCCGCGACATCCGTGGTCCACCATGCCGCTCTCTTCCCATATCGCCACAACCCCGCTCACTCTCGGAGAAGCCCCCCCAGGACAAGCCACCGATACCTTCCCCCGTTCACCTCGTCCGTCAGGAGCCAACTCGCCCCCTACACACAGTAGTTGCTGGGTGGGTGGTCTTGAAGTGCGAGACCCAGCATGTTTCCATGGCTAATCCTGCCCGCCGACCACTTCAGCCGGACAGGAAAAGAGAATCTCATCCGACGAAGGAGAGAATCGTGTCCCCTAAAGTCTTGGATACGCCTACCGAGGAGAACGAAAGCGCTGTGAAGCCGGCCGGCCGCAGCCTGCGCATCGAGCTGCTGTCCACAGAAGAAGAAACGCATCTGGTGAAGGGCTGCGGCTGCGGCTGCGGCATTGCCTGCGCCTGCCTTCCGTGTGAGGTCAGCCCCTCGGAGCCCGACACCACTGGCTGATTCCATCCAGTCACGCCGACGTAAAATACCCCTTGCCGCAGGATCCTGAACCAGGGATATATTTTGCCCTCCGGATCCGACATCATGCCGGTTTTCCTCGGGTGCCCGGTGCGACATCGGGAAACGAAGGCGACGAATGACGGTAGGTAAATGAGCGAAAGCGACCGGGCGACCCCGGCAATACTCCCCATCGGAGACTTCGGCCAGGCCGTGGCTCAGCGACTCCGTCGCATCGCGCCATCCCCGGCCAGCATCATCGGCGTCGACGATGTGGCAGCCATGGGCCGTCCGGTCGTCATGGCAGCGTGGCGAGAGAGTCGCACGGTTTCCGAGGCACTCGATTCCAGCACCTCCGTGCCGTGGTGGTTGCCCATTGTGTTCACCCATCCCGTCGTGCGGGTCGGGCCCGTGTTCTCGCGGAGCCTCGCCGGCTGCTATGCGTGCCTGACGGGACGCGAGTTGAGCGCAAGCGGTAACCCTGACCACACCAGATCCCTGTGGGACCTCTACGACGACGATCCGGCCGTCGGCCCCGTCGGGTTCCTGCCCCATCACGCGGCCCTCGCCTGCGGCCTGGCGCTGTCCCTGATGACGCAGGATCACCAGCCCTTCCGCCGACTCCACACGTACCACGTACTCACCAACACGGTGCGCACACACAGGTTCATTCCGACTTCAACCTGCGCCCGCTGGCACCAGCAACTCGATGGGCGCCGAACGACGGAGGACGAACGATGAACGGGGGCTCCCGGAGCGGTGCGAATCCGCGGCTGGCCCACGGCTTGGTGCGGTTCGCCGCGTCCGGCTCCTACGTGTTGGAAGGCGGACCGTTACCGACCGCCTTCACCGGGCCCGGCGTGCAGGACGTCCTGCCTGAGCTGTGTGACCTTCTCGACGGCACCCGGTCCGAGGCCGAACTGGCCACGCTCCTGGACATCTCGATGGACGACATCGATGCCGCAGTCGACACCCTGTGGAAGCAGGGTCTCCTTGAGTACGTCGACAAGGACCGTGAGCGCCCTGACGCCACCTCCTCCCACACCTTCGATTTCCTGTCACGCAACGCGGGCTTCACCGGACGAGTCTTCAGCGCCGAGGAGTCCGCCGAGCGGCTTGAGCTCGGGACCGTGCTCGTGGCAGGCAGCGGCGCGCTCGCCGACACGCTTGGCCACATCCTGTCGGACAGCGGGGTGCATACCGAGACGCTCCGCGACGGCAGGCTCCCGGCACGGTGGGCGGAGCGCCAGCCCGACTCCACGGACGGCTGGCTTCCGCCCATAATCCTCGTCTGCCTCCTGGATGGGACGCCGGCCACCCCTCACCGGTTACTGATGGAGTCCCATGAGGCAGGGCTGGCCTGGATCGCTGCCGGCAGCGGCACGGGACACGGCTTTGTCGGGCCGTTGACGCACCGCGACTACGGCTGTCCGAGCTGCACCCTGGACCAGCTTCCCGACCTCACCCCGCCCCTCTCGCCGGTTCCGGTCTTGATCGAGACCATCAGCGGCACCATCGCCGGAGACGTGGTCCACGCGCTCACGGGCGTAGGCCATGTCCGGGCACTGCATCAGGTGCTCGAAGTCCGCTGGGGTGCGCCCGGCCGCTGCTCCGAGGGCCTGGACATCTCCACCCGGAGGCTCTACCGTCGGCCGGCCTGCCCCGCCTGCGGGGATGCACGACTTCCGGAGGGCGAACTGCTGCCCTGGAAATTCGAGCAGGACATCGCCGATCCGCCCCCGCAGTTCTGGTCGCCCGCAGCGCTCCGGCGCCCGCCCGACACGCGCGCCCTGGAGGAGTCCGAACGGGCCCTGCCCACCTGTCCCTCACTCCCGGCTTCCGACGACCGTCTCGGTCCGTCGATCCTGGAGCTGACCGAGTTGCTGGGCGCGACGGTGGGGGCCCGTCCAGCACCGAGGGCCATCACCGTGCGCCGGATCGTCCCGACCGCGGGCAACCTCGCTTCGGCTCAGGCCTTCGTGCTCTCGCGGCACCTCATCACCGGGCTGGACAGCAACGCCGCGTGGTTCGACTCCGGTGGCGAGCGCCTGGTCGCGTCGGGCCGCGTCACTCCCTCGGAGGCGGAAGCACTCTTCACCGGTCTCGGCCTCGCGGACGGGTACGACCGGATCGTGGTGTGGGTCGGCATGGTCGGCAAGCTCGCCGCCAAGTACCAGGACCTGGCGCTGCGCCTGGTGCATCTGGACGCGGGAGTCGTACTGACCCACGCCGCGCTGATGGCGGAGGCGAGAGGGCTTCGCCCGCTGCTGGTGCCGCGGTGGGAGACCGAGCTGGTCGCCTCAGTGCTCGACCTCGACAGCGAGTCGGAGATGGTCACAGGAATCATGGCGTTCAACGAGGTCCGGGCATGAGCATGAGCGAGCATCTGAGAGAGAGCGTCCTCGGCGAATCGGCAGAGGCGATCCTCACGTCCCCGTCGCGTACCCTCACCCGCGGCCGGCAGGGACCGTTCCGGCCCCGACTCGCGTCCCGACTGGCTTGCCTCGAACGGGATGACCTGGAACGTGCCGCCGCCGGCCGGCATTCGGTGCGCAGGTTCACGACGGATGCGCTGCCGCTGCCCGACGTGCTCTCGATCTGCGGCGTCGCCACAGAGGCTTCCGAGCTGCTTGTCCCTCCCGGAGACCAGGGCCACCGGGCGACATGGCTCGTCTTCGCGTCCCGCGTCGCCGGAGTTGAGCCCGCCCTGTACGCGTACGAGGAGGGCCGGCTGCACAGAGTCGCGGCGCTTCCGAACGCAGGCGCCCAGGCCTACGCCGGACAGCCGGAGCTGGTAGCGGCACCCTGTGTCCTCTACCCCCTGTGGGATCTGGCCGACGCCATGGCATCGGACCCCACCGACGGATACCTCAACGTTCTCACCGCAGCGGGCAGCGCCCTCTACTCGGCCTGGCTGTTCGCTCTCACCCTGAATGTTTCCGGCTGCCTGTTCCGCGGTATGAACCCGGCCCTGCTCCCCGGGCCCGGCCCCGGCGGGCCGGCTGCTCACCCGGTCCTGGCCCTGGCCCTGGGACACGAGGCACCATGAGCGCACTGACCCACGTACACGAACTGGTCGGCCCGTACGCGGCGGTGGCGCACGCACCCCGACGGGTCCACACCCCCTACAACCCCGACTGGTACCACGTCTATCTGTCGCACTCGGCCCGACAGTGGCACGACCGGCCGTTCCAGAACGAGATTGCGGGACTGGCCGGTTCCGGGCGGTCCGCCGACCCCGAAACAGCCGGTCGCGTCTCGGTGATCGAGACCCTGGAACGTCTCGCCACCTGCACACCACAGGACGAGTTCGTTCTCGGCGACGCCGACTCCCTGCCCGACGCCATCGACCTCGATACGGTGCCGCGCTGCTCGCGCCGGGAGCTCGACCATCCCCAGTGCTCGCTGATTCGGCCCAGCCCCAGCGAGCCGATCCGGTGGACGAAGGGAATCGACCTCCGTGCCGGACGTCCCGTACTGCTCCCGAGCGTGATGGTGTACCTCGGGCTGAAGCCCTTTCCGGCCGAGCGTTTCTGGCAGCCCATCAGTACCGGTGCGGCTGCCGGACCGACCTGGGAATCAGCGCTGATCAACGCGGTGTGCGAGGTCATCGAACGGGACATGATCTCCGTCATCTGGCTCCAGCGGATGGCGCTGCCCCGCCTGGACCCCGCTCACCTCACCGATGAGTCACTGCGTCTCATCGACTGGTGTGCCCGGAAGTTCATCACGGTGCATCTGTTCGACGCGACCTCGGAGATCGGGGTACCGACGGTCTACTGCGTGCAGGAGGCGCCGCACGACCCCGTCGTCGGCAGGGTGGTCAGTGCCAGCACCACGCGCGATCTCGGGGCGGCGGCCGCCAGCGCCATCACCGAGTCCTTGTCCATCAGGCCATCGCTTCAAGCGGCATCGCGCCAACCGCAGCTGATCGACATGCACGTCCGCGGCGCCCTTGAGATCGGGCGCGCCGAACGGAACTCCGCCCTGGACTTCCTCCTCCACCCCTCAGCCGCGGCCGGCTCCCCGCAGCCGACGCTCGACAACCTGTCCGGCCCGGACGAGCGGCAGAACCTGCGTAACCTGCTCCGGGCCTGCGAGCGAGCCGGGCACGACGTGTACGCGGTCGATCTGACCACCCCGGAAGCGGCTGAGATCGGCCTCCACGTCGCACGGGTGGTCATGCCCAGCCTGCAGCCGGTCACCTTCGCCCGGCACGCCCGATTTCTGGACCATCCGAGGCTGTACCGCCTGCCCGCGCTCCTGGGCAACCGGGTCCTGGCCGAGAAGGACCTCAACCCCGATCCCCAGCCCTTTGCGTGAGGTACTGATGCTGACATTCGCGGAACTCGTCGAGGCCACTGCCGCATCGGCCGACGCCGGCCTGGTCAGCGGTGGGGAGATCACGTCCTACCGCGACCTCATGGCGGATGCGCGACGTCTGGCTTCGGTGCTCACCGACTCCGGACTGGCCCCCGGCACCCGGGTCGCCCTGCGCTTCGGCGACGCGGAGTGGGCCGCGTACGCCGTCGGCTACTTCGCCACGGTCATGGCCGGCGGAGTCGCCGTGGTGCTCCCACCCGACGCGACCGTGCGCGAACTGCGCCGCATGTGCGGCGACGTGGGAGTAGGCATGTCCGTCTCGACCGCGTCGGCACCCGAACACTGGGCGGCTGGCACACGCCATGTCAGCGTCTCCGCCGCGCGCTACGGCGACAGCGGGTACACGGCATCGGCCCAGCCGGCCGCGGCGCTCGCGGACATCATCTTTACCTCCGGGACGACTGGTGCGCCCAAGGGGGTCGCGGCGCACCACGGATCGTTGATGGAAACCGTCCGGCGCTACCGCGAGCGGCCGCGCTGGGCCGCGGTGCTCGGCCACGGCGTCTCGCACGCCACGGCGATCGGCACCCGTCAGCTTCTGCTGTCCGCGGTGGCCCGGTCTGCCACGCTCGTGTGCTGCGTACCTTTCGATGCCCAGACCCTCGTACAGCAGATCGAGCGGTTTCGCGTGGCGACCACGGTCCTGCCGACCGCGTGCGGTCGCTCCCTGATCCGCGCTCTGGAGGCACGGCCGGACGCCGACCTGTCCACATGGCGCAAGTTGAGATTCGTCTCGGACGCACTGAGCCCGGACCACCATCGGAAGCTGGCGGAGCTCCTCCCGGGCACCGAGGTGATCAATTCCTACGGGCTTACCGAAGGCGGCAACGCTCATCTGGTGGTGACCCAGGACGACTGCCACCTCGGCCCCGGAGGGCGCCCGGCGCAGGGTACCGAGGTGCGCATCATGTCGACCGACGGCTCGTGGGCGGAGCCCGGCGCTCCGGGCTGCGTTTGCATCCGCGACTCGGCCCAGCCGCTCGTCTATCTCATGGACCCGCAGGCCACACAGGCGACCTGGCGCGACGGCTGGACCATCACCGGGGACATCGGCTTCACCGACGACACCGGCCGTGTCCATCTCACCGGACGCAGCGATACGTTGGCCCGGATCGGCGGGCACACCGTCGGACTCCGCCAGGTGCGCCGCGCCCTCGAGGAGCACCCCTCGGTGCGTGCCGCCGCGGTGGTGGTCCAGAGCCACTCCACGCTCGGTCAGACCCTCGCCGCCGCGGTCGAGTGGACGGCTGCCGGACAGGATCTCGGTGAACTGCGCAAGCACCTCACGACAGCACTCCCCGCGTACGCGGTCCCCTCACCCGTCGTGGCGGTGGAGGAACTCCCCACGGGCAGCAACGGCAAGACACGCCACGAGGCGGTCGCAGCGCTGATCCGTGCCCGGTCCGTCAGCGGCCGCCCGTGCCGCACCGAGACGGAGCGTACCGTCGCGGGCGTCTGGCAGAGAGTGCTCGGCATCACGCACCCCGTCGGCCCGGACGACGAATATTTCGCCCTCGGGGGCGATTCCCTGGCTGCGGTCGAGATCGCGATCGAACTGGAGCAGCTGACTCACGTCGACGTGGATTACAGCTGGTTCCAGTCCAGTCCGAACCTCGGCGCGCTCGCGGCGGAACTCGAACTCCGAGCGACACCGGGGACAGGCGGCACCGCGTGAGCCGGCCCTCAAACTTCGCCGACGTACGGCACCTGCTCCAGACACGCTTCCAGCAGCGCCCGTACGCCGCTGCGCAGCTCTACGTGTCCCGCCATGGCCGCCCGCTCCTGAACACCGCGGTCGGCGAAGCACAACCCGGTGTGCCGCTCACCGCGGAATCCATCATGTACTGGAGCTGCGCGGCCAAGCCGCTCCTGGCCCTGGCAGTCGGCCAGTTGATCGACGACGGGTACCTCGGCTTCGATGACCGCGTCGCCGACCATCTGCCGGATTTCGCAGCCGGTGGCAAGGGCGACATCACGGTCGAGCATATTCTCAGCCACGCGGGGGGCTTCCGCTTCCCGGCCGGCCCGGGGCCGTACCGGGAGCCCTTCGACGACGCCGTACGGCGGGTGCTGCGGATGGAGGGGGAGGCCGCGTGGACGCCGGGTGAGGACCAGGGATATCACCAGGACACCGCGTGGTACGTCCTCGCCGCGCTGGTGGAGTCCCTACGCGGCCATGACTTCACCGAGGTCATCCACACGGAGATCACCAAACCGCTCGGGATGTCCTCGACCTGGGCCGCCATGACTCCCGAGGGGTACGCGTCCGCCGCTCCCCGTCTCGCGGTCCCCACCTTCGTCTCCCCCGGTGGCATCCGGCGTTGGCCCTATCTCATCAGCCGGGCCGCATGCGGGACCAAGAACCCCTGCTACGGGGGCTACGGACCGATGTCCGACCTCGGGCGCCTCTACGAGGCGTCACTCGACGCCACCCAGGGGTCCGGCGAGTTCGCCGTATCCGCCCGGACCTTGACCGACATGGTCGCCTCGCCCCGCGGGCGGTCGCACGACCGGACGTTCAAGCGGGACTGCGACTACGGCCGCGGCTTCATGCGCGATCTGTCCGGACACTGGGGATTCGGCACCCGCTGGTCCGGGTCCTCCTTCGGTACCTGCGGTCTGGTCGGGCACGTGTGCGCGGGCGCCGACCCCCGGACGGGCGTGGTCATCGCCTGCGCCTTCGGCGCACTGACCGTCGATGGCGAGGACACCGGTCAGATCATGGACTACATCTACGACCTAGCGGCTGGCTCCCCGATATGAGCGTCTTCCCCAAACGGACTCTCCCGGGCGGCCAGGTCACCATCCACTGCGCCGCGGAGGTGGGCCGGATCGTCGCGGAATACGGCTTTCCCCTGCTCAAAGTCACCGTCACCGATCCGACAGGCAAGATGAGTGTGGTTCTGGAGCGGCAGTTGCTCGGTGTGGCGGCCACCCCGCCCGGACCACCTCGATCCGAGGTCCCTCTGCTGGCCGCCGTCGCCCGCCTGGAGCCGTCGGACAGCGCCGGGCAGGGGGCCGCCTTGACCGACCTTCTGGAAACCATTCGGTCCGGCGTGCACCACTACGCCGTCCACACCCTGCCCGCCGACGCCCCCCTGGGCCGGTACACCTTCACCATCGAGCTGTGGGCGGACGGGCGGCGCATCGCCTCGCAGACCGCGGCCACCGATTGCTTCTTCGTCGAGAAGGTGTCCCTCCGAGGGGTCCACTCGGCCGACGGAATGTCTACCGCGACCGTACGCAACAACGGGCCGGAACCTGTGCCGGCCCGGCTGGTCTCACTGCCCTGCGGGGAGGAGCCCCTGTCGGTTCACGACGTGGAACTGCCGCCGGCAACCGAACACCACCTGCGCGTCGCCCCTTGCTGCTCCTATCTGCTCTACTCCGAGCAACGAGAGGTTCTGGCTCTGTTCGACACGACGACGCACCTCCTGCGGAACCAACGGATCAGCACCGTACGCCGTGACGGTTCCACGTACCTCGTCGACCATGACCACGGACAGGTTTTCGAGCTGTCCGAGACGGCCGAGGCCCTGTGGCGCGCCGCGGACGGCACGTTGCGCGCCGATGCGCTCGGCGCAGAAGTGGAACACGCCTACGAACTCCTGCGGGAGACCGGGTGTCTTCTCGAGGTGCCCTTCACATGAGTCGACCTCCACGGCGACGCACCGCCGCACTCGAACCCGCGGTCTTCCTTGACCGGGACGGAACCCTGACCGAACCCAGGGCGTACCCCAGCCATCCCTCCCACCTGGTCCTCAATACCGGTGTGGGCCCTCGGCTCCGCGCGTTGCAGGAGGCCGGCGTCCTACTGATCGTGGTGACCAACCAGTCCGGTGTCGCCCGCGGGTACTTCGACGAATCCGACCTCGGTGCCATGCACGACCATCTGCACGCGCTGCTGGCCGAGTTCGACGTGCGCCTGGACGGCGTCTACTTCTGTCCGCACCACCCGGACGGGAAGGTCCCGCACCTGGCCGTGCGCTGCGACTGCCGCAAGCCGGAACCCGGCATGCTCCTCAAGGCCGCGGCGGAACTGGGGGCCGATCTCGACCGCTCTTGGATGATCGGTGACATGGAGAGCGATGTCCTGGCGGGCGAGAGCGCCGGCTGCACTTCGTTCCTGGTGAACAACGACCCGAAGCGGGCTGAGCCGCAACAGCGTTTTTCCGACGGGGTGTTGACCACAGCCGGGGCCCTGAGTCACATCTACAGGGCCGTCACAGGACGGCGCGAAATCGACGGATCCTGTCCGGAGCCCCGCACCGACCGGCGACGCGTCCCGGTACACCGTCTGGCCGACGGCAGAGAGATCCGCTTCTACGACGACCCGGGCACGTCCCACCGGCCATGCGCTGATTCACGTCGGCTCGCTCCCGTCGAGAGCCATTCGGAGTTGCGGTGGGACCCTCTGCTGCAGGACTGGGTGATCATGGCACCGAACCGCCGGGCCCGCTCGGACGGTGCGGCGGAGACCTGTCCCCTGTGCCTCAGCGCCGGCGGTGGACACTCGGAAATACCGGCCTCCGGCTACGACGTGGCCGTCTTCGAGAATCGCTACCCGGCCCTCTCCGGGGTTCCCGGTGCGGTGCCGCACGCTCCCCGGGCCCTCACCCGCTCCCCAGCCCCCGGCCGGTGCGAGGTCATTGCCTACAGCAGCGACCATGAGGCACGTCTCTCAGACCTTCCAGTGGTGCGCGTACGTACGGTCCTTGAGGCCATGGCCGACCGAACTGTGTCCCTCAACGCCGCTGACGGCGTCCGGCAAGTGGTCTGCTTCGAGAACCACGGGGCACAAGTCGGCGCTTCCCTCGCACATCCCCACGGGCAGGTGTACGGCTACCCGTTCCTGCCGCGGCGCTTTGCGCGGATGCGGGAAGTCGCGCTCGAGGCGCACCGCCGCGGCGAGGGCTGCCCCGTCTGCATCGTCGTACAGCAGGAGCTCGACATGAACGAGCGGCTCGTCGCACGGACGGAGCGATGGGCCGCTGTGGTGCCCTTCGCCGCCCGGTGGCCCTACGAGGTGCATGTCTATCCTCTGCGGCACGTTCCCGAACTAGCCGCCCTCACCGAAGTCGAGACGGAGGAACTGGCCCATCTGTACCGTACGGTGCTCGGATGTTTCGCGGATGTCGCCGAGGAGGCACTTCCCTACCTGGCCACTTGGGTACAGGCACCGGCCGGCAAAGGCCCGGACGATGTCACCCATCTCCATGTCCAAGTCTTCTCCGACCGAGCCTCGCCGTCCCGGATCAAGAAGTCGGCAGCAGGTGAGCTGGGAGCAGGCGCGTTCGTCAGCGAGGCCGATCCCGAGGCCATGGCGAAAGCTCTGTCGTCCGCGGCCAGACCGTCGGAACTGATCGACATCTCATGGAGGAACACATGAACGCGACCACGCATCTCGGTATCGGTCTTGGCTATCGCCGCGAGATGCACGACGCCACGGTGAGGCACCGCGATGAGGTCGATTTTCTGGAAATCGTCACCGACGCCTATCTCGGCCGTCCCCGGGCCGACGCTTCCCTGCGCTGCCTGAAGGAGCAGTTCGTCCTCATACCCCACGGCCTGGAGATGTCAGTGGGCTCCGAGCAACCACTGGATCTGGCGTACCTGGACGGTGTCGCGGCCATCGCCGACGCGGTGGAAGCGCCCTGGGTGAGTGACCATCTGTGCTTCACCCGGGAGGACGGGGTCGAACTGGGCACGCTCACCCCCGTGCGCCGCACGATGCAGCGCGCGCGCCACATCGCCGAGAAGGCGAAAAAGGCCCAGGCCTATCTCGGCCGACCGTTCCTGCTGGAGAACATCGCCTATTACGTTGACCTTCCCGGTGAGCTGAGCGAAGCCGAGATGCTCGCCGAAGTGCTCGATCGCAGTGGTTGCGGACTTCTGCTTGATCTCACGAATATCGCGGTGAACGCGAGGAACCACCGCTTCTCGGCGGAAGACATGCTGGACTCGCTCCCTCTCGACCGCGTCGTGCAGGTCCATCTGGCAGGCAGTTCCGGCCGACAGGAATTCGACGGCCTCCAGCTGGACAGCCATGACGGCCCCATCAGCGACGAGGTCTTCGGCCTTCTCGCACGTCTCGTCTCGAAGTGTCGGCCTAAGGCAGTCATGATCGAACGGGACGACCACTTCCCCGATGACTTCGGAGAGATCCTGGCCGATCTGCGGCGGGCCCGCGAGATCGTCGAAGGGGCCGCACATGAAACTCGATGACGCAGGCTTCCAGCCGGCCCTCGCCAGACTCCTCTCGGACCCGCGCAGAGTCGAGGAGTTCCTCGACGATACCCAGGCGTACGGCGCGGCTCACAGCCTGGAACCGCCCGTACTCGCCGCACTCCGTGCGATCGACTTCAGCCGCCTGCGCAAGGCCAGTTCCTTGCTGCGTGCCGACAGGCAGTACGCGGCACGCCGGCACTACCAGGTGACCTTCGCCCTCATGTCCCTGCCTCAGGTGTCCGCCGAGGTTCTCGCTCATCCGCTGGCACAACCGGTCTACGCGGCGGAGGATCCCGACGTTCTGAGCGCCGCGATAAACCAATTTGCCGCAGCGATCCCCTCACAGGGACCGTTGTGGCAGATCGGCGACATGATCCGTTTCGAGAGCATGTGGTACCGGCTGACCACCTCGACGCACCGGGCCCTCGGGCTCGATCGCCTGGGGAGCGACGGATACCCGGCCCTCGCTCCGAACGTCGCGGTGGAGGAGTTCGGTTGCCGCGTCGGCGAGTTGTACCGAGAATTCCGGGCGGGAGCACAGCCGCCCCACACGACACCGGACACCACCAGCTACCTGGCACAGGCCAGTTCCGACCGAGGCATGCGCCTGATTGAGATTCCCTCGAAGGGCCGGGAGGTGCTCGCGCTCTGCGACGGGACCCGCAGTACGGACGAAATCACACGTCTGACGGGAACCGACGCAGCAGACGTCATCGAACAAGCAAGAAGGGAAGGTTTCATCCAGTGACCAGCGCCCCCTACGTCCCTTCGTTCGATGAACTCGTCGGTGACGCGACCCACTTCCTGGAATCCGACTACCAGCGGAACGCCCACCTTCACCAGAACGGACTGCGCAGTGACCCAGCAGGCGTGCTGAGCATCGCGGAACTCGATGACCTGCTCACACTCCGCGCTGTCGGCTCCGAGTGCCTCAGGATCGTCAAGGACGGCATCGACGTGCCCGAGTCCGTGTACTCACGGTCCTACGCGGAATTCGGTCCGGCTCTGCGCAACGTGGTGGTACGCGACGAGGTCTACCGTCGCTTTCACGACGGTTCCACCCTGGTCTGGGGGTACATCGACCGCTACCACCCCGGACTGCACCGACTCACCGAGGCCCTCCGCCGACGGCTCAACACCACGGTCGCGACAACCGCCTTCCTCACCCCTGCCGGCCAGCAGGGGTTCGACCTGCACTGCGATCTTGCCGATGTCTTCGTCGTGCAGCTGAGCGGCACCAAGCGCTGGTATCTGTGGGACCGGTTGCCTGACGCCCAGCCCAGACGGGAAAGCTTCACGAGCGAGGCATTAGGCGAACCTGCTCTCGATGTATCGCTGTGTCCGGGCGACGTGCTCTATATGCCCTACAACACCCCGCACGCGGCCGTGGCCGAGGACTCGATGTCACTGCACCTCTCCGTGATCGTGCAGCCGCGTTCCTGGAGCGAACTGCTGCTGCAGGCGACGAAGAAGCTGCTCCAGGAGGAAGAGTTCGCCGGAGCCCTGTACCTCGAAGACTCCCGTGGGGAAGAGCTCGCCGACCAGTTCGCACACCGCCTCGGCCGGCTGGCGACGCGTCTGCGTGAACTCGAGGCCGCCGAACCCATCCAGAGACTCCTGACCAAGAACGACAGCCCTGGCACGGTCAAGACCCTGGAGCAAACACGTCGGGAAGAGCATGTCGGTCCCACGACCCAGGTCGAGCGCACAGAACTTCCGCTCGTGTTCACGGAACCCGAGGACGGGATCGTAAAAGCTACGTTCTCCGGCACCAGCGTGATCGCCATACCCGAACCCATGGCCGAAGGGCTCACCCACTTGGGTCCGGGTGACCGGTCTCCGGTGTCCGAGCTCTTCCCTGGCGTGCGCTCCGACGACGCGGTGGGAGCCGCACGGGTACTGATGAAACTGGGCATCCTGCGCGAGGTCTCACCGGGGTGACAACCCCGCGACCCGCCGAGACAGCCCGCGTTCAACGGGTCGATTCAGACAGATTCCCTCAAGGAAAGGCACTCGCCATGTCCATCACGCCGCAGCGCATCTATGACCTCGACATATACGCACCGGAGAACGTCGTCGCCGAGAAGGCCAGGAGGGAGATAGAGACCGGCACCTATGAGATCGATGAAATCAAGGCGACTCAGGAGGTGTTGCGACCCGACCTCCCCGTGATCGAACTGGGTGCGGGTATCGGGGTGGTGAGTTGCTACATCAACCGGCTCCTCGACGACAAGAAGCAACACCTGGCCGTGGAGATGCACCCCGATGCGCTCGAGATCCTGAAACACAACCGCAAACTGAACGACTGTGAGTTTCAGCCCTACTTCGGCACCCTGATGTACGAAGGAGACACCCATCTCCCTGAACTGGACGCGTCGCAGGTCGAGAAGATGTCCAGCGAATGGGACCCGTGTCATCACGCGGGACTCGAGGGCTCCAGCAAGCAGTTCACTCTCCGCCAACTCGTCGAGGAGACCGGATGGGAGCAGTTCAACCTCGTCGCGGACATGGAGGGCATGGAGATGGCCATGCTCAAGCACGACTTCAGCGTCATCCGGGAACGGGCAGCGACCGTGAGCCTGGAGATCCATCCGCATGCCTTCGGCCCACGCGGTGCGGCTTGGGTCATACGTACCCTGGAAGAAGCGGGACTCAGGTTGGAGGCGTTCTCCGGCTGCTTCGCGTTCCGGCGCCCCGACGCCTGAGGAAGGCCTGCCCGCACCAGCCGTGCTCCGGCCGGTACAAGCTGTCCGAGGCTTCCGTGGCCGGCGGCCCTCGCCCCACATTGGAGATGACGATGCCAGCCTCCCGAGGTTGCGGAATACTCTTGCCCTTCACCTCTCTTCCGGGACCTCATGGAATCGGCGATCTCGGGAAACCTGGCCGTGACTTCCTGGAGTTTCTCAGGGCTGGGGGCCAAGGCTATTGGCAACTGCTCCCGATGGGCCCGGTGAGCGAGAGCGGGTCTCCCTATGCCCCGCTCTCCTCCTACGCCGGCAATCACTTGCTCATCAGCCTGGACGATCTCCTGGACGATGGCATCCTGCGGCGATCAGATCTCGGCGCGGCTTCGAGCTTGCCCCCCGCGGCGGTCGATTACCCCGCCGTGCACCGCTTCAAGGGCGACGCTCTCCTTACGGCGTACGCTCGTTACGGAAATGACAGTGCGGTTCGTGCCTACCGCGAGCGCGAGTCGTCCTGGCTCGAAGACTATTCCCTGTACATGGCGCTCAGAAGCCGTTACCGAAGGCCCTGGAACGAGTGGCCCGCTCGGCTCGCGTTCCGTGACGAGCGGTCCGTCGCCCGGGCAAGAGACGAACTGGCGACCGAGACCGGTTTCCATGTGTTCCTTCAGTTCCTGTTCTGGCGGCAGTACACGGCGCTGAAAGCCAGGGCTCACGCGTACGGCATCTCCGTCATCGGCGATCTCCCCATGTTCGATGCGCACGAGAGTGCCGAGGTGTGGGCCAATCAGCGCTTCTACTGTCTCAACAGCCGGGGCGATTGCGACCCACTCGTCGGAGTGCCACCGGACTACTTCAACGAGCACGGTCAGATATGGGAGTTGGCCCCCTACCGCTGGGATGCCATCGGAGCGGACGGTTACCGGTTCTGGCGGGCCAGGCTCCGACATGCCATGGCGCTGTACGACATGGTCCGGCTGGACCACTTTCGCGGCTACGAAGCCTACTGGGAGATCCCGCGCGACGCCGACCCCAAGCTGGGCAGATGGGTCGAGGTTCCGGGCACGGATATTTTCGAGCCGTTCCTCGACGGCACCCCTCTGCCCTTCGTGGCAGAGGATCTGGGTGTCATCACAGCGGAGGTGGAGAAACTACGGAACACGTTGGGGATCCCGAGCACCAAGGTGCTCCAACTCGCCTTCGACCCGGACAGCCCCCACCATCCGGACAACCACTCACCGAATTCAGTTGTCTACACCGGCACCCACGACAGCAACACGACCGTAGGCTGGTGGAAAGAACTGGACGCCCCGACTCGGGCACGAGCGGGCGAGCTCCTTGATGCGAAATCGCCGCATATCGCCTACGAACTCTCCCGTCTCGCCTACCGGTCCACCGCGGACCTGGCGATCCTCCCGCTACAGGATGTGCTGGGCCTCGACGAGAGTGCCCGTGTCAATGTGCCGGGCGTGGCGGGCCGAAACTGGCGGTGGCGTATCACCTCCGACGCGCTCACCTCCGACGCGGTAAGGATGCTGAGCAAGCTGGCTGCCGATCACTGCCGTAGTGCGGTGCCTGCCGCTGAAACGCATGCAGCGGACCAGGCGTCGCCCTTGGTGCGGCGTCGGCGCGACCCCGGTCGGGCTGGCGGGCTGCCTACCCGTTCGTAGTCGGGACTCGTCCGGCACGACCGCGCCCGCCGGGCGGCGCACGCGTGTTTGGACCACCACCCGACGGGCATCGACCGGCACGTCGATGAGCGTCGGCTCGTGACGGCCGCGCCGCCCTCGTGCCGCGCGCGTCAATGCACTGACCAAAACGCAGTTGACGCAGTGACACCCGGGATCACGTTCGACACCTATGCGCTACGGAACGCTGGTGATGTCCTTCACGACGGAACCGCCTTGAACCACCACCTGTACCGCCGCGGGGTAGGCGAGAGCCTTGATGTCCCACAGCGGGTCGCATTCGGTGAGCACCAGATCGGCATACTTTCCCGCCTCCAGGGTGCCCACGTGTTGCGAGAGGCCGATCAATTCGGCCGCGTGCTTGGTGCCGGAGGTGATCGCCTGCATGGGGGACATTCCGAGGTCGGTCATGTGACCCAGCTCCGCGAGGTTGCGTCCATGGGGACACGCGCCCGCGTCGCTGCCCATGGCGACCTTGACCCCTGAGGTGAGGGCTTGGGACAAGTGCTTCCGGGCGATGACCGACCAGCGCTTCTTCTTCTCCCACAGGTATCTGGGCACCATCGTCGGGTCCGGCAGATTGAGTGCCGCGCTGAGCGTCGGAACCAGGAACGTACCTTGCGTGATCATCGCTTCGACGGTGTCCGGCCGGATGGCATAGCCGTGTTCCACACTGGACACCCCAGCTCTGACCGCCGCACGGATCCCCTCGGCCCCCTGAGCGTGCGCGGCGATCGGCAGGCCACCGCGCAGCGAGGCCTCCTCAACGATCATCCTCATCTGCCTCTCGGGCACACCGATGTCGTCGGGGTTGCTGGTGGAGCTGGTAATTCCCCCACTGGCGCAGACCTTGATGACGTCCGCTCCGCTGCGTACCAGGCGGCGAACGGTCTTACGTATCTCGTCATCGCTGTCCGCCACCGTGGAGATGTCGCGAGGTGCCAAGGGGATGGCGTTCCCATTGGGGAGGACGAAGTCGGTGTGTCCGCCGGTAGGGCTGATAGCTCCGACGGCGAGGCTGAGTCGGGGGGCCCGGAGCAGGCCTGCCAGTGCTGCGTCGCGGAATCCGGAGTCGACTCCAGCCAGATCCCGCGCCGACGTCACGCCCGCTTCGAGGGTCTGGCGCATGTTGTCGGCCGTGACGAGGTGGAAGTGGGAGGCGAACATGCCCCCGGCCTGCCATGGCGCGATTCCTCCAGCGGCAAAGTGCACATGGCAGTCGATGAATCCGGGAAGAGCCGTGAACCCGTGCATGTCCCGCCTGGGCAAGCTGCTGTCGGCACCGGATATCTCATCGCCCCGATACGGACCCACGTACGTCAGCACACCGTTGCGGTAAGCGACTTCGCCGTCCTCGGTCGGTGTGTCGCCGAGCCCGTCGATCACACGCACGTGAGTGAGTCGCTGCCCGCCCGTCCGCGCCGGGCCCGGTGCAATGCTGTGCCGCATCAGCAGTTACCGTGCCTACTGGGATCCGCGGAAGCCGTCATCAAATAGCTGTGTGGGGACGGTTGTGCGCCTGTCAGCGGAGCAGGCATCGGCCGTGCGTAGCGCTCCGCAGCCTCGATCGGCGTGGCGATCTCTGCCGGGTGCCAGCCACACTCCTGGAAGAAGCCGGCAGGATCATCAGTGCCGAACTGCCACGGACAGCCCATTTCCCGCAGACGGCGCAGGGACTCCACCGGGAACGGCGAGGAGAACAACTCGGCGCTGAGGACGTCAGCGGCCAGCCTGCTCCTTGTCGACGAGAGTTGGCGGGCGCGAGAGACCACGTCGCGGGCGAGGGACTCTGGAAGATAGAAGAGCAGGCCCTCGGCGATCCAGGCGGTCGGAGTCGTCGGATCATAGCCCGCGGATAGGAGCCGGCCACTCCAGTCGTCGGCCAGGTCCGACCCCACGACGCGGCGCTCGCAGCGAGCCGCCGGGGCGTCAACCGATGAGAGACGCTCGGACTTGAAGTCCAGCAGTGCGGCGTCGTCAATCTCGAAGAGGACGGTGCCGTCGGGCCATCCGAGCCGGAATGCTCGGGTGTCCATGCCCGCGCCCAGGATGACGACTTGAAGAAGTCCCGATGCGTCGAGAAAATCATCGTACCAGCGCGTGCGAATGGGGATATATGGATTGGCGGCCATTGTTGAGTCTGCTGGTGTGAATTGCTTCAGCAGGACCGATCCGGTCTCTCCTGCTAAGTGAGCAGCGAACGGATCATGAAACAACCGGTCGGGTCGCTCGTCTTCTCGCGCGCGGGCCGCAGCAGTCCAAAGAGACGTCTGGGCGATCTTTGCCAGATCCGCCATGTTCATGATCGCACTCTAGTATGGGGCCAGTTGCCGTGTAAATGCCTTTGGCCGCAAGGCGGTTGGGCGGACGACACGGCATTCACCGGCGCCTGCCCCTGACCGATGGCCGCCGCTATCAGGCCCGCACCCTGGTGGCCCTCCATCGCCGGCTCCGGGAGCACGAATCGGCCTATTACGCACTCCGACGCACGATCACCGGTGGCCGCTTCCTGCACTCGGGCGAACCCGCCGGTATCGAACTGGAGAAGTGGGTGCTGCCCTCGCTGTACCAGACGCTGCGGGCCGGCCTGGTAGACGCCGCCGAATCCCTTCCCAGCACCAAGCCGGACCGCTGCGGGTCAATACATCCAGGTGCCTCGGTCGGCGCCATCGGGAACCGGGTCTCGGCCGGCCTGCTCCTACCCCGGGGCCCCAGGGGCATCACCCGTAAGGTCAAATCATCACTGCAACACGCGACTCGACGACGGCAAGCCCAGCACCAGCCGCACCCTCGCTGAACTCGGCGTCACCGTCCTCCAGACCCCGGCCGAGGAATCCCCCTACCCACCACGTCCCGCGACGACTGACACACCAGCTCTTTCGAACGGCACCGGGAACAATTCCTGGCCCTCCTCCGCCCGAAGACCGACCGCTACTGGCACACCAAGGAGATCGTCCGTCGCCTCAGCGACATCACCCTCGGCACCATGAATCGACAACTCACCCGATGGTCGTAGACCGACCTGCTCCTCAAGAGCGGACCAGGCACCTACACCGCCTCGAAGGAGCACCCAACTCCCGTGCCAGAGGGCCAGAATCGTTTCTTACCGGGCTTGGGCCAAGGTCCGGCAAACTACGAGCAGGTGGAGCGGGTGATCTCCCGGTGGGTGACGTGGTACAACGAAGAGCGTCTCCACTCAGCACCTCCCGCAGTGCGCCTGCACCATCAAGACCGGACTCTACGAAACTCGGGTCAGCTCAGGTCGACACATGTTCCGCATCGGCCGTAATTCCCTGCTTGCTTCGTACCGCCGACACCCGACTCATGGAACGGGGTAACCCATCATGGTTAAGGCATTCGACCGCCAAACGGAGATTTCTTCCTATCTCTCGCGGCTGCGACGGGCCATCGCAGAGGTGTCCACCACCGACCTGGTGCGGGTGACGGAGACTTTGGAGCGGGCCTATCTCAAGGGCCGGACCCTGTACATCTGCGGCAACGGCGGCAGCGCCGCCACCGCCTCGCACCTTACTGTCGACCTGTCGAAGAACACCCGGGTGCCGGGAAGACCCCCCGTGCGGGCGGTCTCCCTCGTGGACCACATTCCGGCACTGACCGCGTGGGCAAATGATGTGGGTTACGAAGAGGTCTTTACGGGACAGCTGGCCGGTCTGGCCGAGCCCGGTGACGTCGTCATCGGCATCAGTACCAGTGGAAATTCACCCAACGTACTCCAGGCATTGCGCTACGGCCGGGCTAGCAACCTGACCACTGTGGGCCTACTCGGACCGGATGGCGGTCTGGCGCGGGAGCTGTGTGATGCCTACGTGCTGGCTCCCGCCGAGTCGATCGAAGAGCAGGAGGATATCCACATGATGCTTGCCCACATCCTGACCCGCCACATGCGCACCTTCGTCTGCGCCGATCGGGAAGCGCTGGACAGCGAGGGCGTGGCCACCAGGCAGTCACTTCACGGCCTGCCGTCTCTTTCGACCAGGACGGCACGCTGACCGAGACCCGACACGTCTCACCCTTGTGGACCCCCAGCGCCTGATGCAGACTGCGTCTTCTGCTGGGCGCTGACCACACAAGTTGCGGCGAGCCACCGGATCTTCACCAGCTTGCGTCACTGGAGAGCGTTAGTGCCCCATGCCGCGCGTTGGCCCTACGAAGGTGCTCCTACACGAACCGCGATGTACCGGGCCGGCGGACCTGGACGCACTCGGCCGACACGTGGGCGCCAGCCGGACAGCCCGTACTGCAGACGGCCCAAGCCGTATGACTCTCGCCGACAACGATTGAGGTAGCTACCGTGTGGATCAGCAGCGCACCCCTGCGTATCTCTTTGGCTGGCGGCGGCACCGATGTGCCGAGTTACGCCCAAAGATTCGGCGGCATGGTTCTTGGCGCCACGATCGATCTGCGGGTCACCGTCGTTGGTCGCCCTGGCACCGCCCACGGGCACATCCGTGCGTGCCTGGACGAGTGCAGCAGCACCGCGACGGGCGGGGTGAGCAATCCGTTCGCGCAGGAGGCCCTTCGCCGTCACTGGGACGGCAGCCCTTTGGATCTCGTCTCGTTCGCGGATGTGCCGGGTGGCAGTGGTCTCGGCAGTTCGTCTGCCTTCAGCGTCGCCCTGGTCGCTGGGCTGGAGGGCGGTCGCCTGACTGCCGGTGAGGCTGGTGAGGCTGCGAGCGTGATCGAGTTGGAAGGACTCGGCCGCCCAGTGGGCCGCCAGGATCAGTATCTTTCTGCGTTCGGCGGGTTCCATCTCCTTCACTTCCCCCGCACCGGCGTCGTAGAGGTGACGGAGGTTCCGGTCGATACTCAGTTCACGCGCCGACTGGACGAGGAACTGCTGCTCTTCTTCACCGGCAGGACGCGGGATGCCGGCGAGGTACTCGGTGAGCAGAATGCCCGGCTGAAACACAGCGACCAGGAAGTGGAGCGTCGACTGCACGAGATCAAGGCGCTAACCCCATTAGCCCTGGACGCACTGAAAAGCAAAGATGCGACGGCTCTGGGCGAGGTGCTGGGCCAGCACTGGAATCTCAAACGACGCCTGGGGACCCTTGTCTCCATGCCAGTTGTGGACCGGGCCTATGCCGATGCGCTCGATGCCGGTGCAAGCGGTGGCAAATTGCTCGGAGCGGGCGGAGGCGGCTATCTGCTGCTGCACGCGGCAGCCGGGGTGCGCCACCAGGTGCGCACCGCCGTCACAGCGCATGGATTCACCGAGCGTCCGTTCCGCTTCGACGACTGCGGCGTGCGCGTCATAGCGGTGGATCCGGCCGGCCGGAGCAAAGGGTTGATGCCGTCTCACTAAAGTCCACACCACGCAGGCGCACGCTGCATGGAGTCGCCATCACCACTGGAGGTGTCCTTGATTTCTGGGACTTCCGGCTGCATCAGCGGGCACGAGCGCGAAACAGGCGAAAGGCCATTTGAGCAGATCAGCGACCCACAGCCACCCAGCGCGGCAGGTCACGGGCCCCGCTGGTCTCTTCCGTGACAACTGACCACGGTGTCGGCGTACACGTGAACGTGGCTCTGGCAAGATTTTCGTAGCCGGAGATCATTCTGGTGTGGCGGTCGCCTGGTTTGCGGGTGGGCGGCCTTTGAGTGTGTGCTGTTGAACTGTCAAAGCTGTTACCCCACTTGGCCGGCCTACTGGTGTTCTCGGTCGATGCTTCCGGTCCTGTCGTAGTCATCGAAGCTCGTACGCGCTCCCGTGTTCCAGCAGGATGTAGCGGGTGCGGCGTCGTGAGCGACTGGATCCACAGCCGTTATGTCCGGCATCTCGCCGATGCGGCGATCGGCGGCCACCCCGTCCGGGTCGACTTGAGTGTGCGCCGTCTGTACTGCGAGAACGCGTCCTGCCCGAAGGTGACCTTCGCCGAACAGGTGCCGGGACTGACCGTGCGCTACCAGCGCGAACAACTTCCACTGGTGGGCGTCCCGGCATGCTTCCAGACGTTCTCCGACACGGCGCGGAAGGCCCGGGAACGGGGCGCGCCGTGCCCGGCCTGCGCGACCGCACGCGCGGAAACAGCCGCCGAAGAGAGGGTGGTGGTGTCCTCGGAACACTGGATCGCGGTCGTGCCGTTCGCGGCGCGCCGGCCCTACGAAGTACATGTTCTGGCGCGCCGGCATGTGCCGGACCTGACGGCACTGGAGCGGGCGGAACGAGCCGAACTGGCCTTGATCTACCGCGCCGTGCTGGGGTGCTTCGAGACCGTAGCCGATTCCCCTTTGCCTTACATGGCGTTGTGGTTCCAGGCGTCTGCCGGGCCTCACGGCAGGGACCTGACGCATCTGCATGCCCAGGTGTTCTCCGATCGATACTCATCATCCCAGGTCAGAGGCCGGCCGCAGGTGAATGGGGGGGGCCGGTGTGGTCGTGAGCGAGGCGGAGCCGGAGCTGGCGGCGAGCGCTCTTCGGGCGGTGTGCCGTTTGTGATGAACAACGGAATTGAGGCCTTCTCACCACCTTTGCAACAGATGGGATTCGGCCACTTCTCGGCGGGTAATCCGTTACCGCCCCTACGGGCGAGCTAGCTACTACCATGGATCATTCGATTCACTCCTGTCCCATGTCAGCACGCAATCTGTGGGGAGTCGTGTAGTGACAGCTCTGGAGCGGTGCAGCGTTGGCGAGGGCAATTTGGCAGGCACTGACCCTGCGCCCGGGGACCAGATCACTCCCGAGAGGGGTGAACAGACATCTGTGTCGGTTCGTCTGGATTCACTCAAGCCGGCTGACTCATCCAGTATCGACGGCGAACAGCACTGGCACATAAGCAAACTTTCGCATCAGATTGGGTTACCTCCGATAACCGTGCACAGGCAGTCGATGCGGATCATCGATGGAATGCATCGTATTCGGGCGGCGGAGCTCCGCGGCAAGGAGTGTATCGCGGCACGGTTCTTCGACGGTTCGGGAGAAGATGCGTTCGTGATCGCCGTGAAGTTGAATTCGGACCATGGGCTGCCCCTCTCCCCGACCGACAGATCCGCAGCGGCGCTGCGCATCATCGAATCCCACCCTCAGTGGTCCGACAGGCCGATCGCGGCGGGTACGGGCCCGGCTGCGACGACGGTGGCCGCGCTGCGGCGGCGAGCGTCCCGGGGAAGGTGTGTTCAGTTGAGCAAGCGGGTGGGGCGGGACGGCAGATCACGCCCTTTAAGAGGTCCTCACAAAGGCGTTGGACGTGGCGATGGGTGATGAGGCAGGTGGCCAGGCCAAGGAAGGCTTCGTGGATGTCGTCCCGTCGTTCCCAGCGGACGCGGAGACGTCGGAAGCCGTGGAGCCAGGCGATCGTGCGCTCGACAACCCAGCGATGAGCGCCGAGGCCGGAGCCGTGCGAGACCCCACGGCGGGCGATCACCGGCTTGATGTCCTGCGCCCAGACCAGGCGGCCGTACTCGTCGTGGTCGTAGCCACGGTCGCCGAGCAGGATGTCAGGCCGTCGACGTGGTCGGCTGCAGACCGAGAAGCCCGAATCCTCGCTGCGGGAGATCGCCAGGGAGGCGGGCATCTCCATAGCCACGGCGAAGGATGTATGCGACAGGCTACGACTGGGCAAGGATCCGGTGCCGCGCCGTTTGATCGCTGCCGAAAGTCGGCCCCCGTACTTCCTGCGAGGTGCGGGCGCAGTCAGCAAAGGACGGGGGAAGGGCTGTCGTAGCGAAAGGGGAAACGGTGGCGGTCGTCGAACCGGTCCTGCCGAACCTCCGCGGTGGCCAACATTCGTACGCAGGTGGGCACACTCCGGCGCGCTCCGGATACGAGAGCGACGCTTATGAGCGTCCCGGGCGGATACTGCCTCCTCGCCCCGCCCGACCCCTGTGACGATTTGCCCTTCCTCGATCAGGTCACGGCCGGCCGCGCCGCCCTGGGCGAGGCCGACACCGCACGTGCGATCAAACCGCTCAGCACAGCACTGTCCCTGTGGGACGTCGACCGCGCCGCCATCGGGGTACCGCGTTACGGACCACTGGACAGGTGGCTCAATCACCTCGACGAGGAACGGATGCGGGCGATGGCGGACTTGGCCGACGCGTACATCCAGCTCGGGGAGCCACGCGCCGCGCTCCGTGACCTGGAGTACCTGCTCGCGATCGCGCCCCTGCGCAGCCGGAGTTGGGAGCTGCGGATGCGTGCCCACCGCCGCCGCGCCGCCCTGGGCGAGGTCAGCGACACCTATCGGGCCAGTGCCGCGACGCACCGCCGGGAACTGGGCATCACCCCGGTCGGTCAGCTCCGCACACTCCACAGCTGACCGGTCCGTTCGCATGCCGGGCAGAATATGCGTCCGACATACACATCACCTACTCGTGCAGCGAAAGGACTGTATACGCCACTCGTAGCGTTTTAAAAGTTCGACCACGATCTGGGTTTCGCCACAGTGCGCGAAGGAGGACTGTGATGCCGGCTACGGGATCAACATCCGCTCAATTGGAGTGCTGCATAGGGCGCGGCGCCCATCTGTACATTCAGGGGAAGAGACACATCGACTGCGCCTCGGGAACATTCAACGTTTCCCTCGGATACACATTGCCCGAAGTGACCGATGCAGTGCACGCACAACTGGACAGGTGCGCCCACCTGTCCTCCGATCTGACCAGGTCCAAGTCGCGCGAGATCTTCGATTTGCTGCGCGAGTTCCTGCCTGATCACATCGAGAGCTACTGGTTCCGGGACATCATCGGCTCCACGGCCAACGAATGTGCCGTGCGTATCGCCCAGAAGGCGACCGGACGAACAGACGTCGTCTCCTTGTTCCTGTCGCATCACGGCCAGAGCATCGCGACCACCGGGATGTCCGGAAACTCATTCCGGCAGAGCAGCTTCCGTCTGCCCTTCGCGGGTTCCCTGAAGATACCGGCCCCCGACTGCGCCCACTGCTTCTACCGCCAGGAGCCGACGAGCTGCAGGATGCTGTGTGCGCAACGCCTTGAGGATTTCGTCGAGTTCGCGTCGAGCGGACAGGTCGCTGCGCTCATCATCGAGCCCGTCCTTGGCAACGGCGGCAACATCACGCCGCCCGTTGAGTACTTCTCGGTGCTGCGGGAGGTCTGTGACCGACACGGGATCCTCATCATCGCCGACGAGGTGCAGACCGGGTTCGGCAGGACCGGAGCCTTCTTCGCGTCGAACGGTTTCGCCAAGGATCTGAGGCCGGACATCATCACGTTCGCCAAGGGGGCGGGAGGCATCGGCATCCCAGTCGCCGGCGTTCTGATGCGCAAGGAACTGGATGTCCTCGAACCGTGGGAGCACTCCACCACTTCCGGGGCCAATCCACTGGCCCTGGTCGCCCTCGAAGCGACAGTGAAGTACATCAGGGACCACGAGGTCCTGGAGAACGTGGCCACCGTGTCCAAGGTCCTCAAGGACGGGCTGACCGAACTCCCGGCACTCTTCCCCCAGGTCAGCAATGTCAAGGGAATCGGGCTGATGCTCGCCTTCGACCTGCCCTCGGCCTCCGAGGTGGCCCGATTCATCGCGATCTCACGCGAGAACGGCCTCATCGTCCGCGGGAGTCGGTACGGGTTCGGCAACACAGTGAAGGTCAGACCCCCGCTGACGGTCACCGAGTCCGACGTGCACGACATCCTGGCCTCTTTGCGAACGTCCCTCCAGCAACTGGAAAGCGAGTAACCGGCATGCGGGCTCTCAAGTACCACGGCGCTTGGAACGTGACCCTCGAGGAGGTTCCGGACCTCCATGCCACCGGCCCCGACGACGTTGTGGTCGACATCAAGTTCTGCGGAATATGTGGAACGGACCTCGGAATCGTGGCGGGTTCGTACCCGATCGCCGTCCCCGGTGTGACGCTCGGACACGAGGCGACGGGCGTCGTGTCCCAGTGCGGGCCGGCTGTCACGAACGTCAAGGTCGGCGACCGAGTGGTCATCAACCCCACTCCGTACTGCGGCAAGTGCCGGATGTGCCGGACACAGCGGATCAACCACTGCATCAATAAGATGGGAACCGAGAGCGGCGTCAGCTACGACGGTGCGTTCGCCGACCGCTTCCTGACCACCTCGGAATTCGTCCACGTGCTCCCCGATCACGTGTCGCTCCAGGCAGCGGCTCTGACCGAACCCCTGAGCTGCGTGCTGAGCGGGGTCCGCAAGATCCAGCCGCCGACCATGGCCGCGTACACCTACGTCTTCGGGGCCGGCCCGCTCGGGCTGCTGTACGCCTGGGCCCTGAGCCTGAAGGGCCTCGCCCCTGCTGTGATCGAGACGTCGCCCGAGCGGCTCTCGTTCGCCAAGGACCGACTGCCGGACGCGGCCCGCGCCTACGCCTCGCTCGACGATGCCCGCTCGGGCCACTTCGGCGATCCCGACGCACCCCTCGACGTGGTGGTCGACACCACCTCGGGGCTCCTCGAAGAGCTTTATCCGCTGATGGCATGCGGCGGCACCTTCATGTCGATCGGCTTGAAGGAGAAGCAGTTCACGATCGACGGCATGCACCTCGCAGACCGGAGCCTGTCGGTGATCGGTTCAATCGACTCCCTGCACGGTTCCTTCCTCGAGGCGTTCCATCTCATCACCAGCGGACGCATCCCAGCCGAGCGCCTGGTGAGCCACGTGGTACCGCTGACCGACTTCCAAGACGGCTTCGCCACACTGGGGGTCGACATGAGCAGCAAGTCGGTGAATCCGACGCGATCGGCGAGCTGCAAGGTCCTCTTCGACATCGCATCTGCTGGGAGCACCGCGTGAGCAACCTAAAGTTCAGCATTGTCATCCCCTACAA
Source organism: Streptomyces sp. NPDC058092 (assembly GCF_042884935.1). NCBI lineage: Bacteria > Bacillati > Actinomycetota > Actinomycetes > Kitasatosporales > Streptomycetaceae > Streptomyces > Streptomyces sp. NPDC058092. The sequence goes on from NZ_JBHVSY010000016.1 coordinate 113,509, forward strand.
ACAACGGCTCGACAACATCCGGCTCTGTTTCGAGTCATTGGCCGAACAGACCCTGGACAGCTCTCAGTTCGAGGTGCTGGTCGGGGTCATGGAGTACTCACCTGAGTACGTGGCGCTGTGCAGCGAGTTCACGGACCGCCTCACCATCATCTCCGTGCTGTCCGGTGACGAGTGGCAGATCACCCGTGCCAGAAACCTGGCCATGCGGCAGGCATCCGGGCAGGTGATGGTCCAGTTGGACGCGGACATGGCCCTGCCCCCGCGGTTCTTGGAGAACCTCTACCGGAAGCACTTCGCCTACGGGCAGAGCGTCTGCGTGATCGGCCAGATGATCGGCTACGACAACAACAACAGCGATGTCCACAACGTCGTGGTCAGGCCGTTCAGCCACTACCGGGAGAAGCTGGCCGAACTCGACGCGGCGGACGAGGTCCGCCTGGACATCCGGCTGCAGGTCGACCACGTCATCCCCTGGGCCTTCGCCTGGACCGCGCTGATCGCGCTACCGACCCGCCTTGTCCTGGAGCACGATCTGTACTTCGACGAGGACTTCCGCGGATACGGCGTGGAGGATCTCGAGTGGGCCCACCGTATCTGCGCCACCGGCACAGCGATCGTCATGGGTCAGGACGTCTTCGGCATCCACCTGCCGCACGCGCGCAGTGTCGCGGGGAACCGTGCGACGGAGCGGCTCAACTACCGGCGCTTCGTCCGGAAATGGCCCGGGACGGACGTGGAACTCGCGGCTGCTTTCGGTGACTTCGAGGCGAACGGCTTGGCGCTCGAATTCCGGAGGGAGCTGGCGGCCGCCGTCGGCGACGACGGCCGTGGTCTTGCCGCGGTGCTGGGCGAAGTGAACGGGGAGAGAGTTCTGGTCATGGGAGCGGTGGTCGACTTCGGTCAGACCCAGGCTCCTTCCGGACTCGGCGTCCGGTTCGACGCCCATCCGCGACCCGAGGTGCTCCCGATCGCGGGGCTGGCTCTGCCCTTCCCTGACCAGAGCATCGATGTGTGCCACGTGCTGCCTCCGGTGACCAGGCTCTCCGACCAGTATCTGAAGCTTATCCTCGAAGAGGCTCAGCGAGTGGCCAGGACGGTGACCGGGCCGGCCGGGGAAGAGCCGGTTCCGGCAGTCTGAGCCGCAGAAGTTCCCTCAACGCCGCGCTGGAGAAGACGTGTTCGGAAAAATGCAGTGGCTCAATGAGCCTCCTCGCTGGTCCGTGGACAAGGGCAGCCTCGTGGTCACCACAGGCGACAAGACGGACTTCTGGCGGGAGACGTTCTACGGCTTCGTCCGCGACGACGGACACTTCTTCGGCCAGGAGGTGACGGGTGACTTCACCGCGCAGGTCACTCTGGCCGGAGATTACGAAACGCTCTATGACCAGATGGGGCTGATGCTGAGGGCCGACGAGAACAACTGGGTGAAGACCGGCGTCGAGTTCACTGACGGCCATACGCACCTCAGCTGTGTCATCACCCGGGACTTCTCCGACTGGTCCGTGATCACGGTGCCCGAGGCGGCCGGCTCCGTCACACTGCGGATGACCCGGCACGACACCGCCATCCGAGTCCAATTCCGGACCCCGGCAGGTGACTGGCAGCTGCTGCGTCTCGGGTATCTGCCGTTGCCCACGACCTGCCAGGTCGGTGTCATGGCCTGTTCCCCGCAACGGGCGGGCTTCACCGGGAGGTTCAGCGGGTTCAGGGTCACGGAGCCGATCTCCCGGGACCTTCATGCCTGAGACGGTGAGGGTCGCCGCGCCCACCGAACCGAGCGGCCTTGGGCTGGCTCGCGACCGGGCGTTCGTCTCGGCGCTGGTGACGACCGCCGTACCGGTGACCCTGCAGGCCCTGTTGTCGACGTCACGCACCATGGTCGACACGGTTCTGGTAGCCCGTCTCGGCACCGACGAGATCGCCGCGATCGGCTATGGAAGCCGTGTCGTTTTCGTGGTAATGCTGGCCACCATGGGCATGGCTGACGGCGGTGCCGTGATCATCGCGCAGTTCCGGGGCAGCGGTGACGCAGCCCGGGCCCGTTGTGCGAGTGCAGTGACCACGGCCATCACCGTCGGCATAGCGTTCGCTGCCTTCGCAGCCTGCTTTTCCTGGGCCAGACCCCTGGTCGCCGTGGCCACGGAAGATCCCCGAGTCATCGATCTGGGCGCCCAGTACGTCAGGGCCGTCATAGGGATGATCCTGCCGTTCGCGGTGATCTCGTCACTGGCAGCGGCCCTGCGTTGCGTGGGACAGGCCCGGGTGGCCGCCGCCTGCGCGCTAGTGGGGATCCTCCTGCACCTCACGCTGGCGTACGCGCTCGTCTTCGGCCACTGGGGGCTGCCCGCATACGGCGTCAGAGGCGCCGGCTGGGCCACACTGGCCAGCACCTGCGCCGAGGCGCTGCTGCTTGTGGGCTACGTGTACCTGTCCCGGAACGTGATGGCCTTCCGCCTGCGGGACTGCGTCAACGGCTTCAGGGACGGGATCTCGGCGAAGGTGCGGCGCGTCGGCGTGCCGGTCTCCCTCAGTTCCACCTCCTGGGCGCTGGGCATCCTGGCGTACAGCATCCTGGTGGGCAGGGCGGGCACCATGGAACTGGCCGTGCTGTCCATGGTCAACCCACTCGAGTCGTTCGCCATCGCCGTCTTCATAGGCGTCTCGACGGCTGCCGGCGTCATGGTCGGCAGCAGTCTCGGCGAGCGGAAACCAGAGCGGACCTGGAGCCTGAGCAAGGCGCTGCTGATCTGGACCGCAGGCATCGCCTTCGGCACCTGTCTCGTGCTGTTGTCGGCCTACTTCTGGCTGCCCGTGCTCTACGACGGAGTCGCCCCGGAGACACTCGGCGTCGCCCGCGACACTGCGCTTGTGCTGGGGATCGTCTTCCTCTTCCGGGCGATGAACATCACTATCCAAAACGGGCTACTGCGAGCAGGCGGCGACACCATATTCGTGCTCAGGGTGGACATCTTCACCCAGTGGGCGGTGGCGGTGCCGCTGACGGCCCTGGTGACGCTCGTATGGGACGTCCCGTTCCCATTGGTTTTCCTGGCCATCAACGCCGAGGAGATCGTCAGGTTCTTCATCAGCGGAAGCCGGCTGCTGCGTCGCCGGTGGATGCGTGTCCTGATCGACTGACATCGTGAGCAGCGCCCCGTGGAGGTACACACTTGCTCGCATCACTTGCCCCGGCCCTGCTCGATCTGGCGGTGCGTGCGGCCCGTCTGGGCGGCGGCGAACTCCGGCGCCGGGTCGATGACGTCCGGCAGACCGGCACGAAGTCGTCCGCCACCGATCCCGTGACGGACGCCGACCTGGCCAGCGAATCAGCCGTCATCGCACTCCTTACGACGGAACGGCCCGAGGACGGCATCCTCGGCGAGGAGGGCACCGAACGGGAGTCGCACAGTGGGCTGCGCTGGGTGGTCGACCCCCTGGACGGCACGGTCAACTACCTTTACCGCATCCCGCATTCGGCCGTGAGCATCGCATGTCAGCGGTCGAGCGGTGACGGCTGGCAGACGGTCGCCGGTGCCGTGTACGACGTGGCCCGGGACGAAATGTTCTCGGCGGTCCAGGGTGACGGCGCCCGGCTGAACGGTGAGCCGGTGTCCGTCAGCACCGCCGTCGGACTGCCCGCAGCACTCGTCGCCACCGGCTTCTCGTATCGGGCCGGCGCACGGGCGCGCCAGGCCGCCCTCCTGCCCAGGCTGCTTCCCGTGGTGCGTGACATCCGCAGCGGCGGGAGCGCCGCCCTCGACCTGTGCTGGGTCGCGACCGGCCGGTGCGACGCGTACTACGAGGACGAACTCGCCCTCTGGGACTGGGCCGCCGGCGCGCTCATCGTGAGTGAGGCCGGAGGTATCGTCTCCCAGCTCGACAGCGGAGTCGTGGCCGCAGGGCCCTCGCTGCATGACGATCTCCGTTCACTCGTCACCGCCGAGCGGCCGTAACGGCGAGCGTTCCAGGGCTTCCCCTCCGTGTCCGGCACGTCCTTGGCGTCCGCGGTGTGGGGAGCCGGCCCAGCACGTGACCGTTCCGCGTAGGGCACGCAAGGAAGAGCGGAAGAACAAGCAGGAGGTGAGGCCCTGGAACATCGCGGAGGTTCAGACGTTCGTTCACGGCTCAAGGAAGAACGGCTGTACGCTCCGCTTCTGCTGTCCCTCATGGGTCTACGTCCGGCTGAAGTCTGCGGACTCCGGTGGGAAGACCTCGGTCTGGACAACGCCACGATCACCATTGCCAACTGACGAGCGTGCGGTGTTGGAGCGTTGGGCTCGGCAGGCGACGTCTGCGCAGGCAGTGGCGTTACGGGCGCGGATCGTGCTGGCGTGTGCAGGTTCTGACGCGAGGGCGGTGATGTGTGCGGCTGAGGGTGGGCGGCGCCGGGTGGGTCGGCGGGGTGGTCGGGCGCCCCCGATGCCGGCGGGCGCGGACCGACTGTCGACGCTTCCGCCGGCGCGTTCATCAGCGCGGCCCGTCACGCCGTCCGCTCCCGGTCCGCGTGATCATGCCGGTGTTAGGCTGACGATCTTTGGCGGAATGACAGCCACCGTAGAACGGGGTCGGTGGGTGGTGCCGTGCGGCGGCGCCGGGTTGGGGGGACATGCGCACACTGCGCCCGTTGCAGGCTCTCGGTCTCTCCGCGACAGCGGAGGCCGCCTACCTCGCGCTCGTGGAACGGGGTCCGCAGACCCTGACCGAGCTCACGGACCGGCCGGCGCTGGTCGGGTCGCCGCTCGACGGCCTCAAGGAAGCCGTCGCCGAACTCAGCGACATCGGCCTGGTGTCCCGTACGGACGGCAGGCTGACCGCCCAGCCGCCCCGCGGAGTGCTGGAGGCGGTCGCCGAGCGGCGCGCGCGCCAGGCCCGGATCGCCCACGAGAGCGCCACGGCCCTGTCGCGGTACTGGCTCGACCACACCGCCGGAGCGAGCTACGTCGAGGTCGTCGATACCTCCGAGCGGCGCGGGGAGATCCAGTCACGGGTGCACAACGGGGCCGTGTCCCAGGTGCGCGCGCTGTCGATAGGGCCGGTGGGCGGGAGCGACCGGGTGCCGGAGGTAGGCCCTGGCACGCTGGACGCGCTGGACCGCGGCATCGACTACCGAGTGGTGTACAGCGCCAATATCCTGCAGGACCCCAAGGCGCTGGAAGTGGCGCACGAGTGCGTCGCCCGGGGAGAACAGGCCCGGGTCTTCCCCGATTTCACGCTGAACGTGCTTGTCTGCGACGACCGTTTCGCCGTGGTGTCCGTCGCCGCCCCGAACCGTACGGGACACCACAGTGTCGTTGTGCAGCCGTCGGGGCTCCTGGACGGGCTGATCGGCGTCTTCGAGTCGTACTGGCGAATCGCCGTTCCGCTCCCGCCGGCCTGTGAGCCGGTCAAGAGCGAGGCGGCCCCTGAGGGGCGGCAGCTCCTGAGCTACCTCAGCGCCGGGCTGACCGACGAGTCGATCGCCCGTGAGTTCGGTGTGAGCGAGCGCACCGTTGCCCGGCGCATCGCCCGCCTCCAGGAGAAGCTCGGCGCCAAGACCCGGTTCCAGCTCGGTGTCCAGGCCAGCCGTCGCGGCTGGCTGTGACGCGGTCGGGCTCGTGCCATGGACGCGTGGGCGCGCGGGACGGGCCGGTGCGTGATCCGGCCCGTCCCGCGCGGGTCCTCAGCCGCTCAGGTGTTCATCGCCCCGCGGCGTGGTGGTGACCGTTACTTGCTGTCCGGCTTGACCAGGTCGGGCAGCTTGGCCTCGAAGAGCTTGTCGAACGCGAGGGCGGGCAGGATGTGGCCCTGGTTCGGCGCCTCGTTGGCCACGCCCGCCGCCCAGGTCGCCGAGTTGAGCCGCTGGTTGGGCGTGCCGTGGTGGCCGGAGCTGGTGAAGCTGCAGTCGCCGACCTGGTAGAACGACTTCTCGGACTTGAGGACGCGGGCCGCGTTCAGCGACTCGCCGCGGGAGTGGGTCAGGTAGTACGTGCCGAACGAGTCCGCCATGAGCTCGGTGCGGCGGGTGGCCTCCGGGCCGGTCAGGTCGCTCTCGAAGAGGTTCTTCTGGTATTGGACGTGGTGACCGAACTCGTGGCCCAGGATGCCGCGCGGCGCGACGTCGCCCAGGTTCACCGCGTTCATTCCCTGCAGGATGCCGTCACCCATGATGATCCGGTCCGTGATGCCGAGCGGCTCCGGGTCGTCCTTCTCGCTGTAGGCGAAGGCGTTGAAGGTGAAGATCGGGTTGGCGCCGCCCTGGAGGACCGGCTCCGAGTCGACCAGCTCGATGAACATGTCGGCCAGGTCGAGGTTCTCCTCGGGCGTGCCGCCGTACAGCACGGAGAGCGTGCGGGCGAGCCGGTCCGGGCTGGTGAAGACGTCCGCGCCGTGCATGGGGATCAGCTCGATGCGCGCCGAGTCGATATCCCAGAAGCGCTTGAGGTTCTTCATCTCGGAGTTGAGCTGCTGGGTGTACTCACCCTTGACGCCGAACGTGTTCGACGACGACTCCTTGCCGTAGATCAGCGCGTCGTAGGTGGGCATGTCGAAGCCGCCGAAGAGCGAAAGGATGAAGATGGTCAACGGGTCCTGGGCGCCATCGAGGAGGGAGTTGGCGTACGTCGACAGGTCGGTCGTCCGGCACTGGTAGTCGCCGGGGTTGATCGCGTCGTCGCGGATCTGCTGCCACTCCTCGCCCTTCAGACCGTACTTGGCCTTGGCCGCGTCGAGGCGGGCCTCCCAGTCGGCGGGCAGCTTGGCCAGGATCCGGTCGACGATGGCCTGGTGCTGCGGGTCCATGGAGGAGGTGTCAATAGAGGACTGCAGCGACCGGCTCGCCGCAGTCGTGACGCCGGTCGCGTCAGCGGCGTGCGCGGGAAGCGCCATGCCAAGGCCACAGGTTGCGGCGATCGCCAGGCTCGCGGCCACAGACAGGATCTTCTTCACGAGGTCTCCTTTCGAGGGCGCCCGGTAGGGCATCCAAGGGCGACGCCCAGTCTGTAAGCCCAACTCCCCGATCAAGAAGGGTCGTTCACTGTCTGAAACCGGCATGTCTGGAACCTGACAACCTCATGGATCCCGTCACGCGTCCGCTGCCGGCGGCCCGGTCTGCGCGATTCCAACCGGTTCGACCGCAACTGCCCCTCGTACGCGACGGGCGGGGGCGGCGAGCAAACCGCAGCCAGCGGGCTTCGGAGACGAAGCCCAGGACTGCCTGCATTACCGCGAGCGTCAACAGCTCGGCATCCGTCAGCCGCGGAGGACGGCCCATTCGCCGCGTTCTTGCCAGAGAGCCATCGATCCTCACGTACGGTGCAGTCGCGAGGGTCTCCAGGTTTGTCATCACAAACAAACCAACGAGACCCCCGCTTCATGCACGCGAAGACTTCGGACTTTGACGGTGTCCTATTCGTCGGGGCGGTGCGAGCAAAGGGGCGCGCGGGGATGAAGACGAGCGGGCGGCGTAGAAGGCACCGAGGCCCGGATTCGCCCCAACGAGGCTCAGATCGATCGCGTCGCGTGCTTCGCGATGGCTGTGCGCTGGGCGCTTGGCGGGTCGGCGCTTCGCCTGCAGCGCCCAGTTCGCCGCGGAGCCGCTGCGCTCGGACCGGGTGATGCGCAAGCCAGTGCCCCGCCCCCGGATCTACCCGCCCCAAGGCGAGAGCGGGCAGCCCCCGAAGCACGGCAAGGAGTTCCGCGTCGCCAGGTCGTACACCTGGGGCGAGCCCGAAGCGCCACCACGCAGATCACCGACCGCAACGGGACCGCCCGGGCGACGGCCTGGAATCGCATTCATCCCCGGCTCACCACCCGCTCGGCTCGGATCGCCCACGACGCGCTCCGAGGACCTTCTTCAGGTCCCCTGCCTGGCCCCGGCGCCTCGACGTCCGTCGCATCGACAGGCGACGACGTTTGACGGCAGCCAGATGTCTGTGCGCGAGCCCCCGATGAGACTGGTCGTACGGCGCGTGGGACGCCGGCGATCCCGTTGTCACCGCGTTGCCGCCCGGGGTCCATCGAGGTACCGCACGACCGAGGAGGAATCCGATATGAGTACGGACGTCGTAGTGGTCGGAGCGGGCGTGATCGGATCATCGATCGCGCTCGAGCTGTCCCGTGCCGGTCGGCGCGTGACCGTTGTCGACAAGGCGGGGGGCGTGGGGTTCGGATCGACGAGCGCGTCGAGACCGACGACGACTCGGTCAGCCGGCTGTCGCCGTCCGGCTGGTCGGTCTGGGAGGCCGAGTGGAGCGGGAACAGTGTGGTGGCGGTCGCCTCCGACGGGCCCGAAGAGAGCGAGTGGTACTGGGCCGGCATCGTCGTATTTCGCGACGGGGGAGACTTCACAAGCTGAGTCGAGGCGCTCGCCGCGCGCGGTCTCATCGATCCCGCCCGAGTCGCCGTGACCGGCCGCAGTTACGGGGGCTATATGTCGGCGTGGCTGGTCACTCAGGACCAGCGGTTCGCCGCCGCGATTCCGATGGCACCGGTGACCAACTGGATCAGTCAGCACTTCACGTCGAACATCCCCGACTTCGACGAACTGTTCCTCGGCTCCTCCCCGACCGAGCCCGAGGGCCACTTCTTCACCCGTAGCCCGGTCTTCTTCGCCGACCAGGTGCGGACCCCGGTCCTGAATGTCACCGGCGGACGCTACCGATGCACCCCTCCGACACAGGCGATCGAGTTCCACCATGCCCTCACCCACCACGGTGCGGACTCCACGCTCGTCGTCTACCCCTCCGAGGGCCACCACATCGACTTGCCGCACGCGGTGTCCGACCTGCTCACCAGGCTGTTGGGTTTCCTCGACACCCATATGCCCGCCAGTGCCGACCGATAGAACCCATAGACCATGTCGCAAGAACACCCCGCTCAGAAGAGGTCATCCGGCATCGACCTCACGACGGCGAGCTGGGCTCCGGGCGAACGTGATCTGCGGCGATCAATCTTCAGTGTCACAAACCGGCGTTGGTCAGGATCCAGTGGCACAGGACACTTTCGGCTGTCCGTAGTTGATCCTCTCGCCGGACTGCCGCATACCCCGCCGACGCCGGTCAAGGGCATTGTCACGTTGGCTGACCGGGGTGGGATGATCTTCGTGGAGGTCATACCGGGGAGGGGATTGCTGGTGTCGTCCGTGGCGCCGTCGTACAAGGGTCACCGGTACCTCGACACCGAACTCGCCGACCTGGTCGAGAGCATGATCTGCAGAGGGCTCGATGGACGGCAGATCTGGACAGAACTCATGGACCACCACGACTGCTTGATCACATACGGCTCCTTCCGCCACTACATCAGATACGCACGATCCCGGACGACACCGGCATGAGCAGAGGCCAACAGATCAGCCTCCCCTTGACAGCCCGGGTTCAGGATCCGAGGTGTTGTCCGACATCATTCTCGTGAACCGCACTGTGGACTGGGGTGCTGGCGTCGGCCTTTGTCCGGTGGGCTATTCTGTGCGGCCATGAATACCGGGACGGCATTGCGCCACACACGGATTGGTGACCCGGTGCTCTTCTGAGCGCCGTACGGGCCGGTGCGGGCCCGCTGTTCGATCGAGGATCTTGCGCTGCTGCGCGGGCTCCGCCTCCGTCGTGTTGATCACAGGCTCCACACATCAACCACGACAGGAGAATTCATGCCCACCAAGACGCTGCAGATTCCCACCACGGACGGCCAGGCCGACGCCTTCGCCGCCTACCCCGATCACGGCGAGCGGCACCCAGGGGTGCTGATGTACGCGGACGGCTTCGGCATCCGGCCCGTGCTGTGGGAGATGGCCCGCGAACTGGCCGGGCACGGGTACTACGTGCTCGTCCCCAACCTCTTCTACCGGCACGGCCCGGCACCGGTGATCGAACTTCCCGAGCACATCGGAGAAGAGGTCCGGCCCGCGCTCATGGCCCAGTTGATGCCCTTGATCGAGGCGCACACCGCCGAACGTGTCCTGAGCGACGCCGACCCCTACCTCAGGTTCCTCACCACCCAGCCCGAGGTCGGCGCCGGACCGGTCGCGGTGACCGGCTACTGCATAGGCGGCCTCCTGGCGATGCGCACCGCTGCGGCCCACCCCGGCCAGGTGGCCGCCGTCGCCGGATTCCACGGCCCCGTGGGCGCGGACGGGCCCGACGCCCTCGCCGAGATCACCGCCCAGGTCCACTTCGGCCACGCCGAAAGCGACCTGACGCCCGAGGCCCTCGGCGAGCTCAACCGGGCCCTGGACGCCGCGGGTGTCGGCTACACCTCCGAGATCTACCCCGGCACCGTCCACGGGTTCACCATGTCCGACACCGACGCCTTCGATCTCGCCGGACTGCAGCGCCACTGGGACCGCCTGCTCCCCCTCCTGGACCGCACCCTGGCCAACAGCTGAGGCTCCGGCTCGGAAACCAAACCTGAAGCACACGGCTGCGACCAGCAGACTGCGCGACGGGGCACACCGATGTCGGCATGGCTGTGGCCCGCCTGGCCACCGAACGCTGGATGGCCGACGAGCAGGCCGACTTCGTCCGGGAGCTTTCGGCTGGCGCGGCGGAATTGCTCGCCGTCGCCGCCGGGGCGTCTGTCCTTTGACAATCAACTTGGTCCACCTCAATCAGCTGACCTGGGCGGACTTACTTCGATGTCAAAGGATGGTGGCGGAGGTACGTGGTAAACGGGAGCCCGGGGCGCGCCCGGCCCACCACGGAGGCTCATGGCGGCGGCATCGTCGCAGCTGTACCAGGCCCGGGCCAAGGCCCGAAGCCCTTGACCACACGGCCTTGGCCTTTAGGCGAGTGGCTCCGTGGCATCCAGCCACAGAGCCTCCGCAAAAACCCGTTTGGCGGACCACGGCGACCACTGCTAACTTTCGGGAGGCCGTGCGAGAGAACGAGGAGGTGGTACCCGTGAACGTATTGACATGGGTGCTCTCCTCCGGAGTCACGGTCGGGCGATAGGTCGTCCGGGAGCGCCGTTCAAGAGCACTCCCGAAAGGCACGACCATGCAATTCACTTCCGAACAGCGCCTCGACGACGGCGTCCTCGAGCGCGAATTCACCCTCGGCGAGATCCCCGGCACCCTGTGGACGCCAGAATCCCCCGCACCGGCCCCGCTGATCCTGATGGCCCACAACAACGGCCTGCCCAAGGGGGAATCCCGGCTGGTGGCCCGGGCCCGGCACTCCGCGGCGTACGGCTACGCGGTGGCCTCCATCGACGCCCCCGGGTGCGGTGACCGGCCCCGTTCCGCCGTTGATGAGCAGGCTCGCGCCGACCTCCGCCGGGCGATGCAGGCCGGCGAGCCGGTCGATGAGATCTTCGAGTCCTTCATCGGCCCGCTGGTCGAAAAGGCGGTCCCGGAATGGCAGACCACCCTGGACGCCCTCCTTGCGCTGCCCGAGATCGGCGGCCCGGTCGGGTACTCGGGGTGGACCGCCGTCGGCATTCGGCTGGCGGTGGTCGAGCCGCGCATCGCGGCCGCCGGTTTCTTCGCCGGGGGTTATGTGCCCCGCGCCCAGCGCGAAGAGGCCCGGCAGGTCACCGTTCCGTTGCTGTTCCTGCTGCAGTGGGACGACGAGGGGAACCCCCGGCAGCGGGCACTGGACCTGTTCGATGCCTTCGGCAGCAAGGAGAAGACGCTGCACGCCAATCTGGGCGGACACGTCGGTACCCCGTGGTTCGAGGTGGAGGACGGGGACCGGTTCTTCGGCCGGCACCTGAAGTGAGGCCGGGCCGTCAGGCCAGCAGCAGACGGTAAGCGGCGTCGGCCATGATGCCGTCATCGAGGACAGGCCCCGGCCCTCCTCGATGACGGCGCCCGGCAGATGCACAACCGCCCCGATCGCGGCGGTACCGGCCAACGGCGTTACCGGGCGGTCGGGGCGGCGCGAGGGCGTGGACGCCTAGGTTCGGTGTCAAACGCCTCGATTGGATGACATGGCGACTGGCTTCACTGTCCAAGGACAGCGTCCCCGGCGAGCGGGGCATCCCAAGCCGTGACGGCTGTCTCAGCCAATCCGGTCCACCCAGGTCAGCGGCATCTGCGGCGACTAACTTCGCTGAGAAGAGGCAGAAATGCTGGCGCTGGCATGCTCTACGACGCGGAGCAGGGCGGGAGACGAACGCCGCTGTCCGATACTCAGTCCAGCCGGGTCGGGTCCGGCCGCAGCCGCTTCCAGACCGGATGACGCAGACGACCGGCGGCGGTCCACGTGAGGACGGCGACTTCCGCAACCAGTCGCGGTTCGACCCAGTGCGCGTCAGCCACCCGGACCGGGTCAGTGAACGGCGACTCGGTGCGAGCGAGGACTGCCAGGTACGAGGCGAGTTCGCCGCGCTCACGTCCGGACATCCCCGAGCCCACCGACCCTACGTACCGCAGACCGTCCGGCGCGTCCACGCCGACCAGGACCGCACCCGCACCCGGCATGCCCCGGGGTGCACCGCGGCTCTGTGTCCAGCCGCCGATGACGACGTCCAGGGTCTCCACTCTCTTGGTCTTGCGCCAGTGAGGCGAACGGACTCCCGGCGTATACGGGGAAGAAAGTCTCTTGGCGACCAGCCCTTCCAGGCCCTCGCGCACAACGGCGTCCCATGCCTGGGCACCGTGCCCGTGAAGGGATGCGGGCGTCGACCAGTGCGGACCGGCCAGTCCCAGGCCGGACAGGATCTGGCGACGCGCGCGGTATGAGGAGTCGAGCAGCAGGCGGCCGTCAAGGAACATGACATCGAAGATCATCAGATGAACGGGGATCTCCCGTGCCAGACGGGTGGCACGGCGGGGGGTTCGCCACACCCATCCGGCGCTGGAGCAGCCCGAAATCCGGCCGCCCTGCCGGGTCCAGGGCTACGACCTCGCCGTCGAGGACGACACTGCTGCCACGCAAGAATCCGCCCATCGTCTGCAACTCGGGGTACGTGACGGTGACATCACTGCCTGCCCGGGAGGCCAGGTGGACCGCACCGTCGCCTTCAGTCATCAGGACACACCGCGCACCGTCCCATTTGACCTCGAACGCCCAGTCCTCATCCCGCGCGGGCAGCGGTCCCGACATGGCCAGCATCGGCGCGATATACGGCGGCGCGAACCGGGCGCGCCTGGAATTCGAAATCACACCTTCGATGATTGCGCGAAGGACAGGTCTTCGCAGTCCAACCACGGACGGCAACCGCCGAAAGGCGCCCTACCTCGAACAGCACATCTCCCTTAGCTTGCTGAGATGGAGTGGACAACGTTGGGGGCCACACTTCTCGGTGCGACCATCGCCATGGGATCGACAGTCCTCGTGGAGGTGCGCAAAGACCGACGCGAGACGGCTGGTGAGTGGCGACGCAACAAGCGGGAGCTATACAGCGCCTACCTGGCGACGCTTGCGCAGGTTCGCAGCGACCTACAGGTCATCGTCCTTAACCGCTCTCTTCCGGATGCTGAGCGCATCGTAGTGGCGCGGCAGACGTTTGCCAGGTGCTACGAACTGCGCTACCAGCTTGAGGTCTTTGCGCCCCGCGCAGTCGTTGAGCCGGCACTCACGTACTTCCGGAGCGTGCGCAAGCTGAGAGACGCGACCGGCACGGGCATGGAGAACGGCGACGAGGAGTGCGAACGCATCTTCCCAGAGGTGATGAATTCCTTGGCGGACGTCCGAACAGCCATGCGTCTAGACATGGGCACCGACACGCTGGCGACGGACTGATCAGGGGTTGCCCATTCGTGAGTACCGACCGCCTTGGCCAGCCGCCCACGCCACTACATCCCCGGTGCCGGATCGCGGTCCGTCACAGATCCTGTGACTCCGCGTATGCATGGCCACAGCATTCGGGCGAGCCCGCAGGTCAGCGGTTGCTGTCGGTCCGCAGCTGGCCAGTTCGTCGACCGGTGGTCAACCATTCAGGACCCTGGAGTCCATCTGAGGCTGTGGCTGAGCAGCGCAGTTGGCCGGTGTGAGCGCTTCAGTTGGCCAGCGGGGTGGTTGGCGGCGGTCAGGTCCGCCTACCGCTCTCGACTCAGCCGACGCGTCGGACCGATGGCAGCGACGCTGAAGCTGCTCGGGCAAACACTGCCCGGACCAGGCAGGGAGCAACCCCTGCTACGGTACGAGTTACTGCATTGTGCAATCGAGGAGTGGCAGACGTGGTGGGTGAAGACGACATCTCCGGGTGAGATCCGGATTTGACCAGCCACCGGACAGCGCTCAGTAGTGCTGCCGGCGTGGCTGATTCGTCGTACCCCTTTTTCCCACACTGCCCAGGGCAGAGGTCTGTCTGCCCTTAATTCTTCGAGGTCGCTCCATGTCCGACGCTGCCATCGTCTGCTCGAACCTCTCCTTCACCTGGCCTGATGACACCCCGGTCTTCACAGACCTGTCCTTCACCGTGGCCACCGGCCGCACGGGCCTGGTCGCACCCAACGGTTCCGGCAAGAGCACGCTGCTCAAGCTGATCGCCGGAGAACTCAAGCCCGCCACCGGCTCGGTTTCAATCAACGGGACCCTGGGCTACCTCCCGCAGAGCATCCCTCTGACCGGAAACCTCACGGTCGCCGAGGTGCTCGGCATCGCCGCGGTGATCCGCGCCCTGGACGCCGTCGAATCCGGGGACGTGAGCGAGGAGTACTTCACCACCATCGGTGACGACTGGGACATCGAGGAGCGCACCCGCGCCCAGCTCGACCGTCTCGGGCTGGGCGGCCTCGCGCTGGACCGGAGCCTGAGCACGCTCAGTGGCGGCCAGGTCGTCTCCCTCGGCCTCGCCGCCCAGCTGCTCAGGCGCCCCGACGTGCTGCTGCTCGACGAGCCGACCAACAACCTCGATCTGGAAGCCCGGCACAAGCTCTACGACGTGCTGGCGGACTTCAACGGCTGCCTGCTCCTGGTCAGCCACGACCGCGCACTGCTCGACCGCATGGAACGTACCGCCGAACTCGCTAGCGATGAACTGCGCTTCTACGGCGGCAACTTCACCGAGTACCAGGAGGCCGTGCGCGCCGAGCAGGAGGTCGCGGAGAAGAACGTCCGCAACGCCGAGCAGGAGCTGAAGCGAGAGAAGCGGGAGATGCAGCAGGCCCGCGAGCGCGCCGAACGCCGCCAGAGCAACGCCGCCCGCAACCTCAAGAACGCAGGCCTGCCCCGCATCTTCGCCGGCAACATGAAGCGCGGCGCGCAGGAGTCTGCGGGCCGGGCCGGCCAGATGCACTCGTCCCGGGTCAGCGAGGCCAAGGCCCGGCTCGACGAGGCCGGACGCGCCCTGCGCGAGGAACAGCGCCTCACCCTTGAACTGCCCGACACCCAGGTGCCCGCTGGACGCAACCTCTTCCTCGGCGAGGGGATGCAGGTGCACCACGCCGGCCAGGCCGTGTTCGCCGACGGCGGCGTCGACCTGACTATCCGCGGCCCCGAGCGAATCGCGCTGACCGGGCCCAACGGTGCCGGAAAGACCACCCTGCTGCGGCTGATCACCGGCGATCTCGCGCCGGACAGCGGGGAGATCACGCGCAACGACGGACGGATCGCCTATCTCTCGCAGCGCCTGGACCTGCTGGAACTGGACCGCACCGTGGCGGAGAATTTCGCCGCGTTCGCCCCCGAGCGGCCCGAGGCGGAGCGGATGAATTTGCTCGCCCGATTCCTCTTCCGGGGCGCCCGCGCGCACTTGCCGGTGGGGGTACTCTCTGGCGGTGAACGGCTGCGCGCCACCCTGGCCTGCGTGCTGTGCGCCGAACCGGCCCCTCATCTGCTCCTGCTCGACGAGCCGACCAACAACCTCGACCTGGTCAGTGCGGGCCAGCTCGAGAGCGCGCTCGACTCCTACCAGGGCGCGTTCATGGTGATCAGCCACGACGAGCGGTTCCTTGCCAAGATCGGGGTGAACCGCTGGCTGCGGCTCGCCGACGGAGCTCTCGAGGAGACCGGAGCCCCCGCGGTGTGAGTCGTCGGCGTGTTGAGTGGCCCGCGTCCGAGGCCCCGTGCCCGGCGGGCCGACCATCGATCACGTTGGACGGTTTTCTGTGCCCCAGCCCGCTCTGCTCGCCCACGAACTCGTCCGCAACCTCGGGGGCCGACGGGTTCTCGACGGCGTCTCCCTGACCGCTTCCCCCGGCCATCGCATCGGCCTGATCGGGGAGAACGGTGTCGGCAAGTCCACCCTGCTGCGCGTACTGGCCGGCGTGGACCAACCCGACGCAGGAAGCGTCTCGCGCCCCGGTGACATCGGCTTCCTGCACCAGGAAATGCCTTTCGAGGCCGCCTCGTCCATCACGGCCGTACTGGACGAGGCGCTGCGTGAGGCCCGCGAGGACGTCACGGAACTCGAACGGCTCGGCGTGGAACTCGCCCGTGTCCCCGAGGACGCCCCCGGCCACCAGGAACTCCTCGACGCCTACGGCAGGCGGCTTGAGCAGGCCCAAGACCGGGAGTCCTGGGACGCCGATCGCCGCGCGGCCCTGGTGCTCGATGGGCTGGGCCTCGGCGCGGTCGGGCACGACCGCACTCTCGGCTCCCTGTCTGGCGGACAGCGAGGCCGGCTCGCCCTGGCCGCGCTGCTTGTCCGACGGCCGTCGGCGCTGCTGCTGGACGAGCCGACCAACCACCTCGACGACGACGCCGCCGCCTTCCTGGAGGAACAGATCCGGGGCCTGCCCGCAACGGTGGTGGTCGCCAGTCACGACCGGGCGTTCCTTGACGCTGTCTGCACCCACCTGGTCGACCTCGACCCGACGGTGGACGGCCCGGTCCGCTACGGCGGCAACTACAGCGCCTATCTGGGTGAGAAGCGCGCCGAGCGGGAGCGCTGGGAGCGGCGGTACGCCGAGGAGCAGGAGGAGCTGGAGGGACTACGTCACGCGGCGGGCGTGACAGCGCACCTGGTCGCGCCGGACCGGGGACGACAGGACAACGAGAAGATGGGCTACGGCCACCGGGCGGGCCGGGTGCAGAACCAGATTTCCCGCCGGGTGCGCAATGCCACGCGGCGGCTGGAGGAATTGGAGCGCACCCAGGTCGCCGAGCCGCCGCGCCCCCTGCGGTTCGCGGCCGGGGAACTGGCCGCGCGGGCAGAGGAAGGCCCGCCGTCCCTGGTGTCTCTGCGGGACGTACGGGTTTCTGGCCGACTCACTCTGGACGCCCTGGAGGTGTCCGCAACCGACCGGCTGTTGGTCACGGGCAGCAACGGGGCGGGCAAGTCGACGCTGCTCGCCGTGCTCGCCGGACGACTTGCCGCCGAGGGCGAGGTACGCAGGCGGAGCCGACTGACGGTGGGGCTGCTCGCCCAGGACACCGTGTTCGACCGGGACGACCGCACAGTCCACGACACCTACGAGCTGTTGCTGGGGGCGACGCGGGCCGAGAAGGTGCCGCTGAGCTCGCTCGGTCTGATGCACGCGGCGGACTTGGACAAACCCGTCGGCCAGCTGTCCGTCGGCCAGCGCCGGCGGCTCGCGCTGGCCCTCCTGGTGGCCCGTCCGCCCCAGTTGCTGCTGCTCGACGAACCCACCAACCATCTCTCCCCGCGCCTGTGCGACGAACTGGAGGAGGCCTTGAGGACCGGCCCGGGCGCGATCGTCCTCGCGAGCCACGACCGCTGGCTTCGCCGACGTTGGCAGGGGCGCGAGATCCGATTGGAGCCGGGACGCGGTCAGCGGGAGAACACGGCGGCGGCCCGTTCCCGGTCCTGACCGAGGGCCAACCCGGCGCTCACTCGCCGTCGTCCCCGTCCTCGACGACTGGGTCGGAAGGCACACCAACCACTGCGACGTCATCGACCACGCTGAGGGGTTCCCGAGGGTCGTGCGGGTGGGAGGGCGTCGGCCCTTCTGCGGGCGGGGCGTTCCTGGGCGGGCGTCAGTCAGACGCGGTCTCCGAGGCCGTGCGTCGGCGGCGGGCGGCACGAGATGACCGGGCAGAGGAACCTGCGGACCCGCAAACAGAGAGCGACCCGTCTGCCTCCGCTGGGCACATCAGCGGGACATCGCAGGTAGGAGCTGTGAATCCGCTGTGACCAGCTAGGCGCTGGACTTCGTCCGACAGCGGGACCTGCTGGCGAACCACGACTTCGACTACGGCCGGCAGTGCCACCAGCAGCAGTTCATCAAGGCGGTGCTGCACCAGGTGGTGACCGACGGCCTGAACTCGCCGACCAAGCTGCCGGGCTGCTGTCTGCGGTCGGCAAGGCCATGACCGTCGACGACGGCGGCATCCCGCTGGAGGACTGGGCCTTTGCCATGCGGGGGATCCGCCCCGACTCGATCACCACGATCAAGACCAACAACGGCACGTTCAACAGCCGCACCGTGCCGGGCGTCGGCAGCGCCGAGATCCTCAGCCCGACCAGCATGCAACTGCTGCAGGCGGTCCGGGACGACACCGTCGACGCGTTCGTCGCCGCCCACCCGGACTGGGGTGGCCGACTCCGGGCCGGCGGCGCCTGCCCAGTAGACGGTGCTCCGTCGGCGGTCAGAGGCCGAGCGACACGGGTTCGGCGCGGCTGAGTCGACGCCCGGTCGCAACAGATGACCACGTGAACCGGTGGGCCGCAACGCCGAGATCGGCGTCGCGGCCCACCCTTCCTTTCTGCCCCTTGACCACGGCTCGACCGTGGTCAAGCCGAGTTGAGTTAACGACTCACGGCTTACTTCCCGTGTTCGGCACCGCGTGCATGACGGTCAGCGTCATGCTGTTGTTCTTGTAGGACACCCGGAACACGTAACCGCCCACGTTCAGGGCCCGGTTCTCCGGCAGCGCGTGGAAGGCGCCCTTGATCGAGCTACCGCTCATGATCGTGAACACGGTGCCCGGGGTCAGCTCGCCCCGCACGTCCAGGTCCAGCTCACCGTCCAGCACCAGGTTCCCCGCCGCCCGGACGCTCGTGTAGTCCCGGTCGCCGGAGATCGTGACGGCAACGCGACCCTGCTTGCCGATGGTCGCGTTCCCGCCGACGTTCAGGACATTGCCTGCGGCGCCGGAAGCGCCGGTGGTCTGCGCGGCCTCGTCGGCCGTGAGACCGGGCCGCAGCACGCCGTGGCTGACGTTGATGCTGTCACCCACGGTGCCGCTGCCGCCGAGCGTTCCGCCGCGCACGTCGACAGCGCTCGCGTGCGAGCCGACGACCGAAAGTTTGCCGTCGAGGACGGTGCTCGTCCCGTGCCAGGCCTCGCTGCCGGTGAGGAACAGGGTGCCGTCGCCACGCTTCGTGAGGCTGCCCTCGTAGGCGCGGGCCTCGCGGGCCTGCTCACGGCGGACCCCGATGGCGTAGTCCGACTTGTCGGCGTCGCTCGCGCCGGCCGGCAGGCCCTTGGTCCAGCCCTTGGCGGCCTTGGTCGCTGCCCAGGCGGCCGCCTCGGCGGCGTCCTCCTGCTGGCGGGCCCGGATCGCGACGTCCGAGATGTCGTTCGACCACACGTCGTCGCGCCCCTGCGTGTCGACGACGAACGGCCCCAGGAACTGGCCCGGGCCGTTCATGGCCTCCCGCAGGCTGACCGTGCCCCAGCCGTTGCGGCCGTCCGGCACCTGCACGGTCTGGCCGGCGGTGGGGTTCAGCACGGCCTTGCCATCCGCGTCACTGATCGTGTTGTTCTGCCGGCCGGTGGTGAACATCGTGTAGAGCGCCTGCTCGTTGGTCATGTATGGGAAGCGCTGCATGATCAACGACAGTGCGGCCGCCGAGTGCGGGCCGGCCATCGACGTCCCCGACGAACTGCCGTAACGGGGCTCGGGCACGCCGTTGACGACCGACACGGTCGTGCTGTTGATGCTGTTGGCCGGCGCCGTCACGCAGGACCACTTCGCGACGCCGCACTGGTTGAACGTCTGCTGGCCGGGGACCAGGACGGAGCCGTCAGGGTTGAACGTGCGCCCCAGGGTGGGGTTGATCCCCGACGTCGTGTACCAGCTGCCCTCCAGCTCGGGCATGAAGTACGGCGCGGCGCCTCGCGGCGACGGGTTCACGTAGCCGCTGTTACCGGCGGTGAACTGGATGACCGTGCCGGTACGCGCGGCCTCGATGGCACCGTTCAGCCAGTGGGCGGAGCTGCCGTTCGCGTCGACGACGCCGTCCGGAGTGGACCAGAGGCGCCATGCCGTGTTCAGACCGAAGCCCGCAGGGCTGCCGGGCGGCGTGTCATACGTGTTGTAGTTTTCCGTGTTGGGCTGGCTACCCCAACTGCTGGTGGTGATCCTGATGGGCTCGCCGTTCGCCGTCTTGGCGGAGTTCACGGCCCGGTAGACATTGCCGATGTAGGCGTCGTCCGGCGTCTGCGCGGCGGTCGCGTTCGCCGGCAGGAGACCGTACAGCACGCCGTCCGTCTTGCCGGTGTTGCCCATGTACACGTTGCTGTTGAACGCCACGCCGTGCATGTTGGCATCCGGCCCGGCCGGTTGCGTCTCGCCGACGCCGTCGCGGCTCGCACCGATGGTCCCGCTGACGTGGGTGCCGTGGCTGTCGTTGAGCGCCGGGTTGTAGAACCCCGCCGTGGGGCCCGTCTGGCCGCCCTGGGCCTCCACTGAGAAGTAGCGGTCCCCGACCGCGTAGTTCGTGTCCAGGCTTCCGTGCTCCCGGACGTGCCCGGCGAAGACGCCCGAGTCGACGACGCCGATGTTCATCCCGGTGCCGGAGTAGCCGGCGGCGTAGGCGAATTCGGCTCCCATCGACACCAGGCCGGCGTCCCGGTTGAACTCAGGGGTACGCCAGCTCGCTGCGTCGCCGAGCCGGCCGGGATCTCCCTCGTAGGTCTTGATCGGCGGTGGCAGGGGCACCTGCCCCATCGCCGGCTGCGCGGCGACGCCGAGCACCACTATCGGTATCAGCGCTGCGATCAGCGCCGGCTTCACGCGTTTTATGTTCGACACTCCGAAACCCCTCCAAGATCGATTGCGCCGGATGCTATTCCTGCTTCCGGAGCGGAACAAGGTGTCGGCGGACACGTTTCTATCTACGTTGGAAGTAAGCACCAGAAGCCGGACGATCCGTGACGTGGCAGCGCTGGCGGACGTGCCCTGGACGGTGCGTGCCAGGCGGGCGGCCGGGTACCGGCGCCGTGCCCACCACCGGCGCAGCGCGTAGTCGGTGCCGCTGGCCACGCCTCGCGGGCCAGCTCCCGTTCAGCGGACCGGAAACAGGTGCTGACCTGGACGAACGCGGGAACTCACCATCACTGATGCCAAAGCGGGAGGTCGCGCCCGCCCCCGTATTGGCTCACCTGCCGCGATCCCGTCACTTCGGGTCGAAGGAGAGCCATGTACCGGCGAGGCCCTGCTGACCCGCCCCGGGCTGGGACCAGTCGCAGACACCGGTTCGGAAGATCGCCTTCAGATCCTCGAACTGGCCGTCGGTCACCGGCACTCGGTAGTCGGAGCGGACCACGGGACGCTTGCGGCACTTGACGATGTCGTTGGCCACATCGGCTCCGGCGACCATACGCGGCGATGTCCACACCGGGTAGAGGGTGTTGCACTCGGTGTTGTCGATGCCCTCGACCTGGGGCTCCGTGATCTTCTTCGCACCGATGCCGCGGGTCCAGCAGGCGTCCGTGAGACCCTGCGGCTGGTGGCGGACGATCTTCTCGATGGGGGCGTCGTTGCCGGAGTCGCCCTTGATGCCGGTGAGCCACTGGTCCATGTCGGACAGCATCCCGGCGAGAGTGAATCCGTGCCCGTTGGAGCGGGTGAGCATGACCTGGTTGGCGTGGGTGCCGTTGGCCTTGTCCAAGCGCGCACGGGTGGAGAAGGAGTGGAAGCGCATGTGCATGTCGCCGGCCGCCGCGTCGTCCGTGTAGTCGCGGTAGTCGATGATCGGAACGTCGGCGAGACCGCCACCGCCGTTCAGCATGCGGCCCGTGCGGTAGGCCGTCCGTACCGCCTTGAGATCGGCGACGGTGCGCTCGGCGGCGGGCTTGGCGTCGTCGTCGAGGCCGCCGATGCGCCGGTTCAGGTCGATGAACTGGTCCACGTCGATGGTCCCCTTGTTCAGGGCCTCAAGTCCGTACTGGATACCGGTGTTGTCGAGCGGCCTGCGCGCCTTCCCGGTCTCCGGCACCTCGCCGTAGACGTTCACGGTGTGGCTGTAGACGTCGCAGCGGGCACCGTCCGGATTGGTGTCGGGGTCGTAGCGCTGCCCCTCGGGCAGCTGGGGCGGGCAGAACACCGTGGGGTCGATACGGCCGCCCGCCCTGGCCAGGCTGCCGATGCTCTCCCACTTGCCGAACCCGGAGACCGCCTTCTGCTGGTCCTTGGTGAAAGCGTCCGGTGCGACTTCCTTGAAGTAGTGGTTCAGGAGCTGGGCGTCGCTGAGCGTCTGAATCGTCCCGAAGCCGACGTCGGGGAAGCTGCAGCCGGAGAGGATGCCGTCCAGCAGACCCGGGTAGTTGTCGGCGATCTGGTGGGTCTGGTACGAGCCGCCGGAGCAGCCGTTTCCGATGGTGAAGGCCGGGTCGCCGTACGTCTCCACGAAGCGTTCCTTGACCATACTCATGGTCTCGGCGGCCAGCAGGTCGTTGCAGTTGTTGCCGAAGACGTTCAGCGTGGACGATGCGACGCCATAGCCCTTGCTCAGATACGTGTCATTCATGATGCCGACGGTGTTGCGGCCCTGGACGTACCAGCCGCCGTTACAGCCCCCGCCGAAGCCGTACACGAGGCGCCCGTTCCAGCCCGGCCCACGCTGCAGCGGGTCGGGGGTGCCGGACTTCGGGTCGTGCAGCACGGCTGTCTCGTAGATGCCACGGTTGATGGTGCCGGTCTCGACGCGGACGATGTACGGCACCTTCTTGCCCGCGCTCGTCGTGGCGGTCGCCAGGTCGGCGGGAAGGACGTTCTCGTCGGGCAACGGAACGAACTTGCCGGCCGTGGTGCGATACATGTAATCGACACGGGTCTTGACCGAGCAGTCCTTGTCGATCGGCTGCCCGAGGGTGCCGCCGGTGACCGTCTTGAACTCGGCGGTGTCACAGACGAACGGCTGCTCGTGCGGCCCGGCGAACACCGGCCCCGTGATGGGGTGGTTCTTCAGGGTCAGTTGTCCGGCGTCCGCGCCCTGAGCCCTGGCCGTGAGCCTGTTGTCGCCCTTGGACAGCTCCTTCACCACGCCCATCAGCGCATTTTCGCCGGACGGCCGGAAGCTCGAGGTCACGTCTCGGCCTTCCACCTCGACCCGGACTTTGTCGGCCGCTATGGAGACGGGCACCTCGACACGTATCAGGGCGTCGTCTCCCGACACCGTGCCGGGCCGCGACGACACGGCCGTCACCTGCAGCTTCTCGCGTTCCTGGCTGCCGGCCGGGGTCGCCGACGCGCCTACCAGCACGCCCATGAACGCTATGCCGGCAAGGCCCAGTTCGACCGGTCTCGCGGCTCCTCTGAACGACACGACGGAACTCGCCTCACTTTCTGGAGTCGGAATTCGTGCTCAGTGTGCAGACACGGGCTGTGGGCCCGCCGGGACGGTGATGCGGATGCCCCGTTGTCATGGTGTGCGGCTTCCCAGCCAGTAACCGGAAGGGGACCCGCTTCTTGTCCGGCCTCCCGTTCGGTACCGGATGGGACACAAGGGTTGTACGCGGCTTTCGATTCCGCGGGGGCGGGCCCGCGCGGCCGACCGGCCCTGCCCGGCTACCAGTTGGTGAACGCCCCGTCCGCCGTGCGCAAGTGCGGGCGCTCGGCCGCCGCGGCCTGGTACCGGCGCGCCGCCTCCCGGTCGATGTCGACGCCGATGCCGGGCAGTTCGCTCAGCTCCACCCGCCCCGGCAGGATCGTCGGCCGCGCGGTGAAGAGGGCGGCGATGGCCGGATCGGGGTCGGTCTGGTGCTCCTGGATCGCCACATTGGGGCAGGCGAGGTTGAGTTGGAGCGAGGAAGCGGCGGTGACCGGGCCGAGCGGGTTGTGGGTGGCGAGCTTGATGTGGTGGGTCTCCGCCATCGCCGCGATCTTCTTCGCCTCGGTCAGGCCCGCGGCCACCCCGACGTCCACGCGTGCGTAATCGATGAGGTCGTCCTCGATGAGTGTCCTGAACTCCCATTTGGAGCCGTACTGCTCACCTGCGGCCAGTGGTACGCCGGTGCGGGTCCGCAGCATGCGGTAGCTGTCCGGGTTCTCACAGCGCAGTGGGTCCTCGACGAAGTACGGGCGGGCCGCCTCGATCTCCCGGCACAAGGTCAGCGCCTCCGGCGGATCCAGGCGCGTATGGACGTCAAGGATCAGCTCCACCTCGTCGCCGACCGCGTCCCGCACCTGGTGGAAGAGGTCGACCGAGTCGCGCAGGCAACGGCGGGCGTCGAGCGTGCCGTCGGCGTCGTGCGGCGAGGCGAACCGCAGATGACGCCAGCCCTCGGCGACCAGGTCGCGGCAGCGGTCCAGGAACCACGCGCGGTCGTGGTAGCCGTCGCCGACATGCACATAGGCGGGTACGTGATCACGCACCCGGCCGCCGAGGAGTTCATGCACCGGTACGCCGAGCGCCTTGCCGCGGATGTCCCAAAGCGCCACGTCCACCGCTGCGATGGCGGCGCCGAGTATGCGGTCGGCGGGAAAGAACCCGCGCCGGAACATCACCTGCCAGAGGTGCTCGATCCGTCGTGGGTCCTCGCCGACGATCAGCTCCGCGAGGTGCTCGAGACCGCCCGCGACCGCCCGTTGGCGCGACCTGATGCCGACCTCGCCCAGGCCGTGGATGCCCTCGTCGGTGTCGACCACGACCAGCATCATGCTGTCGCCGTGGTCGGGGAGAGTCAGCACTTCCAGGCCGGTGATCTTCATGCCACTCCTCTATGAAAACGTTCCCGCAATTTCAGTGCCGTTCTTGAGAACACATCATCGGCAGCAGTCGAGTCGAAGCGCAAGACCCGTGCATCCAGAAGGTTTTCCTCGATGAAATAGTCCTGACACACGTCTTGACACGTCATGGGAACGTTCGCAAACATCAACCGCATTCGCAGGATCCAGATGCGAGACGACCGGGGTCCCCCGGCTCAAGACGACGAGGAGGCCGTCCGTGGCAGTCACGATCCGGGAGGTGGCGAGCGCTGCGGGCGTCTCGGTGTCGACGGTGTCCCGTGCGTTCACCGCACCCGACCAGGTGCAGCCGACGACGCGGCAGCGCATCCTCGACGCCGCGGCCAAGCTCGGCTACTCCCCCAACCCGGCGGCCCGTTCACTGCGCGGCGGCGGCACCGGAACACTCGGCCTGATCGTCCCGGACATCGCCAACCCGTTCTTCCCGCCGATCATCAAGGCGATGCAGGCCCGCGCCCGGCACCTGGGCTACACGGTCCTGGTCGCCGACAGCGACGAGCGCGAGGCGGACGAGCTGGCCGCCATCGCGGCCGTATCGAAGCGGGTCGACGGCCTGATCCTGTGGGCCTCCACCCTCACCGAGGGCCGACTCCATGAACTCGCGGGCCAGATGCCGCTGGTGGTGGTGAACCGTCATGTGCCGGGCATCCCCGAGGTCCGGATCTCACTGTCCGCCGGCATCGCACAGGCCGCCGAGCAGCTGAAGGCGTACGGCCATCGGCGCTGCGTCTTCATCAACGCGTCCCGCGCCGAGCTGAGCCGCGGCAAGTCCATCCAGGAGTCCTTCGAAGCGCTCGACCTCTCCCTGTCCGAGCTCGGCCCGTACGAGCCGCGGTTCGAGACAGGGGTGCACGCCGCCACCCTCGTCGCCGCCCACGACGCGACGGCCGTGATCGCCCACAACGACCTGGTCGCCCTCGGCGTGCTGCACCAGATGGCCAACCTCGGCGTGAGCGTGCCGCGCGACGTCAGCGTCATCGGCATCGACGACACGCTGCTCGCCTCCGTCTCCACCCCCAGCCTCACCACGATCAGGATCGACCCCGAAGAGATCGCCACGCGCGCGGGGGACCTCCTGATCGAGACGATCGCGAACACAGCAGCCCGTGCTGGACAAGGACGTGAAGTCACTTCCCCCTTCGTGGAGATCGGCTCCCGCCTGATCCCCCGCGCCTCGACGGGCCCCGCACCCGCCCACTGATCCACGGCGCACACCACCACAACGAGCAAAGCACCGCACTACGCCGCACCGAGCCCACTCCTGCCCTTCTTGGAGCCGTTATGCCCAGAAACTCCCGCTGCGCGGCCATACTTGGCTGCATGGCGCTGACCGCGACCCTCGCGGGCTGTTCCTCCCTCACCCCGAGCAGTGCCGGCGGGGACGGCGATCTCGTGCTGCGGGTGCAGGGCATGCCGCCGGCCACCGACAAGCCGGGGGTCGCCCTGTTCAAGAAGCAGGTGGCCGACTTCGAAAAGGCCAACCCGGGCATCAAAGTCAAGGGTTCGACCACGGTCTTCGACCCGCTGACCTTCTCCGCGAAGCTGTCCGGCGGCAATGTCGAGGACGTCATCAAGGTGCCGCTGACCGAGCCGCAGCGGCTCATCCAGCAGAAGCAGGTGCAGCCGATCACCGGGCAGCTCAAGGAGTGGAAGCACTTCAAGGAGTTCAACCCTCAGGTCCTCCAGCCGCTCACCGACAGCGCCGGCGACGTGTACGGCGTACCGCAGAATCCGTACGCCCAGGGCCTGGTCTACAACCGCGAGCTCTTCGAGAAGGCCGGCCTCGACCCGGACAGACCGCCGACCACCTGGGCGGAAGTCCGCACAGCCGCCAAGAGGATCAGCGACAGTACCGGCAAGGCGGGCTTCGTCCACGAGTCCAAGGACAACCAGGGCGGCTGGCAGCTGACGATGCTGTCGTACGCCTTCGGTGGCGAGCTGGAGAAGGAGCAGGGTGGCAAGTACGCCGCCACGCTCACCGGGGAGCCGACGAAGAAGGGGTTGCGGCTGCTCAAGGACATGCGCTGGAAGGACGATTCGCTCGGCAAAACCCTGCTCAACAATCAGAACGACGTGATCAAGCAGTTCGCGGCCGGGCAGGTCGGCATGTTCATGGGCAGCCCGGGGACGTACCGACTGGCGAAGATGCAGTTCGGCATGGAGAACACCGACGCCTTCGGAGTGGCCCCGATGCCGCAGTCCGGCGGCGATGCGACACTCACCGGCGGCGACATCTACATGGTCCCGAAGTCCGCCGACACGAAGCATGCGGCAGCGGCCGTCGAGTGGCTGACCTTCGCCTACGCCAAGCCGCAGTACAGCACCGACATCGCCGCCGAGCAGGCCAAGGCGCTCTCTGCCGACCCGAAGTCCGCGGTGGGCGTTCCGACGCTTCCGGTCTTCGACAAAAAGCGGCAGACCGAGATCGACGCAGCGATCAAGCCGTACGTCAATGTGAAGCTGCAGAACTTCAAGCCGTACATCGACGGTCTCTCCACGCTGAAACTGAAGCCGGAGCCGCCGTACCAGGCGCAGAAGCTGTACACCGTGCTCGACCCGGTGGTCCAGGCTGTGCTCACCAAGCGCGACGCCGACATCGACTCCCTGCTGGCCTCGGCCGAGAAGGACGTCAATGCCAAGCTCGCCGCGGACCAGAAGTAGCCGGCCCATGGCCCTGCTCACTCCGTCCCGGCGCCCGGCCGCTGTGGCCAAGGAGCCCGTGCCGCGAACCCTGCCGCAGCGGCGGCGTGGCACCGGCTCCCGCAAACAGTTCACGGCCTGGCTGTTCCTCGTCCCCGCGCTGCTGGTCTTCGGGCTCTTTGCCTGGTGGCCGATCGTGCGCAGCCTGTTGCTCAGCTTCCAGAAGACCAACCTCGTCGAGCCCGCGGTCTGGGTCGGCCTGGACAACTTCCGTACGCTGTTCGACGATCCGCTGCTCGGCACCGCCGTCGGGAACACCCTGTTCTTCGTGGTCCTCGGCCTGCTGATCGGCTTCCCGGCGCCGCTGATCCTGGCCGCGATCATGTCGACGGTGCGGCGCGGCGCGGGCGTCTACCGCTTCCTGGTGTATCTGCCGGTGGTCATCCCGCCAGTGGTGGCGATCCTGCTCTGGAAGTGGTTCTACGATCCCGGGAGCGGGCTCTTCAACAACGTCCTCGGCAAGGTCGGGCTCGGCCCGTACTCGTGGCTGGAGTCCTCCGACAGCGCCATGCTCTCGCTGGTCCTGGAGGCCACCTGGGCGGGCATGGGCGGCGCGGTCCTGATCTACCTCGCGGCGATGGTCGGCATCCCCGGCGAACTCTATGAGGCCGCCGAAGTGGACGGCGCCGGGATCTGGCGGCGGATCTGGCATGTGATGCTGCCCCAACTCCGGTCTGTCATCGGACTTTTGCTGCTCGTCCAGCTGATCAACACAGTGCAGGTCTTCACCGAGCCGTACGTCTTCACCGGCGGCGGACCCGAGAACTCCACTCTCACGGTCCTGCTGCTGATCTTCCGGTACGCCTTCCAGGACGGCGAGTACGGCCAGGCCGCCGCACTCTCCTTCCTGATGGTGCTCGCCCTCGCCCTGCTCTCCGCGGTGTATCTGCGGGCCACCCGCAGCTGGAGCACGTCATGACCACGCTCACCACCTTCGTCTCCACCAACGACCGTCAACGCCCCGGCGTACGCGCCGCAGTGCGCTCCATCCAGGTGTTCACCCTGATCCTGCTGCTGCTCATCGGCATCGGACCGCTGTACTGGATGGTCAAGGGCGCGGTCTCGACGCCCACCGAGCTCACCACTCAGCCCCTGGCCCTCTGGCCGGACCGGCCGGCCCTGGGCAACTTCTCGGCGGCGTACACCGATCTGAGTGTCGGCCGCTATCTGATGAACACCTTCCTGGTGGTCGGCGGATCGTGGTTCGTGCAGCTCTTCGTCTCGGCCACGGCGGGCTTCGCCCTATCGGTGCTCAGGCCGAAGTTCGGCAAGGCCGTCTACGGGGCGATCCTCGCCACGATGTTCGTGCCGTACACGGTGAACATGGTCAGCCTCTTCATGACCGTGATCGATGTGCCGTTCCTCCATCTCAACCTGGGCGACACCTACTGGGCGATCTGGCTGCCGGCCGGCACGAACGCCTTCACGGTGCTACTCGCCAAGCAGTTCTTCGACGCCCTGCCGAAGGAGCTGTTCGACGCGGCGCGGGTCGACGGGGCGAGTACCTGGCAACTGCTCACCAAGATCGTGCTGCCCATGAGCAAGCCGGTGCTCGCCGTGATCAGTCTGCTCGCGGTGATGCACTCCTGGAAGGACTTCATCTGGCCGCTGGTGGCCATCACCGACCCCGAGAAGCAGCCGATCAGCGTCGCTCTCGCCCAGCTCGCCACGCAGGCTCCGCAGGACCAGCTGATCGCCGCGATGGTGCTCGCCGTCGCTCCGCCGGTGCTCGTCTTCGTCGTCTGCCAGAAGTACATCGTCGCCGGGCTCGGCTTCACCGGAGTCAAGGGCTGAGTTCCACCGGAGCCAACGGCCGAGCCATCGACTCCCCCACCACACCTTCCGCTTCGGAGCCTTCGGAGCATCCGGAACACCCCGACCAAGAGAAGGGCACCTCCATGTCAGTCGCCCGCCGCAGATTCATCCAGGGCACGGCCGTCGCCACCGGCGCCGCACTGCTGCCGACCGTTCCCGCGTACGCCGCGGACCCGGTCACCATCGAGGCCGACGGCATCACCCTGGTCGGCCGTAGCGACGGCAGCGTCCTCGTGCAGGACGGTGCGGGCGCCGACCGCATCCTGCTCAACCACTTCATGATCAAGGACACCGCGCTCGGCCAGCAGCGCACCTTCGGCGGTACGCCCGCCCGGATCACGCTCCCCGACGGGCGGCCCGCGATTCAGGTCACGTACACGATGGCGAGCGGCGCGTCCGGAGTCACGGCGCGCGGCACCTTCGACGTCACCCCTCACAAGGCACACATGAAGTGGGAGGTCAGCGGCTCCAGCACGCTCACACCGGCCGGCTTCATGTTCTCCCGCACGGTGTACGAAGCGACCGCGGCGGAGTCGTACGAAGCGCTGACCGTCTGGGAGCGGGACGCCCGAGGCGGCATTCCGTACGAGGTGAACGCGGGCGGCGCGTACGTGGAGACGTGGGCGGGATCGAAGGGCTTCTTCTGCCTCTCGTCCACCAACCCGGCGAGCACGAACGCCACATGGGTCCATTCCCCCGGCACCTCGACCGGCGCGAGCACCGCGGTCACCGAGGCCGATCTGGTCCTCGGCGATCTGCGGCCGCGCGGGGCGGGAGCGCTCGCTGCCAAGAGGCCCCTCGGCGTGGAGGTGTGGACCGACCAGCCGTTCAACCTCTACAAGGCGGCCGGGCAGACGATGACGCTCAAGGCGCAGGTCGTCAACGGCTCCGCCGAGGCCAGGACGGTGACGCTCACCTGGTGGGCGCGGGACTTCGGCGGCAAGAAGATCGCCGGTGGAACGCTCTGCAGGAGCCTCGCGGCGGGCGCCGCCTGGAACGCCTCCTTTCCCCTGACCTCGCCCTCGCAGAACATCGTGTTCACCGAGGTGGAGGCGGTCAGCGGCCATGACAAGGCGCTGGCCCGCACGAATCTGAGCGTGCTCCCGGAGTTCGCGTACAAGGCGGGCAAGGAGTCGATGTTCGGCCTCGCCAACTACCCCTGGCTGCTGAAGCCCGGCAAGGACGCAGTACTCGGGCTGGTCAGGACGCTCGGCATCAAGTGGATCCGCATCGCCTACGCAGGCGCCCCGGGCATCGACACCGCGACTCTGGACGCGAACGGCATCGGGCACAACGTGGAGCTGAGCGGCATCCCCGTGGGCGGTAGTCCGGAGCAGATCGCGGCCTGGGCCGACACGAATGTCGCCAAGGCACTGGACGCCGAGGCCGCGTACTTCGAGGTGAGCAACGAGGTCAACCAGCCCTGGATGTCGGGCCGCGGCGCCGACGCCTACGTCCGGGACGGTCTGCGCCAGGTCACCACGCGCCTCGACGCGGCGGGCTCGCGGATGAAGGTCATGAACGCCGGCCTCGGCGGCATGGACTATGTATGGACCAAAAACTTCCATGACGCGGGCGGCTGGGACCTCATCGACGCCTTCGCCTTCCACCCCGGTCGCGGCAACTTCACGCCCGACTTCGCGCCGCCGCCCGAGGAGTGGACGCAGGGGTCGTCCGGCTCGTACTGGAACTTCCTCGGCGCACTGCGCAAGGCGAACCAGGTCCTGGAGGAGTACGGCGGCGACAAGGAGCTGTGGCTCACCGAGGCGTACGCCCCGACCCGGCCCAACGCGTGGTGGAGCGACACCTACCGGCACGCTGCCGAGAACACGCTGCTCACGCTCGCTCTCGCCAAGTCCGAGAAGGTACGCGCCGTCAACTGGTACCAGCTGCACGACTCGACGATCCACCACCCCCAGGAGGCCGACCCGGCCAACCCCGAGTACCACTACGGCCTGATGAACCGCGACACCAGCGCCAAGCCCTCCCTCCTCGCCTTCGCGACCGCCGCCCGGGTCCTGGACGAGGCCGAGTTCGTCCGGCATCTCGCCTTCGCGGACCAGGACATCAAGGGGCTCCTCTTCACCACTCCCGGCGGACCGGTGTCGATCATCTGGAGCCGCAAGGACGGCTACATACTCAACTCCGAGCACAGCGAGGATCCTTGGTACGCATCGCCAGAGCCATGGATCGACACCTGGACGACCAGGACCACGGTCGTCGCCCACTCGGGGACGGTCAACGGCAGGGTGCGGGAGCTGAACTGCATCGGCCAGAAACGCTCTCTGAAAGCCTCCGGCGGCAAGATCGCCCTCACCATCGACGGCGCCCCGCGCGTCTACTACGGTCTCGCCGCCAATCCCGACTGGAAGTAAGTGACGTACGACATGAGGAATGAAACCGCACGGCACGACATCACCGTCGTCGGCGGCGGCCTGGCCGGGGTCTGCGCGGCGATCGCCGCGGCCCGGCTCGGCCGGAGCGTCGCTCTGATCAACAACAGGCCGGTGCTCGGCGGCAACGCGAGCAGCGAGGTCCGGGTCTGGGTGTGCGGCGCGACCGGCCACGGCAAGAATCACCATGCCCGTGAGGGCGGCATCATGGGCGAGTTGCTCGTGGAGAACCAGTTCCGCAACCCGGACGGGAACCCCTATTACTGGGATGCCGTGGTCCTGGACGCCGTGCGCGCCGAGCCCGGCATCACGCTCTACCTCAACACCGACGTGCGCGAGGTCGACGCCGAAGGTCCGGACGAGGCCCGGCGGATCACCTCGGTCACCGGCTGGATGATGGGCTCGGAGCGGCGGATACGTTTCGAGAGCTCGCACTTCCTCGACTGCACGGGGGACGGCCTGATCGGCCACCTGGCGGGCGCCCACCACCGCATCGGCCGGGAATCGCGCGCCGAGTACGACGAGGCATGGGCTCCGGAGACGGCCGACGACATCACTCTGGGCTCAACTCTCCTCTTCTATACGAAGGATGCCGGTCACCCGGTCAAATTCGTGCCGCCGAACTTCGCCAAGGACATCACCCGGACCTCCATTCCGCAGCGCCGCATCATCAAGGCGGGCGACAACGGCTGCGCGTACTGGTGGATCGAGTTCGGCGGCGAGCTCGACACCGTCCACGACAACGAACGCATCCGCGACGAGCTGTGGTCGGTGATCCACGGCATCTGGGACCACATCAAGAACTCCGGCGAGTTCGACGCGGCGAACATGACCCTGGAGTGGGTGGGCTCGGTCCCCGGTAAACGGGAGTACCGGCGCTTCCTCGGCGACTACGTCCTGCACCAGGGCGACATCCTCGGCCAGACCGAGTTCGCCGACCGGGTCGCTTTCGGCGGCTGGTCGATCGACCTGCATCCGCCGCAGGGCATGTACGCCACCGGGGCAGGGGCCAGACAGCTCTACGCGGACGGCATTTACCACATTCCGTACCGCAGCCTCTACTCGGTGAACACCGAGAATCTGCTCTTCGCCGGGCGCAACATCTCCGCCAGCCATGTCGCCTTCGGCTCGACCCGCGTCATGGCGACCTGCGCCACGATCGGCCAGGCGGCCGGCACGGCGGCGGCGCTCTGCGCCACCGGAGGTGTCACCCCGCGCGAACTCCCCGTACCTGAGCTGCACCGGGCGCTGCTGCGCCAGGATGCCTCGCTCATCGGCCTCGCCTCGACGGACCCGGAGGACCTGGCCCTGCGGGCGAGGGCAACCGCCTCATCCACCTTGAGCAGCCTGGCAGTCGAGGACTCCGACGAGCTATGGCCGCTCGCGGCGGACGCCGGACTCGTCCTCCCCGCGGACCCGGACCTCTCCGGGGTGGAACTGCTCGTCGACGCCGACCGCGACACCGAGATCGTGATCGATCTGTACGACCCCGAACTCGGCCAGAACTACGTCCCGCGCCGCCTCGTCACCTCCACCACCCTGCCCGTCGCCGCCGGTGCCCGGCAGTGGCTCAAGACGGGCCTGGACTGGTCTCCCGAAACCCCGCGCAACGCCTTCCTGGTAGTCCGCGCCAACGACGCCCTCGCTCTGCACCGCTCCGACCGCCCGACCCCCGGCGTCCTGTGCTTCACGCGCGTCCCGCTGCGCCCGTCGGACGAATCGCCGCAGCCGCTGCGCGAGTGGACGGACATGGGTCTGCTGCGCCGCACCTTCTGCCTCCGTACGGGAGAGACCGCGGCCTACTCCCCCGCCAAGGCCACCGACGGCTATGCCCGCCCGTACGCGGGACCGCACATGTGGGTCTCCGCACCACTGACGGACGTCCCTTCCCCCTGGCTCGAGTTGGCCTGGCCCGAACCGGTCGCTCTGGGCCGGATCGAGGTCATCGCCGACGACGACGTCAACGAGGACCTGATCAACCTGCACCACCACCGCACGCCCTTCGACACCCTCCCCACCCTCCTTCGCGACTACCGCGTCGAGGCACTGGATACTGACGGCGCCTGGCGCGTCATCGCCCGTGCGGCGCAGAATCGGCGGCGACGCGAGACGCACACGCCGACGGAGCCGGTCACCACATCGGCGATCCGGGTCGTCGTCGAAGCCACCAACGGTGCGGCGTCGGCGCACGTCGTCGCCGTGCGCGCCTACGAGTAGAAGCACCGACGCAGGAGAGTGACTGGATGGTCGGAAGAGCGATGGTAACCGGGGCCGCCGGGCGGATCGGGCGAGCGGTCCTCACGCTGCTCGCCGAGCGCGGGATCGAGGCGAACGCCTTGGTCCTCGATGATCCCGGTGATCTCGCGGCGCGCCTGGTCGTGACCGGTGACGCGGCCGACGCGAAGACCGTGCGGGCGGCTCTGGAAGGCGCTGACGCGGTCATCCACCTGGCGGCGATCCCGACTCCGGCGCGCAACACCGCATTTGAGGTCTTCGCGGGCAACAGCCTCTCCACCTTCACCGTCCTGGAGGAGGCCGGCCGGGCCGGGATCCGGCATGCGGCGGTGGCAAGCTCCTGGGGTGTCACGGGCCTGCCCTGGACGGACGTCGAGGATCCGCATCCGCCGTACGCACCGGTCGATGAGGCGATGGCCTCCCAGGTTGCCGACCCTTACGGCCTGTCCAAACAGGTCGACGAGCTGACAGCGCAGATGATGGCGCGGCGGCACGGGATGAGCGTGGTGTGCCTGCGCTATCCGTACGTGGGCGGATTCGAGGAACGGCTGCACGCCCACGCCGCCCGGCTCACGGCCGACCCGGCCGCGGGGGCAAGGGACCTGTGGACGTACCTCGAGGTCCATGACGCGGCGCGGGCCGCGCTGCTGGCCTTGGACGTACCCGGCCGTGCGGCGCACGCGGTACACCTCTGCGCCCCCGAGATCATCGTGCCGTACCCGACGGAGGAACTGCTGCGCCGCTATCACCCCACCACCGTGCTGCGGCGCCCGCTGCCGGGTCGCGCGGCGCCGGTCGACACCTCGGCCGCGCGCAGGCTGCTGGGGTTCACGGCACAGAATCTCCTCGGTCACGGGGCGGTTCCGCCGAGTTGAGATCACGACGGCCGCCGAGCCATCACAGATGGGAGAGAACAGGACGTTTCCCGAGTCCGAGTGACGTACCGAATGACATCCGCGACGACTCCACCAAATCGTCGTCGGCCGGGCGAAGGTGAACGGCGCGCGGCCAGTGAGGTCGGCCGCCTCTGTCATCGACGCGACCCGTGAGGTCGGCCGGCTGTGCTCGATGCCCTTGCGGGCGATCCGGTGGCGGATGCCGCGTTTGCGGAGCCATCGGCGCAGGTGGTCGTAGTCGTAGCCCTTGTCCGCGTGCAGCTTGGCCGGTCGCCTGCGGCGGGGTCCGCGACGGGAGCGGACGGGCGGGATCCCGCGCACGAGTGGTTCCAGGCCCTGACTATCGTGCATGTTGGCACCGGAGATACCCAGCGGCAGTCCGTTCCGGTCGGTGACGAGGTGGATCTTCGATCCCAACTTGCCACGGTCGGTCGGATTCGGTCCCGTCAGCAACCCCCTTTTTCCGCCCGAACGCTGACGGATTCAATTGCGCACCGCGACCGGTCCAGCTCGCCGCGGGCACCGAGTTCGTCCAGGACGACACGGTGGAGCCGGGCCCAGACCCGGTCCCGGCTCCACTGGGCGAACCTGCGGTAGACGGTCTGCCAGGCCGGGCCGAACACCGGCGGGAGCTGCCGCCACGTACAACCCGAGGTAGCCACGAAGATGACCGCAGCCAGAGCCTCACGGTCACCGGCCCGACGTCGGCCCCCGCCCTGCGGACGCTTCACTTCAGTGGGCGGCACCACCCGCCGGAACTGAACCCACAACTCATCCGGCGCCAACGGCTCAACCAGATCCTTCATGCACGGTTCAACGAGCGATCACGCCATAGGAATCGACGTCTTAGCCTTGATTGGTGCTGCCGACCTGGCAGCCTGCTCGATCTTCGCGCAGTAGGCTGCACGGGCTTGCTCGTCGATCTGCTTCTCGTGTTCGGCGCGCAACCCGGTCCGGCCGTCGAGGCCCTCGCGCAGGATATCGGCGTGCCCGGCATGCCGGATGGACTCGCCGAGGACATGGACCATGATGGCGAACAGGTTCGTGTCGGCATAAGGCTCCGGCCACCACGGCACGTGGCCGGGGGCGTCGAGGGGAAGCTCGTTGATCGTCGCGTCCGAGTGTTCCCACGTGCGCCGGTAGAACCCGATGATCTGATCGCGGGTCTCGTCCTCGGTCGCCCACAGATCGCTGCCGTTGGAGTCCTGCCACCGGGGCAGCGGTTCCGGGGAAGGGCGGTCGAAGACCTCGCCGAAGTACCTGGCCTCGACGCTGGCCACGTGTTTGACCAGGCCGAGGAGGTTGGTCCCGGTCGCTGTCAAAGGTCGGCGGGCGTCGTATTCGGACAAGCCGTCGAGTTTCCAGAGCAGCGCCTTGCGGTCCCGCCGCAGTCTCCCGTGCAGGTTGTCTTTCGCGAATTCATCGATCATGCGGCATGAGCCTGCCATGGGCTGCTCGTGGTCTCAAGATCCCGTACGTGGTCCGCAACGACTGGCAGAGCCGAGGGCCTGGCCATGGCCGCCGCCCTGACCTGCTACAAGAAGCTCGCGAAACTTGCCACGTGAGACAATCTCTTAGCTTGTTCTTTATCTTCCGTCCGCGTCGTAGGGCGGGGACGGAAGGTTCCAGACGGCGTCTGACCGGCTGACATTCTTTCGAAGTTCGCGAGCACTTCGCGGCGATATGGCCTGCATCGCGGTGTCGAGGAGGGCTCGGGCTTCGAGAGGGTTGCCACAGCAGTACCAGTGCACGTTGCCCCACTCGTCGTTGTGCCACAGATCACGCTCGGGCTGGTGGACGTAGTCCTTCCAGAGGCCCATAGCCGCGCTGACGTCGCCTGGCTGCAGATAGTTGCGAGTGTGCTCGAGACGGATGATCTCGGACAGTGCACGCGAAGACAGGCCGTCGATGACTAGCCTTGCACCCGTTGTTCGATGGCTGCCAGGGGCGCCGGCACGGATCTGTCCTGGCCGTCTACGCGGCATGGACCTTTCGGTTCGTCGTCATGCGGTACATGGTGCCACGGTCTCGAATGGCGTCTCGAACGGATTCGCTCGCATGGGGATTCGCCGGACCGCGATCCTGGATGCGGTGCGGCTGGGACCGGTGGACGACGCGACCGCGGTCACCGCCGCCCAGCTGCGGGGTGTCGTGGAGCGGCTCATCACCGCGGACCAGTGGCAGGCCGGGGACCCAAATATCGTGATCGTCAGCGAGCCGGCTACGACGTCACTCGCCTGGCGTGGGTCCTGCGTGACCTGCCCGTCGAGCTGGTCGGCCGTGTCCGGTCCGACCGCGTCATGCGTCTGCCGAAACCACCCAGGATGCACGGTGCCAACGGCCGGCCGCCCAAGCACGGCCCGGAGTTCCGCTTCACAAACCGGAGACCTGGCCCGAGCCCGCGATCACCACGGTCACCGACACGAGCAATACGGCAAGGCCGAAACTCAGGCATGGGACCGGGTCCATCCCCGGCTCACTCACCGTTCCTCATGGCTCGACCACGAGGGCGAACTTCCGCTGGTCGAGGGCACGTTAATCGGCCAGCAAGGGCCGCAGACCAGTGGTGGAGAACATGCCCCGGCTCGCCGTGATCGTGCGCAGGTACCACTGGTAGTCGAGCTTGGCGGTCATCACAGCTCCTGGTCCGCGGCATACGCCCGGTCAAGAGCCTTGCGCATCATCGTGTCCATGAAATCTCCGCTGACTCCCGTGTAAATGTCCGTGGTTGACGCGAACCGGTGCCCAACCTGCTGCTGCACGAACAGCGGATCCGCACCGTCCTCGATCTGGTGCGTAACGTGAGAATGCCGCAGGCAGTGCGGAGTGAGAGCCTTCTCCAGCCCCAGCTCGTCCCGGTACTGGGCGAAACGGTCCTCGATCTCCCGCGGCATGAGCCGACCGCCACGTTCGGTCAGCCACAACGCCGGACCGGAGCTGGTTCGGTACCGCGGACGGATGTTGACCACGTAGTCCTCCACCGCCTCCACCGCCCAGGGCATGACGCTCAGCACTGTCCGACGGCGAGGAGGAGATCCCCGGCTCGCCTTGCCGTAGCGGACCTGAAGCTTGCCGAATCGGCCCAGCTCCGGCGCCTTCGGACTCCGATAGAAATCGCAAGTGTCAGGCCTCGACGCCTCGTTGCAGCGCAGCCCCCACCCGTAGATGGCCTTGAAAACGGTCGCGTCTCGATACGCCGCCAGCGCCCCCTTACGGCCCATCCGCACCGCCCGATCGACCTGCTCATCGGCATGATCCAGGAAGCACTGGATCTCATCCCGCGTCATCGGACGACGTTCCGGCCGCCCCTCGTAGTCAGCCAGATGGGCAACGGTGTTCCACTCATGGACCCACCTGCACCGGGTGGGTGCCGAAACGAGCCTCGCACTCCCCGGGCCACTCATAGAAGCTGCGCCATCTCGAAGTGGCTGGTCAGGGTGCTGGTGTGATGCCGGTTCGGGATGCTCGTGCTGGTCGTGGGCGGCAGTCTGGGGTGTAGATCGTCCGGCGGGGGTGGGTTTGTGGATTCCCGTCCGTCGTCGCGGGTGCCGTTCCTACGCTCCGGCGCATGATGGATCCCGAGGTGCTGGAGCGGATCGCCGCGCGGCGTGCGGAGTTGGACGGACTCGAAGAGCAGCTGGTCAAGCAGCTATCGGAGGTGCGGGCTGAGCGGGACGAGCTCGCCGTGGCCGAGCGGGTGTGGCAGCGGATGAGCGAGCAGCTCGCCGACGAGCGCGCAGAGGCCGGGTCGCCGGTGGTTCAGGTGGCGGGTCGGGCGGTGCGGCTGGTCCCGGACCGTGGTCCGGGGGTGGCCGAGTCCGTGCTGCCGGCGGAGTACCAGCGCATCCTGACCGCCGTGCGGCAGGCCGCCGGTCCGGTCGCCACCCGGCAGATCGGCGAGGTGCTGGGCTTGGAGGTGGGCGTACGGGGCAAGCTGGAGCCGTTGCGCGGGAAGCTCACGAAGCTGGCCGACCGCGGCTGGCTGCACAAGCGGCCCGACGGGAAGTTCACTGCCCGCCCGTGACCGGTCCGCACGGCGATCGGGGCGTAACCAAGGTGCCCTCGGCGGCTGTTGGAATTGTGTGACGAAAGCCAAAGAGCACGCCGGGGACACCGAGTCCCTGGTCTACCAGTGCCGCCTGCCGCTGTCCACGCACATCCTGAACTACCTCGCCGACCTGCTGCGACGCCACCTGAAGGCCATACGCTCCAGGTGGCGGGCGCTGCCGCCCGGGAGGATCGCGGTGATCGTCCTGGCCGTGCTGCGGCACGACCAGCGCCTGGCCGACATGGCCGGCGGCAACGACATCTCCGCCACCACCGTGCGCCGCTGGCGGGACGAGCTGATCGCCCTGCTGGCCGCGAAGGCCCCGCGGCTGGACCGCGCCCTGAAGAAGATCGCCAAGCAGGGCGGGGAGGTCGTCCTGATCGACGGCACCCTCATCCCCACCCAGCGCCGCACCGGCAAGGCGAACCGCCCGAACTACTCCGGCAAACACCACCGCCACGGCCTGCACGTCCTCGCCCTGACCGACGAGCGAGGCCGGATGATCTGGATATCGGCCGCCCGGCCCGGCCGCACCCACGACATCACCGCCGCCCGCCGCGACCACATCCTGGCCCACCTGCGTGCTGCCGGCCTCGGCGCCCTGGCCGACCTGGGCTTCCTCGGCCTGGACGACGACGGGGACGATCCCGTGGTCGTCACCGGCTTCAAGGCCACCCGCGCCCGCAGGCTCTCATCCGCCGAGAAGGAGGCCAACCGGGTCCTGGCCGCCGGACGCGTCCCCGTCGAACGTGGCTTTGCCCACCTGAAGAACTGGCGGATCCTCACCAAACTCCGTACGGACCCCGCCCGCGCCACCCACCTGTTTCGCGCGCTGCTCGTCCTGACGAACATCGAGGCCACTACCGACAATTGATCTCTACCGCAGGTAGCCCACGATCAGCACATGCCCCCGGAACAGCGTCACCGGGCCGGGATCGGCTGAGTGAGGTTCACCGGGTTGCCGTCGGGGTCCTGGATGTGGGCGACGCGCTGTCCCCACGGCATGTCGTTGGGGCCGCTGCGGACCGAGCCGCCCAGCGCCGCCACCCGGCCGAGCGTCTCGTCGACGTCGTCGACACCGATGCTGAGCAGGATCCGCGACGCCGCCCCAGTCCCCGGGTTCTCCTTGGCCACCAGCCCGAGGTCGGTGTCGCCGATGCGCAAGCCGAGGTAGAAGGCCGGGCCTTCCGCCGGTACCCGGAAGATCTCCTCAGCGCCGAACAATTTCGTATAGAAGCCGAGCAGAACGTCCTGGTCGGCAGTCACGATCACTGGCTGGATGGTGGACATGGCACTCCTGTCGAGAACGGTCGTGTCGCTGGGTAGACCGTTTGAGGACGGTGAACTCATCGGCAAAACCACCCCGCCGGACGATCTACAACACAGACTGCCGCCCACGACCAGCACGAGCACCCCGAAACCAGGTCACGCCACCCCGCTGACCAGCCACTTCAAGATGGCGGAGCTTCATTGTGGTCGCGGCCTGCTCGGCTCCCCAGGTGCCGAGGTCACCGAAGATGAACTCGCCGCCACGCTCGGGCGGTCGGCCGCCCTTGGGGTCGTAGACCCGCGGCGGTGTCGGCCGCCGCATCACGCGGTCGGGCCGGAGTCGGCCGAGAATCTCGACGGGCAGCCCCGCCGGCAGATGGGCGATGCGCGGGGCGTCGTATCCAGCGACCAGCACAACCAGGACCTCCGGGTCCCCGTCCTGGGCGTCGGGCCCTCCGCCCTGCTCAGTCGGACTTCACCTCGCGGAAGCCACCGGTCTGTGTGAACATATCGTTCACGATCTTCTGGGCCGTGTCGTCGTGCTCCTCCGTAATGTCGACCCTGACCCAGAGCAGGTAGGCGTGTTGGGCATGTGCGCTCTTGTCCTGCCAGCCCCAGTGGCGCTTCATCGCCATGCGGTAGCGGCCCGGCTCGCCGGACCGATCCGTCGCGTAGTACGTGGAATCGTCGGCCTTCGTCCACGAGGTCTGCGCATGGTCGGGAATGCCGCGTAGAAACGCATCCGTCTCCTGGTTGCTGCATGAGCTGCCGCAGTAGTGGGACCGGAATTCGAGGCGCAGGTCAGGCAGGAACCCCGCCTTCACATTCGCGCGTCTGCTCTTGCAGGTGTACGTGACCGGGTCGTCGACCTCCTTGCGCTCGCAGTCGAGGTGCTTCGGGGCCCGGAACACAAGGGGGAACCGCCAGAGATTCCAGAGGTAGGACCGCTCGTCACCTGCCCAGGTCGCTCCATACACCAACTGCGCGGGGCGACGGGAGTAGTACGCGAACCTGTTGTCCTTCGTCGGCGTCCCCGCCGGGGGTGGCAGATTGACGAGCGACCGGTCGCTGATCGGCGTACTTCCGGCCCCGTCCTCCTTGCCGGCGGAACCTGCACCTCCGTCTTCGACATCACCGTCGGCCAGCCCGGCACGGTGCGCTGCCTCCCGGGCCAGGATCTGGGCGACCTCGCCGACCCGGTCGAGGGATGCGAACTCCTCCTGGTATTCGACGTACAGGACCGCGTTGCCAACGCGTATGCCGACTTGGGAGTATCCGCTCGACGAGCTGATCTCGTCGCCGACAGCCGAATAGGGCAGGGCCGCCAGGTAGGCCTCGTCGCCGAATCCGGTCAGCTCATGGTGGATGCTGCGGCGCGCGGCCGCTGTCGCCCACCCCTTTGCCGCGGCATGCGCCCGCGTGTACGCCAGGTGCGCCTTGGTCGCCCCCGTGTTGAAGCGCCCCTTCCCGGTCTCCAACTGGGTGTGGACGCTGATCCGGATGTTCCGGGAGAACGGCGCCTGCTCGCCCACGCTGCACTTCTGGCCGTCCGCGTCGGCGAGCTTCGCGGGATCCATCATCAGCCGGTCGAGGTCCTGTTGCGCGAGCAGCCCGCAGGCAGCGGGCAGCGACCGGAACGGCGCCGGCAGTGAACCCGCGATCAAGGCTCCTGAGGCGACTGCCAGCAGTGCCAGCATGGTGGCCATCGCAAGCAGTGTGGCCGGCACGCCGCCCGGCGCGCCGAACCCACGGCTGCGCCTGCTCGTGTCCGCGCCGCCACCCGCGCCCTGCGCCAGCCGGTCCCGCAACTCGATGTGCCGGAAGCGGTATACACCGCCGGACTGCCGCAGCACCCCGCGCGCGTGGGCATCCTCCAAGAACGCCATGAGCTGCCGGGGCAGCCTGCCCGTGGCCCAGAAGTACAGGCGCGCGACGGTGAAGCCGCCCCACGCGGACGCACCGAAGGAGTACAGCACCCAGGCGAATGGCAGCCCAATGGCCAGAAGGAGCCAGTCGCGAGCGGAGACGACGTCCGAACCGGCGAACATCTGCCAGGCCATGAGCATGGCGAGCGGCAGCACCAGCACAGCCAGCGGGGTTTCCTCCACTCCCTGTCTGGCCGGTGCAAGCCAGCCGAGGGTCAGGACCCCACGCCGGTCGGCGCGCAGCAGCCCGGCCGGGGTGTCGGCCAGCGCCGGGTCGGAACTGTGCCAGACGAAACCGATGACCCGCGTTCCGTACACCCACACGACCCTCACTGTCACGATCACCATCAGCAAGGGAAGAACCGAGACGTCGGTGGCCAGCACGGTGGCCCAGCCCGCCACGAGTCCGAGCGACGCGAGAACCGCCTTCACCTGAACCGACCGCCGGCCGAGCACCGCACGGATCTCGGCCCCGCCGGGCCTGGTGGGGCGGCGCGGCGGGTGCTGCCAAGGGGCCGGACCCGTCATGGCCGCAGCCGTCAGCGCCAGGCCGCACAGCAGCACGAACGCACCCTTCAGTGGTAGCCACGTGCCCCACCAGGGCGGTCCAAATTCGATCTGTGCGACCGGCAGTGCGCCCACGACGAACGCCGGCACCAGCGCGAGCGCGCGCACGACCCGTGGCACCATCTCGTCGAGCTTCCACCAGGCGAGGTCCTGCTCGCCCGCCTCCTTCATCCGCGCGGCAAGGAACGCTGCCCATACGCGCGCCCGTTCCGGCGGTGATCCGCCGTGGGCGGCCCGTACGTCGTGCGAGCCGCTGTAGACGACATCGAGGAACGCGTCGTACAGATGCCGCTCGATATCCCGCCGGTCGTCGAATCTGCCGGGCTTCAGCAACTCCGCCGGGTCCGAGTCCCCGCGCGCGTACGCGACCCGCGCGAGGCCCACCATGAGCGGCACGCTCAAAGCGTCCCGCAGCCGCTGTACCTCCGGCGCGTCGGCGGAGCGGTCGCCGAGCCGGTCGAGTACCGGAGTCCAGCGGGTACGGGTCCGTCCCGGGCTGAGGTACGCCCGCACCGTGTCGTCACTCAGTGGGCTCAGGCGGATCTCGGTGCGCTCGAGCACGCCCTCGTCCGGGACATGTTCGCGGTACTCGGGCTCGCGGCTGGTGAGGACGAACGGGCGGCGGCCCACCATGGTCTCCGTGATCTGCCGGAGGGCGTCCGCGCGCCGGTGCTCGGGCAGCTCGTCGAAACCGTCGAGTACGGGCAGGACCCTCCGGGTCAGCAGCAGATGGAAGGCGACATCGACCGGGGGCGCACCCGCGACCGGAGTGCAGGCGTCCGGATACTCGGCCGCCAACTGCCCGGCCAGCCAGCCCAGCAGGCCCTGCCCCGGATCCCAGGACGCCAGCGAGACCACGGCGGGTACTGGGTCCTGGGAGCCGCGGGTACGCCGGCGCAGGAGCTCGTACGCAAGGCGCAGGACGAGAACGGACTTGCCGGCGCCCGCACCGCCGAGGACGACGAGGCGTCGGGTCGGGGTGGAGGCGAAGCAGTCCGCGATGGAGGCGGAATCGTCGTCGGAATCGGAGTCGGCGCCGGGTTCCGGGGCGGCGCTCCCCATGGCTTCCGGGTGTTCCGACTCGGTCGCCCAGCTCACGTCGAGCGCATAGGGGTCGTTGATCCTCGTCAGCCGTTCGTCCTGGTCGTATCGGAAGGCCAGGCCCTCGGCCAGGGCTTCGACCGCGCGCGCGAGATTCTTCTCGGACCGCCAGACGGCGCGGCGGCGCCGGGAGACCGCAGCCCTCACCCTCGTACCGGCATCGAGCACGATCGCGCCCGCGATCAGCAGCCAGCCGCCGACCACCGGCCCCGGGTCGAACCTTTCCAGGAGGGGCAGTTCGGGGCGGGCGAAGATGAGGAAAAGCCCCAGGAGCGCGATGCCGAAGTGGGCGAGCAGGCCCACGAGACGGCGCGAGGACACGGCAGGACCGGAGCCCGAGTGGATCTCGTAATCCCCGTGGATCTCCATCGTCTGGATAT
The DNA here is from genome assembly GCF_042884935.1 of Streptomyces sp. NPDC058092. Lineage (NCBI taxonomy): Bacteria > Bacillati > Actinomycetota > Actinomycetes > Kitasatosporales > Streptomycetaceae > Streptomyces > Streptomyces sp. NPDC058092. The sequence continues at coordinate 157,575 of NZ_JBHVSY010000016.1, forward strand.
CGCGCGCGAAGATGACGTTCTTCTGTGTGCCGCCGGAAATCTCCTGATGAGACCCGTCGGCTCCCCCGTGCTTCACAGCCGCGCCCTTCAGCCCAGGTTGATCGAACCGTGCACGTCCCTGGTGAAGACGACGTTGCGCTGGGTGCCGCCCGACACCTCCTGGTGCATATCACCGCCGACCCCACCGCTGTGGAGCCGCTCGGCCTCCTGTCGCCACAGCTCGAGCGCCTCCGCGAAGGCCTGGTCCTGGCGGGCGCGCAGGGCGAGGGCGTCGGCGAGTTCGCGGGCGCGCGGGGTGTTCCCGGTGTCCTCGTCGAGCGCGACCAACTCACCTTCGGCGACAGGCTGATCTACGCCCTCACCTGCGGAAGCTTCTCTTCGTACGAGCCCACGCAGCCGCTCCCACAGACTCTGTCCCGCGGCTCCCGCGGCCCCGCTCGCCAGGGCCATGAGAAGTTCGGCTGTCACAGGCTCCACGGATGTACCCCTTCGACACTCGACCCGAACCGGCTGTACAAGGATGGACTGAACGACTCAACTGGTCGATCCCACCGACCACTTGCCCTCCTCCCTCGGGCCTGGGCGAGGTTCCGAATTCAGCCATTTGGGCTGTGCTGTCGGCCCCGCTCCGTGTTCTCATTCTGCCGTGTTGGGCGCAGTGAGACCATGTCGGCGGCAAGGTCAGGCTGTCCGTAGCGGTCGGCGATGGCTGGGCGAGCGCTTTGGGTCCGCTGTTCTTCGGCTGCCGGTCGGCGCGGCGGCGGACGTCGGCGGCGACCACGCGGGCGCGGCCGGTCAGTTGCAGGGCGATCTGCTGGGAGTTCTGCACGACCCCGACGGACTGATCGAAGCGGAGCTCCCGCTCGATCGCGAGCCGTACGAGTGTCTCGTCAAGGCCGTCCTTGCGCGGACCCGGCCCGGAAAGGACCTCGCGCCGGATCCTGCCGATCACTCGCTCGCAGCGGGCGTTCATGCGCGGCACCTGTGGCGCGCTGAGCAGCACGTTCATGTCTTCGGCCTCGAAGACGGCGTCGAAGGAGTCGGTGTACTTGCTGTCGCAGTCGCGGAGAACGAAGCGGAGCGACTCGACGCGTGCGCCGAGGTCGGCGGTCAGATTGCGGGCCTGCTGGGTCGCCCCCCTGCGCGGTGGGGTGGGCGGTGATGCCGGTGATGCCGGTGATGTGGAGCCGGCGGGTGTCGTGTTCGAGGAACGCCAGCGCGTACAGCCGCCTGCCGGTGATCGTGTCGACGTGGAAGAAGTCCGCCGCGTTGATCCCCTCGGCCTGGGTGGTGAGGAATTCGCGCCAGCTCGGGCCGCTGCGACGCGGGGCCGGGCCGATGCCCGCCGCGTGCAGGATTCCCCAGACCGTGGACGGTGCGATCGGATGCCCCAGCCGGGCCAGTCGTGGCGGGAACCCTAGTGGAGGCCGTCAGGCGAGCCAGGCCGAAGCGGGTCAGCACGCGGTGCACGGTGGAGGGCACCAGTCCGAGCAGGTGCGCGATGCGGGCAGGTCCCCACCGGCGTGCGAGGCGGACCTTGATGATCCGGCGTTCGGTACGGGTCGGGGTACGGCGCGGGCTGGTGTGAGGACGGGAGGAGCGGTCGGTCATGCCCGCCTCGCCGAAACGGCGATAGCGGGAGGCCCACCGCTGGGCCGTGGTCGGCGAGACCTGGAAGCGTTCGGCGGCCCGGCGCAGGGGCCAGTTGTCCTCGACGACGCAGCGGGCCAGGCGCAGGCGTCCGGTCTCGGTCAGGGGTGTATTGCGGTGGGGCACGAGGGCCTTTCAGTTGGTGTAGACGTCGCAATCCACACCGAACCGGAAGGCCCTCACCTGTTCAAGATCCCTCAACCGAGACCTGTATCACCCGTCCGCAACCTCCCGGGGCAGAACACCTAGGCCTGGGACTCGGGGAGTTCACATCCCTTGCGGCCCAGGTCGAGCTTGCTGCCGTCGACGACGCACGGCACGATCCCGTAGGTCTCCTGCGCGTAGTGCGTGCCCTGGCGGACGGTGATGCGCCCCTTGCGGTCGACCTCGCAGGGGTTGTTGAGCGTGCACTGCTCGCCGTCATCGTTACCGGTGTTGTTGACGGCGACCACGCGTCCGGTGTGGTCGTCGATCACCGGGGAGCCGGAGGTGCCACCGATGGTCTGGCACGCGGGCGTGTAGCGCACCGAGTCCTTCCAGGTCCACCAGTACTCCTTGAGCTGGTCCACGAACCCGTCGACGGAGCACTTGTACTGCTTCTTCCAGTACCCCGACGTCACGGTGATCTCGGTGTTCTTGCGCGGGTGGCGCGGGTCGAGCAGCAGCGGCCGTACGTGGTACTTGCTCTCGATCTCGGCGTAGGTGGTGGTCGTCCGGTACAGCGAGATGTCGGTGTCGGTCATCGTCGCGTACGAGATCTGGTCGGCCTGGAGCATGCCGAGCACCCCGGCGTCCTCGTCGAGGAGCTTGAACGTGCGGGTGGACGGCTGGTCCACGATGACCTGGCCGGCCTTCGGGAAGCCGCTCTCGATGCAGTGCCCGTTGGACAGCACGAGGGCGGGGTCGTCGGGCTGTGACTGCGGGGTGCGCACGACGGAGCCGGAACAGTTGCTGAGCGCGACAGTGCCGGCGAACGTGACGGGCGTGTCGTTCGGTCTCGCGCGGGTGCCGGCGTCCCCGCCCGCGGTCCCGGCGACGGCGGGTGCCGCGCCCGCGCCGACCAGGGCGAGCGCGAACGCCGCGCCGGTGAGCGCCTTGCCGATCCTCGGTGAGCGACGTGTCGTGCGTGTTATCGGTGCTGCAGGTGACATTGGGTGGAGCCCCCTTGCCGACGCCGGGTGTGACGTCTGTAGCCGATGGTTGACGTGCGCATTCTTCGGTGCCGACGGGCGGCGGGACAAGGGGTGGGATCACGTCCGTGTCCCGCCGCGGTCCGCGGGCGCGGCGGACGCGGGCACGGGCCGGGCCCGGTGCACAAGCGGACCCGAACTCGCACTCACGGTCCGCGACTTGCTGTTCCCCCAGGTCACGTCAGCTCCGGCGGGGTCGCCGGAGCGGCGGGCAGGGGGTGCGGTGGGCGGGGCTGGTACGGCAAGGTGGTCGGGGCGGCGTCCTAGCCGCCACCTCGGGGCCGCGCGGCGGATTCCGGCTGGCACGGGCCCCGAAGGACATCACTGTCCTCGACATCATGGAGGCGATCGAGGGCTCGGCTCCTCCCTTTATCGGTACAAAGATCCGGCAGCGCGGCGCCTGCGCCCTGCCCGTCGAGCGGTGTGACGGGCCGTGCGTTATCAGCAGGATGTACTGAGCCGAGCCGTCACCGCCCTCGGGCCTGCTGTTGCCGCACACCGCTCAGCCGGCACGTCGAGCTGCTGGCCGAAGCGGGCTTCGGCCATGCCAGCCCGGTCTGGCAGGTGGGCAACAGCTACGTCCTCGTCGCGATCCGGCAGTAGCGGCGGGACGCCGTCGGGGAGCGTGGGGGCAGCGCCGTACCCGGCGCTGCCCCCACCCTCCCCGCCCTCATGAAAAGTGCGGTACGTCCGTCAGCTCTCGGCATACCTGAGGTGGGGAGCGACGCTGCGCAGCTTCTCGCACGTCTCCTCGATCTCCCTTGCGGGAACGGACTGGCCGGTGACGCCGGCACCCGCACGGAGCCAGGCCTTGTCCGCCTCACCCAGCAGCGTGCGAAGAACCAGGGCCGCGTCCAGCGAACCGTCCGTACCTCCTCGGAAGACCGCTCCGCCGTACAAGCCCCGAGGCCTCTCCTCGTATCGCGCAAGCGCGCTCAGGGCAGCCCGCTTCCGTGAGCCCGTGGCGGTGATCGCGGGGAAGAGCGATGCTAAGGCGGCCCACGGTCCGGTGCCGGGCCGGAGCCGGCCCGTGACGCGGGAGGCGAGATGCTGCACCGAACCGCGCGGCTTGACCGCCATGAACTCCTCGACCACGACCGACCCGGGGCGGCAGACCGCACCCATCTCGTCACAGGCGAGGCGTACGGAGACGGCGTGCTCGTGGATCTCCTTCGGGTCCGTGAGCAGTTCCGCCCGCCGCCGGTCGTTCTCCACCGGGTCGGCCCCCAGTGCGCGGGTGCCCGCGAGCGGCTGCGTGCTGACCCGGCCGTCCTGCCGGACCTCCAGCACCGTTTCTGGACTGAATCCGGCCGCCCTGCGTCCGCCGAGGTCGATGAGGAAGGAGCGTGCGGGGGTGTTGGCCCGCCGGCCGGCGAGACAGGTCGCCGCGAAGTCGGCAACGGGCTCGGCGGGCAGCGGAACCGCACGCGAGACGACGGCTTTCTCCAACAGGCCCCGCCCGGACGGGCGTAGGTGTCACCGCACCGCAGGTGGGCCAGAGCGAGCAGGGCCTGACGTGCGGCGGGAAGGCGTCGCCACCGCGTCCCGATCTTCTGCCGCCTGGCTGTCAGAGGGTTTGCTCCGGCATCGGGGTGAGGCCCGCATAGATGAACGGCCACCGGCTGATCTTTCAAGTCGACCAGGTCTTTGAAGGAGATCAGCATGATGACCGCACCTGACAGTGTGCCCCTGCACGCCCTCGGGAAGACAACCTCGCGGCGGCGAATCCCGATCTGCTGCGCGCGATGGTCAAGACGTTCGCAGACGCGCTCATGTCCGCCAAGGCCGACGCTCGCTCCGGGACCACGTGGGTGACCAGGATGGACGGGCGCAGGACGTGACGGGCTGGTGGTTACGGGCCTGCGGCGAGCGCGGGCGGGGCCGGACTGCGGGTGTGTCGGCCGCCGTAGGCCTCGCATCCGCCCGGCTCACCGCGGGAACGGGGGCACCGGGGTCAGCCGGACTTCTTGGTGATCACGAAGCGGTCGATGACCAGATGGTCGATCTCCGTGGCGAGGAGGCACTCCAGAGCGTCGCGCGGCGAGCAGACGATGGGCTCACCGGCCACGTTGAAGGACGTGTTGAGGAGGCAGGGCACGCCGGACCGGTCTGTGAAAGCGCGCAGAAGGCGGGCCAGGACCGGGTTCTGGCAGTCGTCGACGGTCTGCACGCGCGCGGTGCCGTCGACGTGGCAGGCTCCGGGTATCCGCTCGCGGTACTCCTCGCGGACCGGGAAGACGAACGTCATGTACGGCGATGAGGTCTTCTTGCCCAAGTCGAACACCCGGGGCGCTTCGGACTCGAGGACGACCGGGGCGAAGGGGCGGAAGGGCTCGCGGTGCTTGACCCGGACGTTGATGATGTCCTTGATCTCGGGGAAGGCCGGGTTGGCAAGGATGCTGCGGTTGCCCAGAGCGCGCGGCCCGTACTCGGTGCGCCCCTGGAACCAGGCCACGACGTTCTTCTCCGACAGCAGCCGCGCCGTGCGCTCGGTGACCGCCTCGATGTCGGCCTCCTCCTGCCACTCGACGCGGTCGGCGTACTCCTCCAGTGCCTCCAGGATGTGCGGCTCGTCGTAGGAGGGCCCGAGGTAGGGAGTGGTGGCGGCGTCGGTGGGTCGGTTTCTGAGCCCGGCCGTGTACACGGCCGCGCCGATGGCGACCCCCGGGTCGCTCGCGCCGAAGCTGACCTCCATGCCGGTGAACGACGAGCGTTCCAGCATCTTGGTGTTGGCCACGCAGTTCAATGCGAGACCGCCCTCGAAGAGGAGTGTGTCCAGACCGGAGACGGCCGTCAGCGCCCGCACTTGGTGGGCAGTGACGGCCTCCACCATGTGCTGGGCCATGGCGGCGACCTTCACCCGGAAGTCGAACTCCTCGCGCTTCTCGCTGTCTCCGTCGAACAGCTCGTCGAACAGCGCGTAGTACGCCGTCACGCCCCTGGGGATGGAAATGGTGTACGTGCCGTTCTCGTGGAGCCGTACGCAACGCTCCAGCAGGGGGTTGCGACGTGGCGACGGACCGTAGGCGGCCAGGCCCATCACCTTGTACTCGTCGTTGTTGGGCACGAAGCCGAGGTAGCGGGTGATCCGTCCGTAGGCCACGCCGAGCGAACTGGTCATCGGGATGGTGCTGTCGTCGAAGAGGCGCACCACGCCGTCGCGCACTTCGCCCATCACCGAGGACAGGGTCTCGGCCCGTCCGTCGCTCACCAGGAACGCCGCGTCCCCGCCCCCGGCCAGATAGGCGCCGCACGTCAGATGGGCCAGATGATGGGGCACCAGGACCAGCTTGTTGGGGTCGAGCTCGTGGCCGGTGCGCTGGACGAAGTCGTCGTGGATCGCCTCACGGCTGACCATGTCGGTGTAGAACTCGCCGGCGCGCCGCAGGACGTCGAACTTCTCGGCGGGCGACTGACCGCCCGAGGCGACCTGGGCGATCATCTCGTCGGCCACCTCGGGCGAGAAGCGCCAGGGGAATGCGACCACGTCCACCTGGTCGAGGGGGACGCCGGCGAAGTCCAGGCACCACTGGATCGCGTGGGTGGGGAAGTCGGAGGTCTTCTTGACGCGGCTGAGCCGTTCCTCCTCGACGGCGGCGACCAGTTCGCCGTCGACCACGAGGGCCGCCGACGCGTCGTGGCCCAGGAGCAGGTTGCGGGCGACGCCGGTCGCCCCGAACAGACGCCCGAAGATCTCGGCGCCCCTCGTGAATCCGTTGTATCCGAGCACGATCACGGTGGTTCGGCCTCCCTGGCGAAGATGGTTGCGGCACGGCCCCACGGCCGCCGTCACGGGTCCTGCGGAAGGTCGATCGGCTCGTTCGGGCCGTCCTTGGACTCGATGGCCAGGAAGGACAGCACCTCGTCACCGATGTTCTTCAGGTCGTGCAGGTGATGTCCGCCGTCGGCGACGGTGAAGGACCTCGTCTGTCCGCGCGCATAGGAGATCTCCCGGCTGGTGCCGTCGCTCATGTGCTGGCGGGCGCGACCGTCGGTGAGGGCGATCCAGTGGTAGTCGAGGACATGACGGTGGACGGGGAGGCGCTCGCCCGGCTCGAGGCGCGTCTCCCAGACGCGCAGGCTCTCGGTGTCGAACAGCAGGGTGCCGCCGACGCGGCCGTTGTGCTCGTTGGCGGCGAAGTCCGCGTACAGCGGCGGGCTCCAGCGGTCGTAGTTCTCGGCGACGACCTCGCTGGTCAGCGGGCGGTCGTGCACCGGGTGGTGGTCGGTCTGGGGGCGGTTACCCACGGGCCGGTCCTTTCGGTCTCGGGAGTGGCGCGACGGTCGGCCAGCGGTCACCGCACACGGGACAAGGCGTCGAGCAGGGTGTCGCCGGCCCGCTCGTCGGCGATGGAGACGCGGCAGGTGTCGGGGACCAGCCGGGCGGTGTCGGCAACCATGATCCCGGCGCCGCGCAGCTGCTCCATGACGCGTTCGTGCTTGTGCGTGCGGACCAGGAGGAAGTTGGCCTCGGAGGGGAACACCCGCTCCACGGCCGGGTGCTGGGCGAGCGCACGGGCCATCCGGTCCCGCTCCGACAGAATGCGCCGGACGCTGTCCAGCACCCGCGCGGAGTCGGTGAGCCGGTCGCGTACCGCCCACTGCGAGGCGTTGGTGAACCCGAAGGGCACCTGGACCCGGCGCAGGGCGTCGACGAGCCCCGGCTGTGCCAGAGCGACACCGCAGCGGGCCCCGGCCAGCCCCCACGCCTTGGAGAGCGTCCTGAGCACCATGAGGTTGTCGTGCCGGGCGATGAGCGGGGCGTACGAGTGCCCCGCGCTGAACTCCACATACGCCTCGTCGATCACGACCAGGCCCCGGCTGCGGGTGACCAGTTCGAGCACCTGCTCCGGGTCGAGCCTGGTGCCGACCGGATTGTTGGGGTCGCACAAGAACGTCACGCGCGGGTCGGCCGCCAGGATCCGTTCGACGTCCAGCCGCGCCAGGTCGTCGCCGAGCAGCGGCGCCTCGACGACGGGCAGCCGCAGCACGCGTGCGAAGTGCGCGTACAGCTCGAAGGTCGGAGGGGTGACGCAGACCGCCTCGCCCGGTGAGGCCAGCGCGGCGAGCAGCAGCATGACGGCGTCGACGGCCCCGCTGGTGAACAGGGCGCACTCCGCGCCGAGTTTACCGAGGCCCTCGTGTCCGGGCAGCCGTCCGACGGTCGTCAGATACGTACGGGCCAACTCGGCCGTGTCGAGTTCGGGGTAGCGTCCGTCCGCCCCGAGGAACGGGTTGGTGTTGCCGGAGAGGTCGAGCAGGTCGAACTTGGGCCGACCGCGGAAGCGTGCCGGGCCCGGAACCGGTACCGCGGCGACCGGTTCGGTAGCGAAGGCCGACACCTCGATTTCCGTGGGCTTTTCAGGCTCGGCGTCCACGCCGGGGGCGAGCAGCCAGTGGTCGAGGGGGACGAACTGGTCGGCGCCCAGGGCCCGCGTCCGCTCGGCGTCGCCGGGCCCCAGGTGGACCCACTCCAGGCCGGTGCGTCGGGCGTGCAGATACAGCTCGTACAGGGATGCCTCGTACAGGGCCTGCCGCACGGCCGGAGCGTCTGGTGCCAGGGCCTGGGTGAGGCTGTAGATCCCGCGCCCGTTGTGCGAGCGGATGAGGAGCCCGGCCTGTACGACGTCGCAGCCACGGCGGCGTACGAGCAGGTCGGTGCGGTCCGCCAGGGTCCCCTGGGCCAGGGCGTCGAGCGCCTCGGCGCTCCAGAGCGCGCCACGCCCGCCCTCTTGCTGATGGAGGGCGGCGAACGCCTCGCGCACCGCGGGCTGCCGAGGCAGGTCGCCGAGCCGGCTCAGCTCCCAGCTCAGCTCCCGGTGCTCGTCGTGGCGGGCGCGCAGTTCGCCGAGCCGCTGCTCGCCGACCCGGCCGCGCAGCACGTCGGCCACCTCGCCGGGCAGCCGTACGAGCCCCTCGCTTCCCGCAGCGGCGGCGACGAACCCGGCCGCGCGCAGCGGCCCGGTGTCGTCGGTGCGGCGCACGTACGGCACGAGAATCTGTTCCAGCCCCAACTTCTCTGCCTGCCGGAGGAGTTCGTCCACCGCAAGCAGGCCGACGGGACTGCTCGGGCCCTGGGGGACTCCCCCGATCAAGGTGGGGCGCTGCGGGTCAGACACCTCGGCCCGCGTGAACCGCTCGTGGTGCAGACCGAGTCGGCCCGGCGTGCCGACCGGCCGGCCCGACTCCAGCGCGGCGCACAGTACGCGCCGCAGCTCGGTGACATCCGATTCCCTACGCATCGCTGCCCTCCACTCCCTCGGAGGCGCCGGACGTCTCGCCCTCGTCGGCGGCGAGGTGCGCCTCGATGCGGTCGCGGTACTCCTCGAACATTTCGGACAGCGTGCGAGCGATGCCCGGCCGCCAGTCGACGGTGCAGTCGCCGATGAGGTCGCGGCGGACGCGGTGGTCGAAAATCGCCGTCTCGCGGCTGGGCGACTCGCGGTCGAGCCGGGCCGGGACGCCGGTGAGAGCGGACATGTACCCGATGAGGTCGGTCATGCCGACTTCTTCGTCTCCGCCCCAGTTGACCACCTGAGCAGGCGTGCGGGCGGCCGCCCACAGCAGCGGCACCTGACGGACGACGTCATCAGTGTGGAGCAGGTTGCAGTAGTTCTGACCCTCGCGCGGCACCGCGCAGGCCCGGCCGCTACGCAGCTGCTCGAAGAGGATCACCGGCACGCCGCCATGCCCGTACGGGCCGTAGGCGATGTTCAGCCGGGCGATGACCGTCGGCAGTCGCAGACTCTCGGCGAGGCCCCGGGCCACGCCCTCGGCCGTGATCTTGGCGACGGGGTACGTGGGCAGCCATGGGACCGCGCCGCCGAGCGGGTCGCTCTCCCGGTAGCGGTGGGTCGCGTCGGCCCGGTTGTAGACGACTCCGGAGGACACGTAGAGGAAGGCCTCGGCGCCGGCGCAGTGCGTCATCAGGCGCGCGGTACTCACCGCGTTGACGCGGGCGGTGTCCTCGAAGTCGTGGCCGTCGCCCCGGTGGACGGCCGAGTGCAGCACATGGGTGAAGTCCTCCGGCAGTCCGTCGAGTTCGTCGGTGGCCATGTCCCAGACGACGGTACGGGCGCCGGCGGTCTCCAGCGCCTTGCGGGCCTCGGCATCGCCGAACCGGCCGAGACACCACACCTCGTTGCTGGCGGCGAGCGCCTCGGCCACGGGTCGCGCGACCTGTCCGGTGGCGCCGGTGACGAGAATCTTCTTGCCTTGCATGGTCAGTCGCTCCCGGTCGTGTCGGAGGGGGCCCGGCAGGTCATCGGTCCAGCGCGCGGGTCAGTTCCCTGCGCAGGATCGCCTGGAAGCTCTGGACGTGCTGGGGGCTCATCAGCGTGTAGTGCTCCCCGTCCACCTCGATGTAGCTGTTCGTCTCGCGGGTGAACTCGTCCCAGTCGCGCAGTTGACCGTTCAGCCACTCCTGCTTGGTGCCCTTGAGCGGGGTGCAGTAGAAGACTCGCACCCGTTCGACCGTGCCGGACGGCTGGTAGTCGCGTCCCAGGTGCACCATGCTCTGCGCCAGGTTCACCCAGGCGCCGAACCGTTCGACGTTCAGGTCGAGTTCGGCCAGCCGCCTGGGCGGGGCGTGCTCGACGAGGTGGGCGAGCTGGTCCGCCTCGGGCAACAAACGCAGGGCAGTGGTCAGTTCGGGGATATCGGCGGGGTTGATGAGTTCGAGGAACAGTGCCAGGTTGATGGCGCCGTCGGAGAAGGTGATCTCGTTCATCCGCTCGGAGATGCGCGGGGGAAGGTTGAAGATGCCGACGAAGTCGACCCTTTCCCCGTCGGCCTCCAGACGCTTGGCGATCTCGAACGCCACGGCTCCGCCGTAGGAGTAGCCCGCCACGGCGTACGGGCCGCTCGGGCGGGTCCGGCGGATCGCCGCGACATACGCGCCGACCATCTCGTCGAAGGAGGCGAAGTGCGACTCCCCCTGCCCGAAGCCCCGGGCCCGCAGCGCGTAGAACGGCCGCTCCCCGGTGAAGTACTTGGCGAGGTTGACGAAGACCAGTACCTCGCCGAGGCCCGGATGGACGCAGAACAGCGGGGTCCCCTCGCCGGTGACCTGGAGCGGCACCAGCGGGTCGTAGGCGGCGTCGCCGTCCGCGCCGGGCGCCGAGGCCAGGCGGGCCGTCAGCGCCCGCACGCTCGGGGCCTGCAGGAGCGTCGCCATGGGGAGGTCGTCGAGGCCGAAGGCGGTCTGGACGCGGAGTTTGAGCCGCAGGACGTCGAGCGAGGTGCCGCCCAGGTCGAAGAAGCTCGCGGTGACCGGGACCCGCTCGACGTTCAGCACCTCGGCGAACACCTGTGCCAGGGTGGTCTCCGCCTCGTCCGCCGGCTCCACGTGGCCGCCGAGAAAGCGGCCGGTCACCTCCTGGGCGCGCCGGGCCGCCGCGTCCAGCGCCCCGGACTCGACGGCCGTGCGCAGCCGGGACCGCTGGGCCTTGCCGAGGTTGCCGCGCGGGATCTGCGTCTCGGCGACGGGCAGGATCAGCTGCGGACGGAATCCCCAGTGCATCACCGTGGAGCTGCGTACCGCGACGAGCGTGCGGTAGAGGGTCGTCTCGTCGCTTGGGTCGCCGGCCGGCACGAAGGCGACAGCGAGCTGTTCGGAGTCGGCGCCTTCGGGTCGGATCGGGAAGGCGTTGACCTGTCCGCGCCGGACGCCGTCAAGTTCATCGAGGACCGCTTCCAGCTCGTGGCTGTAGTAGTTGACCCCGTTGACGATGACGGAGTCCTTGGTGCGGCCGATGAGGGTCAGCCGCCCGTCGGCGTCGAGCCGGCCCAGGTCGCCGGTGCGGAACCAGCCGTCGTCGGTGAATGCCTCGGCGGTGGCCGCGGGGTTGCCGAAGTACCCGCCGGTCACCATGGTTCCGCGCAGCTGCACCTCGCCGGACACCGCCGAGGCGGGACGGTCGCTTGAGGAGAGCACCGTGCCGGTGCCGTCGGCGATCCGGATGCGCAGCCCCTCGACCGGGTGGCCCAGCGGCGGGAACTCCTCGCCGAGGTCGCGGTCGGTGAACTCGCGGTTGAACACACTGCCCGCGCAGGTCTCGGTCATCCCGAACGCGGGCACCACCACGTCGGGGCGCAGTCCGTAGGGGGCCAGGGCGTCCAGGAACGACCGCACGGTGGCGGTCACGGTCGCCTCGCCGCCGGAGATGATGTACCGGATCCGCGAGAGATCGACGCCGGACAGAGTCCCGGCCGTCCGCGCGAGGGCCTGGTTGATCTGACCGAAGAGGAAGTTGGGGGTGAACGTCACCCGCACCTGATGCGTCGTCAGGAGTCTGAGCAATCCAACCGGTTCGGCCAGCACGGTGGCCGGGGTGATGATGACCTGGTTCGCACCGTTGCGCATCGGCAGCAGGTGCGCCTCGATGGCCGCGATGTGGTCAGCGGAGATCCAGTTCATCATGGTGTCGGCGGGCCCCAGGTCCAGCGCCCCCGACTTCCCGGCCTGCGCCGCGAGAAGGTTGGCGTGGGTGAGCCGGACCGCCTTGCTCGATCCGGTCGACCCGGAGGTGAGCATCAGCAGGGCGAGGTCGTCCGGGGCGGCCGCGTGGATGTGCTCGGGCTCGGCCGGGGCGGCGTCCAGCTCCTCCGCGGCTACCGTGGTCAGCCCGACGTCGGGCAGATCGTCGTATGCCTTCGGTACGACGACCAGCGGGTCGCCGAGGAGGCCGCGCAGGTGCTCCAGCTGCGGGCGCAGGCGGGAGGGATCGGCGGGCGGGGCGATCGGGCAGGGCACGGCGCCCGCGTGCAGGCAGCCCCAGAAGACGCGGAAGAAGCTCTCGGGGTCGCCAGCCGCGACCAGGACGCGGTCCCCCGGTGCGGTGCCCCGGCTGCGCAGGCCCTGGGCGATTCTCAGGGCGCCTTCGCGCAGGTCGGCGTAGGAGACGAACGGACCGTCGACAAAGGTGACGCCGCGTGTGGTGTCCTGTGCGGCGCGTTCGAGCAGATGCGGAAGCGTCGTGACGCTTGTGGCGTGACGTATGTCCGACATGGCGGTGAAGACCCCCGATCGAGGTGGGACTGAACTGGGTGGATCAGCGCGCACGTACTGGCGGAGGGGTGGGTGGTATCCGCGAGCGGTGAGGCCCGGTGAGTCCGGGGCGGGGCGGTGCCCGCCGCGGGCGGTGCGCGGCACGCGGTCGCGGCCGGTTCAGGTCGGCGGGTGGCGGTCCGCGTGCGGACAATGCGCCGGTGGGAGTCGCTGCGGCGCTGGAATATGGGCCTGTTCGCGCCGGGGCCCTACGTCCCGCCAGTCTCGTTGAACCGGACGATCTCTGCGATCGTGCGGCTCAGCCGCCGGTCGTCCGGGTCGGAGACGATCGCCTCGCCGACGCGGCCGTAGGGGCCGGGTGGCGTGTCCGGTGAGGAGGAATAAGTGAGCTTGTCGAAGTTGAAGGTACGCGCGAAGTCCTCGCGCGTCAGGCTGCCGTGGTCGGGGCGCCGCAGCAGGAGATAGCCGTGGAAGCGCTCCGGCGGGCGGACCGCCGGGGGGAGGGAGACGCTCAGTCCGAGCGCCAGGCTGATCTCGGCGTCCATGAGGTCGACTCCGTAGGTGAGCTGGACCAGTTGAGGGGAGAGCGCGCCCGGCAGGCGGATGGCGCATTCGCCGAAGGTCAGCCCGTCCTGTTCGACGTACGCCTCCAGATGGAACACGCAGTCCGGTGCCTCCAGGGTCTTGAGCACCCGTTTGGTGAGGTCCTCTGCCTGTTCGAACAGGTCGGGGTGCAGCCGCTCGTCGAGCAGATGGGCCGCGAGGACGCGACCGTGCACGGCGCTCAGCGGCGAGCTGTGATAGCGCGTCAGGGAACGCCAGTGCAGGTCGCCGCCCTGCCAGATGCCGTCCATGTAGATCTCGGGGGCATCGACGAACGACTCCGCGACCACGTCGACGTCCGACTCGCCTGGGAACGGCTCCAGGACGCGGTGGTACTCCTCGGCAGAGCGGACTACCTCGGTGCGCAGCGAGCCCGCGCCGATGGCTGGTTTGACGACGAACGGTTTCCCCAGTTCCTCGGCGAGTTCCGCGTAGGGCGTGGTCCGGGACGCATAACGGGCCCGTGCGCGCCGCACCTCCGGCGGGAGCTGGCTCTTCTGCAGGTACTTGTCCCGGAAGAAGAGAACTCCCTGGGAATCCGAGTTTCCGGGAAGATTCAACTGCTGGCGCAAATAGGCCGCCGTGAAGACTCCGAACTCATGGACGCTGATGACGCCGGCCAGGTCGCGGAGACCGGCGGAGAGCACCGCCCGGAAGACTTCCTGCGCATTCTCCATGTCCGCGACGCAGCGATAGTTCTTCCTGTCCTGTAAGTGTAAGGGTGCCGGCACGATGTAAAAGGGTTCCAGACCCCGGCACCGCAGGGCTTGATCGAGATCTTCCCGGTATCCGACAACGACTATCGTGGGCATGCGCCGTCTCCAGAGTCACCACTGCCGAAATGACGAATTACTGTCGTGTTACATCGCGATGAGTGGCGGGATCCACCCCCTGGCATCCGATGCGCCATTACACAGCCACATGGCCGCGGATCGTGCGATATGGGCCACAATGAGAGTTCTTGCAATTACTTACTTCGCGAACTGCTGTTTCCGCGTGCCGGAAGATATTCGCCGAGCCGGTGTTGCGACGCCCTGTACTTGCAGCGGCCAATGACCCGTAGGGCACCGGCGTACGATGCGCCGCGCCCGGGGCCGGATCCGGCCGGGCCGCCGTCATGCGAGCGACAAGCCGCTGCGGGCGCCGCCTGTCTCGTTGAAGCATGCAATCTCGTCGATCGTGTACCTGAGCCTCGACTCGTCCGCGTCGGACACGACGGCGTGACCGACGCGGCCGTAAGGACCGACCGGCGCGTCGGGAGCGGACGGGTAGTGCAGCTCGTCGAAAGAGAAGGCACGCTCGAAGTCCTGCTGCGTCAGCGTGCCGTCGCGCGGGTGACGCAGGAGCAGATATCCGTGGAAGCGGTCCGGTGCCCGGTGGCCGTACGGCGGCTCGGGCGCTTCCCCGAGGGCGAGGGCGATCTCGATGTCGAGGAGGTCGACGCCGTAGGTCAGTTGATTGACCCGGGGCGACAGGGCTCCCGGCAGCCGGACGGCGCATTCGCCGAACGTCAGCCCGCCGGGCTGATGGAACGCCTCCATATGGAAGACACAGTCGGGCGCCTCCAGGGTGGCGAGCACCCGGCGGGCCATGGCCTCCGCCTGTTCGAAGAGGTCCGGACATCGTTGTCGGTCGAGCACATGCGCGGCCAGAACGCCGCCCTGTACCGCGCTGAGCGGGGAGATGTGATTGCTGCTCAGAGACGACCACTGGAGCGCGCCGTGCTTCCAGATGCCGTCGAGGTAGACCTCGGGCGCGTCGACGAACGACTCGGCGACGACCTCGACGTCCGAGCGCCCGGAGAACGGCTCAAGCGCCCGGGTGTACTCCTCGGGCGAGCTGACGACACTGGTGCGCAGGGCGCCCGCCCCGGTGGCCGGCTTGACGACGAAAGGGGTGCCCAGCTCGGCGGCCGACTCCTCGTAGGGCGTGCCCACGGGCAGATACCGGCACCGTGCGCGCCGCACCTCCGGCGGCAGCAGACTCTTCTGGAGGTACTTGTCCCGGAAGTTGAGGACCTTACGTGAATCCGCGTTCCCCGGAAGGTTCAATTGCCCACGCAGGCAGGCCGCCGTGAATACACCCATCTCATGGACGCTGAGCACTCCTGCCAGATCGCCCGCCTGAGCGGAGAGCACCGAGCGGAGAACTTCCTGGACGTTCTCCATGTCGGCGACGCGGCGAAATGTCACCTTCTCCGGCGAGATGACCGGAGTCGGAACGATGTAGAAGGGATCTACACCCCGACGCCGTAACGCCTCGTCGAGATCATCCCGATATCCAATAACCACCATCGTGGGCATGCGTCGTCTCCAGTGTTACGACTTGCCGAGTTAGGGAGAAGTTATTGCGATTTCATCGTGACGCAGCCGGATCTTTCCCGGCACCGGTGAATCATTGCACAGACCCAGTCGATCACACCTTGTGATATGAATCACAGGAGAATCGTGAATGCCCACAACAGGAAGCCCTGATTCCTTGGCCGTGCCCGGCACGCCGGAAACGGGTCTGTCAAATGAACGACTCTGTCGCACTTTCGGTGGTGACGGTGCGGGAGGCTATGTCAAGAGGATGCGGTGACGGAGGAGGCTGAAGCCTGCCCTGCCGTACATCTGCCGTTTGGTCATCTTGGTCTTGGTCTTGGTGTTGACGCCCTCGGTGGGGCCGTTGCTGCAGGGAAGGGTGAGCCCGGCGACGGCGGCGTCATGATCCTGGTCGAGGCCGTTGAGGAAGGCGTCCAGTTCGGGCAGACCGGCCACGCGTACCTGCTTGATCCGGGAGTCGAGGTCCGTGCCGCGGCGCGAGGCCACGAGCGCCCCGCCTCCAGCAACCGCAACGCCTGGTCCGCGCGCTCCTGTTGTTTCCTCCTGGGGTCGGCGAGGACCAGAGCGGCGGCATCACCGGCCAGACCAGGGAAACCGCCGAGCGCGTACTGCTGGTCACCACAAGCCAACTGACGTGACGCCACCTCGGGCAGCAGCCGCACCGCCGCCTCCAAAAGGTCCGCCGCCCGTGCGCGTCCGGCCTCCGACAGCGCCAGCAGCCGGGCCGCCGCCCGAGCCGCGCGCATCCGCACGGAAGGCGCTGCCGAACCGGACTCCCACGCCCTTGCGTACACGGACACCGCTTCGTCGAGATCTGCTTGCCGCCCGGCGTGCTCGAACCTCATCCGCAGGGCGACGCCCAGGTTGATCAGGCAGCCCGCTCGGTCGGGGCCGTGGTCGGCGGTGACTGCGGCCGCTTCCCTGCCGACACGGATCGCGTCATCGACATCCGCCACGTCTCCGCCGGCCTCGGCGGCGAGCTGGTGCTGGTCGCCGGTACTGCGCGGTCCGTGGACGGCGCATCTACCGGCGGCCGTACGACGTCGGCCCAGGCCGTGGCCGAGCTGCTGCGCACCCCGGCGCCCTGGGCGGCCGGACTCGACCAGGGGTCCCGCACAGCGGAGTCATGGGTGGACGACCGCGGCCGCAGCAGTACGAGGGTGCGGTGTCCCGGAAGGCCCGGCGAAGTGCCGTGGCGGGCGCGTCGTACTCCGCGTCGCACGCCTGAGCCGTGGGCACCGCGGCGGACTCGCCCTCCACCGCCTCCGCGTGCGCACCGGCCGCGAGCAGCAGCGCGACGAGCGCCAGAAGCACCCGCAGCCAGGCATACCGACGAGCGGTGCGTGGGTGCCGTGGGGTTGGGCTCACAAGGGGGCATCCGCCGGCGACACACGCGCCGTTCAGCGTGTCGACCTCGAAAGCCGCCCTCTCGGGATACCTGTGCGGCACGAAGTTGACGCACTGCACGGGGTTCATGCCGTGCGCGGGATCCGCTGTGCACGGCCATGGAGCCGGAGCGCCGTTACGCACTCGACGATGCCGACCACTACCAGCCACCAGCCGGCGACCAGGGTGAGCACGGCGATTGAGGTGAACGGCGAGGTGATCAGCACGATCCCCGCGATGAAGGTGACGACGCCGAGGATGGCCTGCCAGCCGCGCGCGGGCATGGTGGGGTCGTGAACGGCGGCCAGAGTATGGGTGATCCCGCGGATCAGCCAGCCGATGCCGATCCACAACGCGAGCAGCAGGATCGACTCCAACCTGCCCCGGAAGCAGAACAGGCCCAGAAGGATCGACAGGGCGCCGCTGATGAAGGCCAGGACACGCAGCGAGGTCGCCCTGTGCGTGCCGAAGGCGGCCGCCAGTTGGAGCGCGCCGCTGAGAATGAGGTAGATGCCGAAGAGGATCCCGGCGACGAGCAGGGACGGGCCCGGCCAGGCCAGGATCACGATCCCAAGGACCAGGGAGGCGATGCCGGTGATCAGGACGACCTGCCAGGCGGTGCGGGAGAGGCGGTGCAGGAACCCCTCGAAGGGTGGCTCCATGTAGCCCGGGTGCGGTTTCGGCGCGTGCACGTCACCCGCGGCACGGGCGTGGCGGTCGTCGTATTCCGGTCCCCGGGGGGAGCTGCTCGATGCGTCGGTCATGATCCATGCTTGTACCGGGCACGGGCGCCCCGCGACCTTTGCCGGTCCACCCGGCTGACGGCGGAGGCACGGACCGCGCCGCACGGGGCCCGGTGAACCGCGGGCCGTGCCTGACCGGTTCCCGTCAGCCGGGAACCCGCAGGCGTGCGGCGAAGCACGGCCGGCCACCTCGTGCCTCCCGGGGAGCCCCCTCCAGTCGAGGGCTGCATCGCTGAAGCCCATGAGGAGGCGTTGTCACGTTGTCGAGGGTGTTGGCGCTTGGCGGGGCGTCGGGGCGTGCTGGGGTCGGTTCCGGCTCCGTGCTCAGGCCGTGGCGGGCAGGCCGGCGGTGCCGGTGATCTGCTCCCAGATCGCGAAGCGGACGGTCATTTCGGCGCGGTGGTTGGTGGCGGTCATCAGGTGGCGTCGGGGTCGGAAGTGGGGTGAGATGTCGCTGAACGCGGACAGGAACCGTTGGGCTCCGCCGACGCTGCGGAAGCCCTTCATGGCGCGTTCTCGTTGCCGGGTCGGCTGGTGGGAGTTCTCGGCCCGGTTGTTGAGGCCCTTGTGGGGGCGGTGCTCGACGGAAGGCATCACCTCGCGGTGGGCGGCCCCGTAACTGCGGAGCTTGTCCGTGACCACCACCCGCGGCACCGAGCGGGTCTTCTTGAGGAGTTTGCGGAAGAAACGCCTGGCCGCGGCCTTGCCGCGTCTGTTCTGCACGAGGATGTCAAGCACGTTGCCGTCCTGGTCCACCGCGCGCCACAGGTACTTCAGCTCACCGTTGATCTTGATGAAGCCCTCGTCCAGGTGCCATTTGTCGCCGGGACGGGGACGCCGGCGACGCAGCGCGTTGGCGTAGGCCTGACCGAACTTCAGGCACCACCGCCGGACGGTTTCGTAGGAGACGACCACGCCGCGCTCGAGCATCAGTTCCTCGACCTCCCGGAACGACAGCGGGAACCGGTGGTACAGCCACACGCAGTGGGAGATGATCTCGACGGGGTACCGGTGCCCCCGGTACGACGGCGACACGGACGACACGAGCAGTCCCCTCCCCGATAAGACCTCCACGAAGATCATCCCACGCCGGTCAGCCAACGTGACAACGCCGTTCGAAGTCGAAGCCGCCGAGGTCGATGTCGTCCCAGGCCGACATGTCGAAGTCGCCGAAGCCGCTGCCGTCCGGGTCGAGGACGTCCAGGATCTACATGTCGAGGTCGGGCATGTCGGCGTCGGTCCCCGACTGCGCCACTGGCACCGTCTCCGCGCCGGACCCGGCGGCTTCCCTGGTGTCCGGGGCGGGCGTGGTCCAGCGCTGCCGCAGGCCCAGACCGGAGCGGAGGGTGTCGGCCAGCTCCGCGGCGGACGCCGGTGCGGCCCCGGTGCCGGTCCCCGCGCCCAGCAGGTGGTCGGCGACCCGGCGCACCGCGTCGCGGAAGCCGTCACCGGCGTTCCGGGAGTCGGCGAGAGCCGCGTGCGGCTCTGCCAGCAGCACCAGGGAGACGGCGGCGTCCCAGGCACGGGTGGTGTCGGTCTCGCCCGTGCCCTCTGGTGCCGCGCCCGCGAAGTCGGCGTACGCCCGCGCCCACAGCCGCCGCGACGCGTTCGCGGCCACTGTGTCCATGGTGTCCGACCATGCGCCGTGCCCCGCCATCCGTACCCGGACCAGCTCCAGCGGCGACAGCGCGCCCGCGGGCAAACGGTTGTCGCCGCGCAGCGCCATCTCGGTCCGCCGGCCGACGGAGAGCGTGATGCCCGCGGCCTCCAGTTCCTGCGGGCCGACGGTCTCTTCCTCGGCGGGCGGCGGCGGGGCCGGCGGCAGGTCGCCATCGAGCAACCGCCGCGCGATCCAACGGCGTTCAGCGGCGTCCCTCGGGACGACCGGGGCCGCGTCACCGGCGTCGGAGTCGTCGCCCCGGCCGCTAGCGGCGCTCTCACCGGTACCCCGCGCCGCGCCCAGCGCGTCCGGAGCGACACCCAGGGCCCACAGCCGCGCCTCGGCGTCCTCAAGTCGGCCGCGCGCCTCGTCGACCCCGGTCCAGGCGTCCGCCACCACCGTCTCGTCACCGCTGACCCGCTCCGTCGTCGCGGCTTCGGCGGCGGCCTCGCCGAGCGCGGTCAGCGCGCGTGCGTGCGCGTCCCAGGCGGCATCGAGGTCCGCGGTGGCGGCCTCGTCGACGGTCTCGGCGGCGGTGCCGGCGACGCGGGCTCCGGCGGGCGGGGAGGCGTGCGCGGTGTCCGGGGTGCCGTCCTCGCTGTCGGAGTCGCTGGTGTCGTCGGTGAACCGGAACCGCGCCAGCGCGACGGCCTCGGACTGCGCGGGCCGCGGCCGGCCGCCCTGGCGCTCGGCTTCGGCGCCTGACGGCGTGCTCAGCTCGTACGCCTCCTCCTCGGCCGGGAGGCCCGGCACGTCGTCGGCGGTCGGGGACGGGGGCAGCGGGACGGAGGCCGGGTCCTGCTCCGGCAGGGGCGGGGCCGGCGGCGCGTGCTCGGGGACCGGCGGGACGGTACCGGTAGAGGACGTGACGTGCGTCGTCGGGATGTTCTGCTCGGTGCTGTCGGTCTGCGGCCCCTTCTTCAGCGTGGACTGCGTTTCCGGACCGGTTGCCGGCGTTTCCGGACCGGTCGCCGGAGTGCGCGGGACCAACGGGACGAAGTCGCCGCCGCGGCGGCGGAGCCGGATGTGCGGGCCGCTCTCGCCGGCGGGACCGGGGTAGGTGTGGGCGGTGCCGTTCTCCTCGATCAGGGTGACGGTGGTACCGGTCGCGGCGGCGGCCCACTCGGCGACCGCCCGGTCGGCCCCGGGGCCCCAGGGGGCCTCGGCGAGGTCGCGCAGATGGCTTTCCAGGGAGTCCGCGCTCGGAGTGGGAGCGCCGCGAGGCGATACGAGGGGCGGGGGCGCGAACAGCGAATCCCGCTCGGCCGGGTCGCCCGGCAGGCCGTTCAGCCGCATCAGCCGGGCAGCCGGCTCCCAGGCGCGGTTGCGCAGCCGTGCCGCCTCCCGGCGTGCCAGTCCAGGCTGCTTTGCGGCCTGGCGCAAGGCCGCGGAGAGCGCGCCGAAGAAGCTGTTGCCACGGCTGGCGGGTGCGCCCTGGGTGTAGGTGGCGCCGTCGGGTGCGGTGAGGACGCCGTCACGGTCGAGGCGGTAGCGGGGGCCACTGCTGTCGGCGGGCGGCAGCCAGGGCGCGGTGGTGTGGCTGCGGTGCGCGGGCGGCTTGGCAGGCTGCTCGGCCATGGTGTGCCCGGTGCCCGTGCCGGAGGTCCCGGCAGTCGTCGGGGCCAGCAGCGCGGCGGTGACCGGGGCCGGGGTGCCCGGCGGGAGGGCGGCGTGGAAGAAGCCGTCGGCGCAGAACAGCACCGGGTCGGCGGACGGATCGACGGCGGCCGGATCGACGCTGTGCGGGAGGAACAGCTGATCGCGGCCCTCACCGGTCACCACGGTCAGCGGGGTGCCGAGGACCCGGGCGGCGAGGGCGGGCAGCAGGTCGGCGCCGCCGTGGTCGCCCGCGCGGCGCTCGGGCGGGGCCGGTTCGCCGTCCGGGTGCTCCGTGCCGTCCTGCCGCGGCTCGCTCACGAACGGGCGATACAGGGCCGCGGTGGCAAGCGCCACCCGCTGCGCGGGAGTCGGCCAGAAGGTCTGCGGGAGACGGCCGAAGGCGTCGAACTCGGCCTGCTGCGCGGGGGTGAACTCCACTCCCGCGGCGTCGAGTTCGTCCTGGGTGAAGGTGTCCGCGGCGTCCAGGGCAAGGGCGTCGAGCAGGTCCTCGTTGCCGTCCTCGCCCAGCGCCCAGGCGAGGCGGTCGCGGGCGGTGCCGACGGCCTCGGCGGTGACCGCCGGGTCGCCGGGGGCCCCGGCGACCCGGCCGGCGAGGTCGGTCCCGAGCAGGTGGGGCAGCCGGCCCCGGACCTCGGCGGCGGTGAGCAGCGCGTGGAAGAACGAGGCACCGTCGTGCGGCATGTCGTGCACCTCGCGCACCGTGGCGCCGTCCGGCGAGGTGAGGGTGCGCGGGGCGGAGCCGGGGCCGTCGGTGATCTCGTACGGCTCGGGCGCCTCGGAGCGCCATCCCGGCTCGGCGTACTCCTGCGGCCGGTCCGGCACGGGAACCGAGGCCGAACCCTGGTGGTGGGCGGTGAGGCGGGAGGCGGCGAGGTGCAGCCGGTGGTGATCCGCGGCGGCAGCGTCGATGTGCCCCTGCCAGCGGCGGACCTCCTCGCGGGCGGCCTGCCAGGCGGCGACGGCCGGGGACTGGGCCACGGACCGCGGCAGGACGGTCGGCCGGTCGGGATGGCCGTCGCCGAGCGCGGTCTGCTCCTCCGAGCTCAGGTCGAGCCATGTCTCCCGGGCCCGTGCCCGGGCGTCGTAGTAGCGCTTGTCGGCCGTAGCGAGGTCGCCCGCCGCCTTGGCCAGGTCGTCCCATGCCGCGCGGACCTCGTCGGGGAACGCGGTGTCGTCCAGGAGACCGTAGTCGCGGGCGATGTCCTCGCGCAGCCAGACCAGGGCGGTGGTCTCGGTTTCGGCGGCGCGCGGGCCGCGCTTGGCCTTGCCGAGCGCGCGGAGCGGGCGGCTGTCGGTGACCCGGTGGTCCACCTCGGCCACCGACAGCCAGCTCACCGGCACTGCGAAGAGCATGCTGCGGTCAGTCACGACCTTGATGTGGGTGCCGAGGGTGGTGTCAGCGGTTCCCTTGAGCGCGGTGCCGTCGTTCGCGCCGCCGATCGGGACCGTGGCACCCGGGTTGATCACCCCCGCGTCGTCGCTGGTGCCGGCCAGCGGGGCGGTGCCCACCGCGCCCTCGATGTTGTCGGTGGTGCCAGCCTCCAGCCCGTCGGAGGTCTTCCGCCGCTGCATGGCCTCCATGCGCGGCTTGTTCTCCACGGCGAGCAGCCGGGCGCCGCGGCGGTGCATCTTCGCGTAGAGGCGGGAGTCGGCGGTGTGGGACTGGCCGAAGAGCTGGGCGGAGGCCTGGGTGGGCAGCGGCGAGCCGTTCGCGCTGAGCGCCTCGCGGAAGCCGGAGGTCAGACCGCCCTGCGCGGTGGCCTCGTGCTGGGCCTGGGCGGGGGCGGTACCGAGGCCGGTGAGCGGGGTGAGGCGGGCCATGCGCACGCGTTCACCGAGGACCTTGCCGGTATGCCGCTTGCCAAGGTCGCTGTCGCCGAGGCCGTCTGCGCGGGCGGTGGCGAGGGTCAGGGCGTCCCGCACGTTGGCCGCGCCGCGGATGTCCACGGCGAGTATGCCAGAGCCGATCCGGTCATCGAAGGGCAGGACGTCCGGGTCGGCGCTGCCGTCGGTGTCGGAGGTTCGCCAAGCGGAGATGCCCTCCGGGCGTGCCTGGGCGGCGGTCAGCATCCGCACGGCGCGCTCCGGTTCCGGCACGTCCTGCTCGGTAAGCGCGCCGTCGGCGCCGTCGCCGTCCGGGGTGAGCAGGCCGGCCGGAAGGATCTCGTTGAGGCTGCCGACCGGGGCGACTGCACGAGGGGCGAGCGGTTCGCCGGTCGCGTCCGTCATGGTGACGGTCAGCGTGTAGCTGGTGACAATCTCGGCGTGCGCCTGGGTGGTGGCGATGTTCGGCAACGAGGTGCTGCCGGTGGTCTCGGTCCGGACGCTCGACCGCTGCTTGGCCGCGGTTCCCTGGAGCGAGGGGTTGGCGGTGAGGATGCCGCTGCTCACTGCGCGCTCGGCGGCGCTGAGCGTCGCGTCGGCGCCGCGGTCCTGCGAGGTGCCGTCGGCGTCGTCGCGTGCGGTGGTGCGGTAGTCCTCCAGTTCGTAGCCGGTGCGCAGCCTGGCCACCGTGGTGGTGACCGGGGTCAGCTTGAACCGGACCTGCCCGGGGCTGCCGCCGACCGGCAGGTGGTGCGGGCTGGACCAGGCGCGATAGCGGACCGGCAGGGTCATCCCGTCGGTCGTCAGCTCGTGCAGGTGGGCGCGGAGGAAGTCCGGGGAGAGGTGCTGGAGGACCTGCTCCCGGTCGTGCGAGGGCACTCCGATCTTCTCCAGCCGCCCCATCAGCTGGTGCGCCGCACGGCTGGCGTCGAGCTGGCCGCTGGGGTGGGTGGGGAAGCGGCGGCCGCGCAGGAATGCGGGCACCCGGTAGCCGCCGCCGAGGTTGCGCGGGGTGGTGGTGTCCAGGCCGTCTGGGGCAAGCCCTGCCTCGATGACGTCCTGCATCGGCAGGTGGAACATCACCGCGTCGCGGATGCACTGGAGCGCGGCGGCGGCCCGGCGCGGTGTGAGGCCGCGGGCGAGGCGCCCGGAGAGCCGCCCGGCCACGGAGCTGATCCGGTCCCCGGCGCGGGTGCCCACCGTGCCCATCGCGGCCGTCCAGCGGTCCCGCACCGCGACGGTCTCGGCGGCGTCGGCGACCACCAGGTACATCCGCCCGGCGTAGCTGAGGGTGGTGTTGTGTCCGCGGGTGAGGGTCTGCGAGACGCTGCGGCCCTTGCCCCAGGCGTACTGGAGGGCGGTCGAGTAGGAGCCGACCACCGCCTGGTGGCCCCGGGCCTGCTGGAGCGGCATGTAGGCGCCCTGGAGGCCGAGGGTCGTGCGTGAGACCGTGCTCGCGTTGCCCATGACGCGGTGCTCGTTGCCGATGGTGGTCTCGAGGCTGGCCGGCTTGGGGTCGCTCTTGACCCGTAGGTTGTGCAGCTCGCCGCGGACCGCGGCCTTCAGGTAGTGGGTCCGGAACGGTCCAGCGCCGTTCAGTCCGGTGACGCGGGAGCCGAACGGGCCCAGGTACTGGCCGAGTTGCCCGGCCACGCTGAGGTTCGCCATCGCGCGGCGCAGCGCGGTGCGCACCGGGGCGCCGGGTGCGCTGACATGCCAGGAGGTGCCCGAGGCACGGTCGGCGGTGTCCTGCATGAGCTGCTGGCGCTGCCCGCCGCCCTCCGTGCTGAGTACCACGTGCGGGGCGCTCAGCAGCATGCGGGTGAGCCGCCGGTCGGGCGAGTCCTCCCTGGGCAGCGGGCGGGTGCCGTCGAGGAGCTGGTCCGCCTCGACGGAGGAGAGCCGCTGCGGTACGGCCGCGGGCGCCGGCGCTGCCGGACCGACTGACGGAAGGGCGGTGGGCGGAGGGTCGGTGGGCCGAGGGTCGGTGGGCGGAGGGTCGGTGGGCGGAGGGTCGGTGGGGGCGTGGCGTTCGGAGCTGTGCGCGGCGGGCACGGCCAGCTCCACCCGGCCCACGGTCTCGCTGCCCTGGCTGAACAGCGGACGCTCCTCGATCTTGCTGACGAAGACGCCCGCGCCCAGCAGCCCCACCGTGGCGAGCCGGGCCCAGCCGCGCGGGCGGCGGTGGCCCTCGAAGGAGGCGCCCAGCTCCACCTGGTAGCTGTACAGGTCGGCGCCGTTCTGGAACATCAGGTGGTCGTGGGAGACCGCGACCGTGCTCCGGGTGGCCTTCTGGTCCGTCTTCGCGTAACGGGCGCCGAGGGACACGTTGCCGGTCCGGCGCGGCAACTCGACCTCGGGCACCTTGTCGTGGTCACGCGCCGAGATGCCCACCTCGAGCCCGCCGGAGAGGGTGGTGGACGCCTGCTGCCCCTGGCCGGAGACCTCGGTGCCGATCACCGCGTTTCGCAGCGAGCGTTCACTCATGGTGGTCTCGAACCGCCGGTCGGTGAGCCGCGCCCGCAGGATCAGGGTGTGGTGGCCGCGGTGCACCTTGCCGTCCTCGGTGAGGGCGACCGGTACCCCGGTGGTGGTCAGGTCGTCCAGGCTCTGCGCGAGGCTGGGCCGGTTCAGCGCCTCGCGCACCTGGCGGTCGTTGTGCAGCGCGGTCCGCAACCGCCCGTCGCCGTACCAGAACCTGGCCAGTCGCGGGTGCCGCAGCATCAGCGGCGGGACGAACAGCGACGGGTACGAACGGTGGAGGGTGTCCAGGACGTTGTCGGCGAAGGCCCGCATGGGGTCCTGGGGGGCGGGTTCCCCGTTCTGGTCCTGCTGGGTACGAGGCTGCTGGTTCTGGTGCTGCGCCGGGGTCCGAGCCTGGGTGTCCGGCCGCGTCGAACTCTGCGCGGGCGGCAGCACCTGGCTCCCGGACTGGTTCTCCTGGTCCTGGTCCTGGTCCTGGTCCTGATTCTGGTCCTGGTTCTGGTCCTGGTCCTGGTCCTGGTCCTGATTCAGGCTCGGTAGTGGGTTCTGCGGGCGGGCAGGGCGGAAGCCCTCGGCGCGGACCTGGCCGCTCAGGTGCACCGGGTCCTCCCGGGTGAGGTACCACGGCACCGGCGGCTCGGCGTCCGGGTTCGGGCCCGCCTGTCCGGGCGTACGGCTGTCCCAGCCCGCGAGCCGGCGCGCGTCCTGGGTGGAGATCCAGTCCAGGCTGACCACCCGGACCGGGCGGGCCGCGGACGGCGGCTCGCCGGCCTTGCGCACCATCAGGGTGCGCTCGACCCGGTAGAGCGCCACCGGGTGGTTGCGGACGCGACCGGTGGTCTTGCGGGCCGCGTCGGTGCCGAGGTAGTGGCCCCGCCCGGTGCTGACGTCCGCGCGGACCATCGGGCCGCCCTGGAGACGTACGTCCGTCTCCGCGCCGACGAAGACGTAGTTCGGCCCGGCGGTGATCTGGACGCCGAGGCGGGTGTCGCGGACGTGGCCGCGCTGGTTCTGATAGGTGGTCTGGGTGAGGTCGCGCAACTCCGACTTGACCGACTCGGTGACCAGGGTGGCCCGGTGCGGAATCGACCGCTCCACGATCAGGTGCCCCAGCGGGTGCTGACCGCTGCCACGGGTCAGCTCAGGTCCGCTGACCGACCCGGAGAACCGCCCGAACAGGGCGAGGAGCCGCCCCGGCCGGACGTAGGAGACCAGCGTGCGGTGCGCCGAACTTCCGGGACGCGCCCCGGAGATGGCGAGCGCCAAGTCCTCCGGCGGATCCGTCAGATGCAGTCCGGTGGTGTCGGTGACCCGTGGCTCGAGCCCGTCCGGGAAGGTGAGCGTCCCGGGCGCTCGCCGGGGTCCCCCGAAGGGCACGGTGAGGTCGTCCGGCAGCCGCCAGCTCAGCCCGTCCCGCACGGCGAACTCCGCGGTGTGCACCAGGCTGCGCAGCCAGCGGGGGACAGGCGCGGGCGAGTCGGGCCGGGTGTCCTGGCCCGTGGTGTCCGGTGCCTCAGTGACGCGGTCCACCCGCACCCGGTAGTGGACGTCGTCCAGATGCAGGTGCGAGCCGTCCAAGGCCCGGTACTCGGACTGGTTGTACGCCTGCGTGCCCAGGGTGTAGTCGGTCCTGCGGCTCCAGCCCAGTGAGACGCCGATCTTCAGCAGCCAGTTGAGCGGCGGGCCCATACTCAGCCCGCCGGCGATCCGGCGCCCGACACCGACGCTGCGCCCACCGCCCGTACCGGCCTGGCCGCGCCGCATGGTGTCCAGCCGGACGGTGCCGCCGTTCACGTCGGAGAAGCGCTCCCAGCGGTGGTACGGGACGGCCTCGACCGTCATCTCGTGGCCGACCCCGGACTTCTCCCGGCCCACGAAACGGGCGCCGCGCGGGGCGGTGAAGGCGCCGGGCTGGTCGGTCAGCAGGCGCAGCAACTCCGCCTCGTCGAACTGGGCGCGCAGCTTCTTCGGCAGCCGGCCGAGGATCTCCTGGGCCACCTGCTCGGGCGAGCGCAGGGTGATGGCGCCGAGGCCGGTGAAGAGCCCGCTCAGCGGGGACTGCGGGGTCCCGTCCGTGCGGGTGCCCGGGCTCCCGTCGCGCGGATCGGCGTCCGGGCTGATCAGGACGGTGGGCAGCCGGCTGCCGTCCTCGAAGGTGACGGTGCGCGGTGCCGGGCCAGGCGGCCGGGCATCCTGGCCGGTCAGCAGCCGTGCCGGGCGGTACCGGTCGAGCTGGGTCTCCAGCGGTACAGGGTCGCCCGGGTCGGGGGTCTCAGTGCCTGGACCGTCGAGGTCGGTGATCCCGCCCATGCCGCGCAGCCACTCCCCGAAGGGGTCGGAGCTGTCCGGGTCCTGGGTGGCCGGGTCCGAAGTGACAGCCGGGACCGAAGTGGGGGCCGGGTCCGAAGTGACAGCCGGGACCAAAGTGGGGGCCGGGACCAAAGTGGGGGCCGGGACCAAAGTGGGGGCCGGGACCAAAGTGCCGGCAGGGGCCGGAGTGGTATCCGGGGCCGGTTCGGAGGTGAGCGGGGCCGAGGCCGGGACGAGGGCGTCGTAGTGGTCGGTGCCGTTGTAGGCAAGGTGCAGGGCGCCGCCCCGGCCGCCCGGGTGAAGGGTGGTGACGAAGGTGTTCCCCGGTGACTGCGGGTCGGGCTGGACGAGCCGCAGGTCGAGGTCGAGGGTATGCGCCAGCGCCTCCGGGAGGAGGTCGGCGAAGGGGGAGGCCCACAGCCCGGTGAGCTCGGCCGCCGCGGCGATCAGCCCATCCGTGCCGAGCCGCCTCGCGTCGGCGGGGGTGGGCGCCACGTCGGCGAGGTGCGGGTAACCACTGTCTCCGAGGATCCGCCGCCACCGGCCGGGGTCGCCGTCGGTGACGACCGCATGCGCGATCCGGTTCCAGCGCTGGGTGATCCGGCTCTGCTCGTCCGGATCCCGCACCCCGGCGATGGCGCGCATCCGGAGGTCGTCGACCACGGCGAGCACCGGGTCCGGGGTCGCCTCGGCCGCCGCGGCGGCCAGTTCGGACCCGGTGATCCGGTCGCGCAGCAGGCCGCGCAGCCCGGCGACGTTCCGCACGGCCCACGCAGGCGGAACCTCCTGGTTGCGCGCGCTGTCGAGCAGCGCCCGGAAGAGGCAGTTTCCGTCGCCCGGGGTGCCCAGTCGGCGGAAGGCCAGGCCGTCCACGTGCACGGTGTCCGCCGGGCCGGACCTCGGGTCACCCTTGCTGAGCACGGACAGGCTTTCGGTGAGGCTCTCCGGGCGGCTCGGCGCAGGCGCCAGATCAGGCCTGCGGCGGGCGAGTCCGGCGGTGTCCTCGGAGCTGAGGGCCAGCTCGGACAGCGGCAGCGGTGCGCTCGACAGCGACCAGGCGACGTGCGCCGAGGGCGCGTAGGAGAGTCCTCGCACGTCCTCCTGCGAGACGGGCGTGGTCGGAGACAGGCCGGGCGGCGGCGGGGGCAGCAGCTCGTCGAGCGTGGTGCCGCGCCCGGCACCGGCCCGCAACCCGGCCGCCGCGCGCAGGAACGCGGTGTACTGCTCGGGAGTGGGACCGGCGGGCGGGTCGGCAGCAGGACCGGCCGCCGGGCCACCGGTCGTGGCGCCGGTGGCGGTATGCCAGTCGGTGACCATGCGGCGCAGCAGGTCCGGGGTCATGCGGCCGTCGCCGTAACGGGCCGCGCTGTCCGCGCCCAGCCAGCGCAGACCGTCCACGTAGGCGAGCCCGGCGAGCAACTCCCGGTTCTCCGGACGCTGTTCGGCGTCCGGGCCAAGAGCGTCGCGCAGCGTACGGATCTGCTGGAGGGTGCGGGCGCGGGCGAACGCGTCAGCCGGGCCGGGGCCCGCGTGCAGACCGGCATCGCGCGCCGACCGGTCCAGGTCCCCGCCGGTGGGCTCCGGGGTGAACAACCGCCACCGCCCCGGCCCGTCCGCGCCCTCGGTGAGCACCGGGCGGACATCGCCGTCCCGGTCGCGGGCCGTGCCCACCTCGGTGGTCGGCGCGTACACCGGCCGCCCGGTCCGGTTCGCCACATGCTGCGCCACCGGCAGGCCCGCGATCTCCGGCTGCCGTCCGGTCTCGCAGGAGAACAGCACCAGCGGCCGGTCCTGATCGCCGTCCGCCGCCCACGACTTGAGCACCTCACCAAGCTGTACACCGCTGACCTTCACGCTGGGCCGCGCCGAGTCGTTGGTGCCGAGCGTCACGGTACGGAGAGTGCCGTGTCCCACGAAGTAGTCGGCGCCCCGTTCGGCGCCCGCACCGGGGAGCGGGACCGGCGGACCGGTGAACACGGTACGGCGGGCGGGCGGCTCCGCTTCGGTCCCCGCAACGGAGTCCGTCCGCGGTCGCGGGGACGAAGCGGAGGAGGCGGAGGAGGCGGAGGAGGCGGCGGCGGAGGAGGAGGAGGCGGGGGACTCGGGGGCGGAGGAGGAGGCGGGGGTGGACACGGTGCGTACGCCGCGGAAGGCGTCCTGGCCGAGCAGCGCCCGGCGCCCCGCGTCGCGTGCCGTACCGTCCTCGGCCGGGCTCTGCGAGATGGTCAACGTCTGGACGGCACGGCCCGGCGGGGGCTGCACCGTCGCGTCCGGCACCAGGCGCCGCACCTGGGTGAGGGGCACCGTGAGGCCGTCCAGGGTGACAATGGCCGGCTCGCTCGCGGGCCGCCGAGACCCGTTTCCACCGCCGTCGGTGACACCGCCGTCCACAGCACGGCGTACGACGATCCGGGCCAGCGGCGGGGGAAGTGCGACGGGCGTCGCAGGGGACGTTTCCGGCGTGGTCGGAGCGGGCGGGGGCGGCGTGCCTGCGTTTCCGGTGCCGAGGCCTGTGCCAAGGCCTGTGCCGAGGCCGGGGGTCTGTCCGCCGATCCCATCGGTGCCGCTGTCGCCTTCACCCAGCTCCAGGTACAGGTCGGTGGCCGTCTCGCTCCAGGGGCGCGACAGGGTGGCGAGCTTGGCCGGGGCGGGCGCGGTGGTGGCCGTGGAGTCAGGGACGGCTCCGTTGCTGTGTACGGGGGTTGTCTTCTCCGGGAGCACCGTCGGGGGCGTGGCCGAGGAGGTGACGACCGGGGCGCTGTCGGTCGTCGCGGTGCTCTGGGTGGCGGGAAGGGGCATCGGGCCGAGGGCGTCGGCGAGCGGCAGCAGTACGTCCGCGCCGGGGAACGCGGTGTCCGTGGTGCCGTCCGCCGTCGCGGCGGCGGGCGTCGGGCCGGTGAGCGGGCGGACCCGGACCGGGGCGCCCGACCCCTCGCGGGTCAGCTCGACCGCGGCGCGTACTGGGCGCCCCGCCCCGTCCGGCGCGATCGCCGGCCCGAGCACCACGGCCCGGTCGGTCCCGGCCCCGTCCAGCAGCTCGGCCGCCTCCGGCGACCCCTCCCCCGGCGGCGGGACCGCCGAGACCACGATCGTCAGCGGCGGTGCCTGGGTGAACTCGGGGATTCCGGCGCGAGTGGAGCCGGAATCCACGTCGGCTGTACCGCTGACATCGCGTACGTCGCCGGTGTCGGCGGTGTCGGCGAACGAACCGATGGTGCTCACCTTCGGCGGAGCGGTGGTGGTATCGACGGCCGGGGCAGGGACGCTCTCTCCGGAGTCCGGCGTGACGTCGGTCCCGATCGGGTCGACGGCCTCAGGAGAGGAGGTGGTCTGCGGGGAGTCGTCGGTCGCGGTCGGCGAGCCGTCCACCGCGGCTGCGCCGTTCGGGGTCCGGGTGCCCTGCGGCGAAGTGGCGGAGGGAGCCGGGCCGCCTCCGGCGGTGGGGACGCCACCCGGCCGGACGCCGCTGCCGGGCGTGGCGGAGGTGATGGGCCCGCCCGTGGCGACAGGAGCGCCGTCCCCTTGGCCCGGCACCGTAGCCGTACGGTCGTTCTGCCCGGCCACCTCTACCGAGGAATCCTGGACGTTGCTCTCCGAAGACCCCTGGACGTTGCTCTCCGAAGACTCCTGGACGTTGTTCTCCTGGGACGTCACAGCCGAGTTCGCCGGCACGTCCACGGCCGCGTTCTCCGGGGACGCCCCGGGCGCGGCACCCTGCCGGTCGACTGTGTCGTCGAACCGTGCGTCCGGGCCGTGGTCCACCACCGCGTCGGCGTTGTCCCCGGCGGGACGTGCAGCGGAGTCGACCGTGGTCGTGACGGGGCTGTTGCCGGAGGTGCCCGGGGTGCCCATCGTGGTCGGGCTGTCCACCCTGACCGCGGTGTCCACTGTGATCGGGGTGTCCACCGTGACCTGGTTGCCGAAGCCGCCTAGGGCGCGGCGGACCTCGTCCGTGTCGACCTGGGCGGCGGGGCTGCTCCCAGCGGGCACCACCCGGACCTCGGGCAGCTGCGACAAGTTGCCGTGCAGGCTGTCGCGGACACCGATCTCGGCGCTGCCGGGCGGCTGGGCGCCGCGCAGGGCGGCGAGGTCACGCAGCGCCTGCTCGCGGACCTCGGTGGGGCCGTGGTGGACCTGCTGCCAGAGCTCGTTCCCGGCGGCGGTCACAGGCAGCCGGCCCGGTGAGTACGGCGGCGGGTCCAGGGTCGTGTACGGCGGCGAGCTCTCGGAGAAGTGGGGCGGGGGCGACTGGCTGCCGGTGACGTCCCCCTGTCCGGTGGTCTGCCGGATGACCGGCGGGGCCGAGGTGAGCGCGGGGCCGTCGCCGCCCGTGGTGTCCGTATGCGAGGGACCGTCGGTGCGATCGGGGCCGTCGCCGGAGCGCGAGGAAGCGTCGGAGTCCCGCGTGCCGGAGTCGCCACCGGAGACGGTGGGCGGCTGGTTGCGCAGCTTGTCGATGACGTGGCGCAGTTCGGCTCCGCTGTTGAGGGCGGTGGCGGTGAGCGTGGCCTGGACATGGTTGCTGATGCCCGCACCGACGAAAGTGGACCAGCTGGTGGACCAGTTGCCGTCGAAGGCGCCGTTGATCAGGATCTCCCCGAGCGCCTCGCCGGCGCCGGAGGCGAGGAAGTCGGCCGCCCCCTTCAGCCCGTAGTGCCCAGCCAGCGCACCAGGTCGGTCGGCGTTGTTGCGCAGGATCCGGTTGTTCCGCCATAGGTCGGGGTTGTTCCGGAAGGAGAGCGGGTTGTTCCGGAAGGTGACCGGCAGGTTGTTCGAGAGGTTGGGGCCGTTCCCGTGCGGGGTGGGGTCGGGGTTCGGCCTGGGGTTCGGGCCGTTGTTCGTGAGGTCGAGGTTCGGTTTGTTCCGCAGATCGGGGTTGTTCTTGAAATTGAGGTCCGGGCCGTTCTTGAGGAACTTGCTGTCGAAGCTCCTGACGATGCTCTTCGCGAAGCTGTCGAAGACGCTGGTGAGGAAGCCCGCCGCGGCGCCGAACGCGGCGGACTTGAGGATGTCGTTCCAGTCGAAGCCGTCGGGGCGGCGGCTGTCCGGGGCGAAGTTCATCATCGCCAGCCGCACCGCGAAGGTGGTGAACGCCTCTTCGAACGCCGCGGTCAGCGAGGGCTCCAGATGCAGCCGCTCGAGCAGGTGGCTGAGCGTGGTGAGGATGAAGAACCGGCTGCGCAGCTTGGCCATCATGATCTGGCTGGCCGTGGCACCGCCGGTGAAGAAGGACACCGCCAGGTAGATGGCGATCTCGATGAGCAGCCGGATGATCTCGGCGATGACCTGCCACTTGGACTCCATGATGACCATGGAGGTCTTGCGTCGGCCCGCGGCGATCTTGTCGAGCTGCCCGGCGAAGTCGCGCAGGTAGTTCTTGCCGCCGTCGTCGATGAGCATGCCCATCGCCTTGGCATATGACTTGGCGAGGTCGTCCGGCATGGACTCGCCGATGTCGTGGATTGACTTGTCGATCAGCGAGGACAGACTGTCGAGCTTGCGGCCCAGGCTGGAGTAGGGCAAGCGGCTTTCGTAGGCGAGGTCCTCGTCGGCGTCCATGAGCCTCTCCCCGGTGAGGATGAAGATCATGGCGTTGACCTCGGGCGATACCTGGATGCTCACCGGGGGCCGTCCTGGAACCCGCGCGGACAGGACGGAGCAGCCGCTCCCGGCGTGGTACGGGAGCGGCCAACGGCGCGGAGGTCAGCGGCGGCCATGCCCGCCCGGGCCGGCGTCGAGTCCGTCGGTGTTGATGCGGTTGTTGCGCTGCTCGATCTGGTCGATGTTGCGGTCGCGGGTGTCCTTCATCATCCTGACCTGGCTGACCGTGGCGTCGGTGATGCCCATCAGCGCGTCACGGATGGACATCATGGTGTCCTGGGTGGTCTGCCGTTCCTTCTGCTCCTGCGGCTTGGCCGTCTCCGCGAACTCGCCCTCCGTGCCGGGCCACTCGACCGTGAATGCCAACTCGTCGAGGAACTCCTCGGTCATGCTCCTGGTCAAGGAGCCGATCTCCTCCAGCTGCCGCGCCAGAGCCTCGATACGATGCGGGTCTACGTAGTACCGCTGTCCCATCGTCAGTCCTCCCCCTCATCGCCGAGCGCGTCCCGCCAGGCAGGGGTGGCCTGACCACCACGTGCGGTTTCCTCGTCGTCCTCGCGCAGCACCTCGGGACCGAAGATGCGCTCCCAGTCCAGCTCGAAGCCCTTCAGCTCCGGCACGTCGCTGCTGGGCTCAGCGAAGGGCGCCATCGCCTTCATCACGTGCCGGTTCATCTTCAGGCGCGCAGCGTTCGCCGCCTCCAGGACACTGGCGGCCAACTCCTGCGGGGACATGTCGCGGTACTTGTTCTCCAGGAACTCGATCCCGCTCAGCTCACCCTGCGGACCCGCGGTGGCACGGACCGCGCGGTCGGAGGAAAGCGCCGCGAACGACGCCGTCCGCAGCTCGCGCTCGGTGCGCGCGACCGCCTCCTGGGCCGCCTGCAGTTCGGCCATGGCCTTCTCCAGGCGCTTCTCCAGCGGTTCCGTCACGCTCGCTCCCTCCTTCTCCGTCGGTCTCTCCGTACGTCCGGACGCCCTTACGTCCGGTCAGCGCGTCCGGTCCTGGTCTCCGGTCCGTCAACTGCTGTACTGATCTTGCCTGGTGAAGGCCCCGCCGCGGAAGCCGGGGGCGGGTGGGGTTCGTCTCCGCGCGGCGGTGCACCGGACCTGCGCGGTGTTCACCGGCCGATGACGGCCGGGGTGCCGCCCTCCTCGGTGCCCCACACGTCCGCGTCCTCCTCCAGGTAGTCGGCGGAACTGGTGGACCTGCGGCGCGGCTCCGCGTCCTCCTCGGGGGAGTCGCCGCCGGTGGTCGCCACCCGGGAGGCCGGGGCCAGGAAGGTGTCGCTGTCCTCCTGGCGGTTCCACGGGCTACGCCGGCGACGGTTGCGGCGCTCACTTTCCTCCGCCGCGTCGACGAGGACGGCGCGCACGCGCTCGCCGTTGCCCTTCTCGCCGCCCGCGCCCATGCCGCCCATACCGCCGCCCATCGGCATGCCGGGGCTGCCGGGCATGCCGGGGCTGCCGGGCATGCCCGGGGCGGCGGGGGTGCCGGCTCCGGCGGCGGGAGCGAGCGGGGTACCCGCGCTGCCGGCGGCGCCGTCGGAGAGCGGGGCGACGGCGCCGACGCCGTCCGGGGAGAAGGAGCCCGCCCCGGAGAGGCCGCCGCCGGGGGCCCCGGCGCTCACCTGTCCACCACCGACGCCCAGCTCGGAGAACCGCACGTCCCGGCTGGTGGTGCCGTCGCCGCCGGTCTCGTTGAGACCGCCGAGACCGCCGAGAATGTCCCGTCCGTCGACGCCACTGCGCGAGTTGAGGTCGTTCAGGTCCACCGTCTCAACCTTGCCCTGCGGGTCGGTGACGGTGGCGACGCCGGTGTCCGGGTCGATGACCTGGGTTGTGCCGTCCGGGAAGGTGGTGGTCAGCCGGCCGTTGTCCAGGACGGTGGTGGAGCCGTCCGGGTTGTTCGTCTTCGCCCCGTGGGTGAGGTCGGTGGTCACGGTGGAGCCGTCCGGGCGGGTGGTGGTGACCAGCCCGCTGTCCGGGTCGAAGACGGCCTTGCTGCCGTCCGGGTACATGGTGGTGAAGTCGTCGTTCACGAGCGAGGTGTGCCCGCCGGTCGGGGTCTCCAGGCCGGGCCGGTCGTTGAGATTCCCGAGGTCGCCCAGGTCACCGATGGATTCGGTGGGCAGGTCGGAGTTGTTGTTGCCGAGGTCCCCGAGCCCGTTCCGGCCGTTCAGGTTGCCGAGGTTCTCGGTGGTGGTGTGGCCGTCAGGGTCGGTGGAGGTGGCCTGACCGGTCG
>NZ_JBHVSY010000016.1:193321-206911 GCF_042884935.1 Streptomyces sp. NPDC058092
CGCCGAGGTCCCCGAGCCCGTTCCGGCCGTTCAGGTTGCCGAGGTTCTCGGTGGTGGTGTGGCCGTCAGGGTCGGTGGAGGTGGCCTGACCGGTCGTGGGGTCGACGATCTGGGTGGTGCCGTCGGGGAACGTGGTGGTCAGCTTGCCGTCGTCACCGAGGGAGGTGACCGACCCGTCCGGATTGGTCAGTCGGGTGCCGTCGCCCAGATTCTGCGTGGTGACGCTTCCGTCCGGGTGGGTGGTGGTGACCAGCCCGCTGTCCGGGTCGAAGGTGCTGGTGCTGCCGTCCGGGAAGTCGGTGGTGACCTTGCCGTCGGTGAGCTGGGTGGTGCCACCGGTCGGGGTCTCCAGGGAGCCGCCTGAGCCGTTGTTCAGGCCGCCGAGATTGCCGAGGTTCTCGGTGATCGCTTCGTTGGCCGCGTAGGCGGATTTCTTCGTCCCGCCCGGGCCGCCGTTGAGCCCGCCGAGGTTGCCCAGGCTCTGGGCGATCGGGGACGGGCCGACCGTGGACCACTGCTGGTTCCCGCCGCCCGTGTTGTTCACGTCGCCGAGGTCGCCGAGGCTCTCGGTGACCGGGATGTTTCTGTTCAGCAACTCGTCGAGGTTGCCGAGATTCTGCTCGGCGACCGCGTTGGGATCGTTGCGTCCGCCAAGGCTCTCCTCCATGGCCTTGCGCTCCTCCTCGGCCTCGCGCTTGGCCTTCTCCTGCTCGCGCCGCTGCTCCTCCCGCAGATCGTCCTGGTACTTGCGGTCCTCGTCACGCTGCTGGTTCTGCTCGTTCCGCAGCTCGACCTGGAGGCGCTTGTCCTCCTCGCGCTGCCGCTCCTGCTCCGCGCGCAACTCGTCCTGGTACCTGCGGTTCTCCTCGTTCTGCCGGTTGATCTCCTTCTGCTCCTCCTCGAGCTTCCTCTCCTTGTACTCCACCGAGGCCCTGCTGGTCGACTTCGGTTTGGGTATTTTGTCGGAGAAGTCTTCGCCCAGCTCGAGGAAGTGGTTGTTCAGGGCCGACTGCACCTGGGCGGCGGGCTTGCCCAGGTACTCGTCGACGCCCTGGGTCCAGATTTTGACCGCCTTGTCGCCGACCTTCGCCCAGTTCGCGTTGTTGGTGAGGTCGCCGTACTCCGGGTGCACCTGGGAGAAGCCAACCTGCGGGCTGTGACTGACGCTCGTGCTGTAGCCAGTGGTGTACGACTTGATGTCCGTCTTGGCGACGTTGTTCGCATCCACCCACTGGGCAAGGTCGTCCAGGACGTAACGCAGCACCTGGTGCGGGTCGTAGTAGGAGGAGTTGGCCCAGGCCAGCCACGCCTTCAACAGCTTGGTGGCGGAGTCCTCCAGATACGTGCGGCCCAGTGACAGGGCACGCGAGTACACTGTGTTGCCGGTGCCGGTCTTGTCTCCGGTGCCGACCGTGGAGTTGAAGGTCTCGACATAACTGTCGTAATTCTCGCGGATCTTCTTCAGCAGACTGCGGAAGACCTCCGCCGCCTCACCCTTCCAGCTGGCGTCGTCCCGGCCGAAACGGTCCTCCCAGTCCTTCAGCACCACTGCGTGGTCCTTGAAGAACTTGGCCGCGAAGTCGAAGGACTCTCCAGTGGTGTCGAAGGATTTGAGGTCCACCACGTCGGCCCCGGGCACGCCCAGGTTGCTGAACCGGGCGTCCTGTGTGCTGCCGCCCAGCAGCCCGAGGAGCGCCGCCCGCGGCCCGTTCATGTACCGGGCGAGCGGGATGGTGCTCATCTTGTCCTTGTGGTAGTCCGTGAAATCGTTGCCTTCGCGGACCTGCGCGTCGTGGACGTTGTCGGAGCCGGGACCGGCGAATATGACCTCGTCACCCTCCTTCACGCGCCCCTCGAAGACGATCCGGGCCTGCATGATCGACCGCTTCTTACCCCTGTCAAAAAACCAGATGTCGTAGTCCTCGCCCTTGTTCGTCAGGAAACCGGAGCCCTTGACGAGCACGCTGAGGCTGCGCTCCGTAACGCCCCCCCGGAAGAGCTTGCCACCGTGGTCGGATCGGAGCGTGTCGAAGACGGTGCTCCGGTCCGGCACCGGATAGCCGGTGATGTGGGTGACCAGAGTGGCCCAGATATCGGTCGACGAGACGCCGGCATTGTCGAACTTGTCGAGGTTGGCGACGGAGTTGGGATCGTACCGATCGGCCACCGGGCGCCCTTTCTGGTCGGTTGTCGTCCGTGTCGGTGCACGGCCTATTCATGCGGGTGTGCAGCCGGGTGTCTCTCACGCGAGCGTGTTGGGCGGCCAAGGCACCGACCCGCACGCACGGCATGGCATCAGGTGCCGTGCGTGTCCACCGACCCGCTGGTGAGCGTGTCAACCTCGACGAAGGTCTGCAGCAGCGTCTGAGCGTCGATCGCGTTCAGGTTCTTGTCCTTGGTTCTACTGGCCTCCTCGATGGTGTCGGTGAGCGCCTCCTTCAGCTGCTTGAACAGGTCCATCTGGTTGCCCAGCAGCTTGTCGATGGCCTCGGCCGCGGTGCGGACGCCCTCGATCAGCTTCGGCCCCGAGACCAGGGGTTCGGTGACCATCCTGCCGATGCGCAGGAGTTGCTTGTCCTGGGCGAGGCTGTTCGGGGTGGTGTGCCCGTCGATGAGGTGGCCGAGCGGCCGGATGTGGGCCCCGTCGCCGTTCTCGCGGTGCTTCTTCGCGGCGGTGTACACCGGCTGCACCTCGTTGTCCCGGAAGTTCTTCATCTGCTTGAGGTCGAGATGCTTGATGTCGGCCTTCTCGCTGGTCATGGGACGTCCTCCTGCCGTTTGGTGCCGGACGGGGATACGGAGCAGCCGGGCAGGCGCCCCGCGTGCGGGGCGGCGGCCGGGCGGCGCACCCGCGTGCCGGGGGGACGGCTACCGGGATTCCCCCTCCGGATGGACGGAGGGGGAATCCCGGTCGAGGCCCAGGCCGGGCTCACGGGCCTGATCCGAACGAAAGACCCTAGCGGGCCCGCACAGCGCCCCAGTTGTCGGCGCTCCTGCGCTCGTCGCGGGAGTGGTTGTCGTGGATGCTCTGGACCAGCTCGCCGCTGTCACCGAGGAGCAGGGCCATGTTCTTGGTGGCCTGGTCCCACTCCGCCTGCACACCGCGGTACATCTGCTGGTCGTCACCCTCCCAGGAGGTCACGAGCGGCTTCAGCTCGTCCTCAAGTTGGTTGAGGGCTGTGATCATCTGCTGGGTCTGATCCTTCAGCTCCTCGATCGCGTGCCGGACTGTGGAGTACTGCACATCGATGATGCCGTCGGCCATGACGTCTCCTCTCGGGGGGCCGGGCGCCGGGGCCCGGGAAGCTCACGGATTCCGGCCTCCTCGAACGGGGCCGGTGCCGCAGGGGTGGGTCAGCGCAGCGCTTCGAAGACGCCCTGGCTTGTCTTGCTGTTGAGCACCTCGGTCAGGTCCTGGTTCTCCTTAGCCAGGCGGTTGGCCGAGGTCACGTTCTCCTGGAGCGCGTCGACCATCTTGCTGATCTGGACGACGACCTTCTGCGCTTCGGAGTTCCAGCTGCGGAAGAGCTTCAGCAGGGCCTGGCCCTCGTCGCCGCCGACGCCCGACCGCGCGGCGATCTCGGCGACGTTGTTCTGGATCTTCTCGACCGCGCTCCGGGCCGACTCCAGAGAGGAGACACCTCCCAAGCCCTTGGCATAATCCGCTTTCCTCGCGGCACCGTCAGCCATGTCGCGCTCCCTTCGTTGAGGCGAGTCTCGTCACACCGTTGCCCTGAGGCTAAAGAAACCCATCGTTCGCCGCAACGCCCACGGGCAAGATTTGAGCTTGGGTCAGTTCGCCAGAATCCTTGTGTGGCAATGGAGTTGTCCCAAGTTACCGCTTGATGAACACTCCCCACCGGGTGACGCAATTCGGTCGGAATACAGGCAGGCGAAGAAGGCGAACGGTCATCGGGGCGGCCCGCTTCCGGCGATGTACGCGTATCCGCGGGATTTCGCGGGTACGGCCGGCCCGAATATCTGAGGTTTTTCTGAGGTTTCCCGCTGCGCTCGGCACATGACAAATCGGCCCCGCCGGCGCCGATTCAGGCTCGAACGTTCCCCTCCCCGCCCTTTTTCTTCGAGACCGTATGCGGTCTTTGCCTGGATCAGGGTGTGGAGTCGGCTGTACCGACGGTGCCAGGAGCGCCACCCGCGCCTCTCGTGTCTCCCTTGTCCGCCTTGTCCACCTCGTCGTTCCCCTCGCGCTCCCCCACCTGTGCGTCGGCATCGCACTTCGGAGCCGTGACCTTGGGCTCCGCGGCGCCGGAGGCGGCGGCCGGGTCCAGGTCCGCGCCGGTCGGGAGGGCCGCGAGCAGCGGTGCGGGGACCGAGCCGATGTCTCCGGTCCCGTACCCGAGCGCCGCCAGCGAGTCCTTGGTGGGGACGCGGTACTTCACGCCGTTCTCCGCCACCAGATAGGTGGTCCCGGCGTGCGCGGCGCCGCTCGCGTGCAGGGCCCGGACCAGGGCACCGCGCCCGGGTCGTACCACCGTGGCGTCCGTCCGGACACAGGCGGGCGTCAGCGGCTGAGCGGTTCCCTCAGACACCGCGACCGGGGCGAGCCGGGTCAGAGAGACCAACACCGACCTGATCCGGGTGCCTCCGTTGTCGCCGTCCACCTGCGCGCAGAGCGCGGTGCCGCGCGGCGCGGGTTGCGGGACCGGCGGCGTGTCCGGCAGCTCCGCGGATCCGGCGGGGCCCGAGTCCTTCGCCCGGTGCGCGCGCAGCGCGTCCGCGCCGACCGCGCGCACTTCGGGCGACCGCTCCTGGTAGGCGTCCTTCTGGGTGGCCGGGTCGCCCAGCACCAGGGCGGCGCCGAGCCGGGTCAGCGGCACCAGGCCGTCCTTCCGAAGCAGGTGGTACGTGCTGCCGCCCCCGGGCACACTGACCTCGAACAACTGGCCGA
This sequence comes from Streptomyces sp. NPDC058092, assembly GCF_042884935.1. NCBI lineage: Bacteria > Bacillati > Actinomycetota > Actinomycetes > Kitasatosporales > Streptomycetaceae > Streptomyces > Streptomyces sp. NPDC058092. Next base: position 198,231 of record NZ_JBHVSY010000016.1, read on the forward strand.
TCCTGCTGGCTTCGCCACCGAGCACGGGCCCTTCCTCGCCGCGCCCCGGAACCGTGGGCGGTTTCAGGGCAGGGCCGGGGGCCAGCGCGTCGAGGAAGGCCGCCGAGACCGGCATCGGCCGCTCGGAGCCGTAGCCGAGGGCGTTGCGGGCGTCGGAGGCGCGGTCGAGCGGCAGCCTGCTGCCCCGCCACACCAGGTACTCGGTGCCGTCCGGGCCGCGTACGAGCACCCCGCGGTCACCGCCGACGCCGCGGGAGTCCAAGGGCGCCCCGGCGACCACGGTGGTGACCCCCGGCTTGTTCACCCCGGTGCCCGCCACGGCACCGGAGGTGCTGGGCAGCGCCCCGTCCGGCCCGGTGACGCACATGTGCCAGGCACCGGCGTCGAGTTGGCCGGGCCCGGGCACGGCGTCCGGTGCGCCGGGGATGCCGGCCGGGGCCCCCACGGGGACGTCCTGCAGCGAGGCGGTGCCGACGTCCGCGGTCGCCAGGTCGGAGCCGCCGATCAGCCGCGCCGAGGCGTAGTTGCGCACCGGGTGCAGTACGCCGTCGGTGCCGGTCCACAGGTACCGGGCACCGGTGTCGCGGTTGACCACCAGGTACTCACCGTGGCGCCAGCCGTCGTTCCCGCCGGGGCGCAGCAGCCCGTAGACGGTGGCGCCCGCGCCGATCAGGACGGTCACCAGCACGCCGAAGACCACGCCGCGGGTGGTGCGCCCGAGCGGGCTCTCCGGGGCGTCCGGGTCGGCCGTCAGCAGGCCCGAACTGAGCCTGCCCATCATGAAACTGTGGGCCTGTACCTGGTCGCGTTTGGACTGCACAGCCTCTCCTCAACTCGTTCTCCATGTCCCGCGTGCGGGGGTGCTCAGCCGAACAGGCTGTGCAGCCAGCCGAAGAGACCCGCCACCCACATGCTGAGCGGCAGCAGCGCGACGGCGAAGCCGGTGTGCGCCAGTTCCGCCGCACGGCCCCAGTACGGCAGCACCCGGCGGCCGGGCACCGTCCAGGAGGCGGTCACGAGTCCGGCCGCCGCGGCGAGCAGCACCGTGAAGACCACCACCCGTCCGTCGCCGTCGCTGTCCACCGCCCAGGCTCGGGCGAGCAGCAGCAGCCCCCAGATTCCGGGGACCGCCAGAGTCAGTCGCTGTCCGATGTGCACCAGGCCCCGGCAGTGCAGGAGCAGCAGCAGGCTCAGCGCGAGCGCGGTCAGCACCTCGGGCAGGTCCGGGTGCTCGGCGAGGACGACCAGGGCGGCCGCTGCGATGACGCCGGTGGCGCCGAAGAGCGCGGTGACCCAGCGCCCGGCCAGTTCCGTCCGCTCGGCGACCTCGTCGCCCGCATAGGGGTCGATGCCCTCCTGGAGCTGGCTGGCCGAGGACGGCAGCGAGGGCATCCGCATCCCGGCCAGTTTGAAGGCGAACGGTGCCACCGTCCCGGCAGCGAGCGCGACCACCGTCGCCACCAGCGCCACCGCGGCCGACACGTCCAGTCCCGTGTACCCCATCAGGGCGCCGGCGATCGCGGTGGCCACCGAGACCACCGCGGTGGCCAGCAGGGCCGGGGCGCCGACCGCGGTGGCGGCGAGCGCGATAACCGCGCCGCCCGCGCCCGCGGCGCCCGCCGCGAGCAGCCGCGCGCCCACGACCTGCGCCGCGTCCGGGCCGGTCAGGTCGCCGCCGGGCAGCGTCCAGCCGGCCAGCGCCAAGCACGGCGCGACCAGCAGACCGAGCGCCGTCGCGGAGAGACGGTCGCCGACCGCGCGGCTGGCGGAGCCCGCGCCCGCGAGCAGCAGCAGCCCGGCCACGGCCGCGCAGGCGGCCCGGGAGAAGCCGGAGCCGGTCATCCCCGGCCGGAACACCAGCACGAGGGCGGCCGCCACGGTAGCCACCGCGGTGCCCACCAACAGGCCACGGGCCGCCCCGGGATGCCAGGTGTGCAGCCGCCGGCCCGCGGTGTCGGCTATCCCGTCCACCAGGTCGTCGAGCCGTGCCTCGGGCAACGCCTCGGTGTGCGGGCGCAGGTAGAGCACCGCGCCGTCGGCGAGCCCGGCGCGGGCCAGGGTGGTCTCCTCGTCGAGCGGGGCGTCGCCGAGCCGCTGGAGCACCCAGCCGGCGTGGTCCAGTCCGGCCTCCTCGGCCTCCTCGCCGACATAACGCAGCAGGGTGGGCAGCAGATCGGCGACCGGCACGTCGGCGGGCACCGCCAGATCGACGGAGATGCTCGGCGCACGTACGGTCAGGCGGCACGATTCGGCCACCGCACTGTCGGTCATCAGCTGAACTCTCGTCTTCCGTGGAGGCTTTGACAGGAGGACTCCCCCCGGGGAAAGGGGATGTGTGAACAGTACGGAAGCTCCGCACGGCCGGGAACCGGGTTGCCGGGCAGGGAAATCGCGTCCGTGCGCCCGGCGACCACCACTCCCACGTGGACAGGTCGCGTTCCGTGAATGCAGACTACTGCCTGCGGCCACCGGGTCGTGCTGCGGACCGGACACCATTTCCGGTATGCAATTGACCATCAAGGGAGTTGGCCGTCCCCCGCCACCGCTCGGAACATTCACCCGGCCTTCACCGCGTCACGCGGGGCCTGGAGAATCAGCGCGGTGCGGTCTTTCCCACTACCGGGTGCGCCGGTATTCGGTACGGGCCGGAAGGCCAGTGAAACCGGAGGTTCTGTTCCGTGAGTGTGGTGCTGTTTCGCCGGCCGGCCCGCAGGCGCGGACCGGAGATGCCCGAGGGGCAATTGACCCTTCAGGAGCCGCCGGTCCTCGCCGAGACGGTGCCGGACACCTCGGCGATATGGACCTATCTGCCGATGGCGCTGATGTCGGTGTCCATGATGCTGATGTTCCTGCGGCCCGGCGGCGGGAACGGCGTCTTCATGTATCTGGCGATGGGTGTCATGGCACTCTCCGCCGGTGCCATGCTGCTGGGGCAGCTGATGCGCCGCTCCAGCGAGCGCAAGCAGCGCCTGAAGGGCGAACGCCGCGACTACCTCCGCTACCTGGCGCAGACCCGCAAGCGGGTCCGGACCACCATCGCGGAGCAGCAGCGGGCGCTCGCCTGGCGTCACCCGGAGCCCGCCTCGCTTCGCTCACTGGCTCGCACCTCGCGGCTGTGGGAACGCCGCCCGGCGGACGAGGACTTCGGCGAGGTCCGTCTCGCGGTCGGTGAACAGCAGCTCGCGCTCAGCCTGAACCCGGTCTCCACCCGCCCGGTGGAGGACCTCGAACCCCTCTGCGCGCACGCCCTGCGCCGCTTCATCCGCGCCTACTCCACCATCCCCGAACAACCCCTCGGCCTCTACCTGCGCTCCTCGGCACGAATCCTGCTGCGCCCCGAGGAGACTTCGGGCATGGGGCCCGCCGAGCCGGGCATCCCGTCGTACGGTGAGAGCGGCGAGGCCGGGAGCGGCGGCCCGGCTGGCGACCCCGGCGCCGACGCGGTGCGCGCCCTGGTGCGCGCCGTACTCGGGCAGCTCGCGGTGTTCCACGCGCCCGAGGAGCTGTGGCTCGCCCTCTGCGTCAGCGACGAGCGGCGGCCCGACTGGGAGTGGGTCAAGTGGCTGCCGCACGCGCTGGACCCGTACGAGGAGGACGGCGCGGGCCAGGCCCGCCGGATCACCTCCGACCTCACCGAGCTCGACGACCTGCTCGGCGCCGAGTTCGCCGAGCGCCCAGGCTTTGACCCGGACGCCCGCCCCGGCCGCGACGAGCCCTACACGGTCGTCGTCCTGGACGGCGTCACCGTCCCCGAAGGCCACCGCTGGGAGGGGCACGGCTACCGCAACGCCTTGGCCCTCGACATCTCCGGGGCGCTGCGCTGGCGCCCGGGCCGCAACACGCTGCGGCTGACCGTCGGGGCCGACCGGGTGAGCCTGGTGCGCACCGACCGCAGCCGCAAGGAGCGCTCCGTGCCGCTCGGCCGGCCGGACCGGCTCGGTCCGCTCGGCGCGGAGTCACTGGCCAGGCTGCTCACCCCCCGCCGGATGAGTCTGGGCACCGACATCGCGCAGCCGCTGGAGACCGACGTCGAGCTGACCACCCTGCTCGGCATCCCCGACCTGCACCGGCACGACCCGCACACCCTCTTCAACCGGCACACCGGCTCCACCCGGCTGCGGGTGCCGATCGCGGTCGGCGTGGACGGCCGCCCGGTGGACCTCGACATCAAGGAGTCGGCGCAAGGTGGCATGGGCCCGCACGGCATGCTCATCGGCGCCACCGGCTCCGGCAAGAGCGAACTCCTGCGCACCCTCGTCCTCGGCCTGGCCCTGACGAACTCCTCCGAGACCCTCAACTTCGTCCTGGTCGACTTCAAGGGCGGCGCCACCTTCCTCGGCCTTGAGGAACTCCCGCACACCTCCGCCGTCATCACCAATCTCGCGGACGAGGTCGCCCTGGTGGAACGCATGCAGGACGCTCTGCACGGCGAACTCATCCGCCGCCAGGAACTGTTGCGCGCCGCCGGCAACTACACCTCCGCCCTGGAGTACGAGCGTGCCCGCGCCGCCGGTGCGGACCTCGGCCCGCTGCCCAGCCTGTTCGTGGTGGTCGACGAGTTCAGCGAACTGCTTTCCACGCACCGGGAGTTCATGGACCTGTTCGTGATGATCGGCCGCCTCGGCCGCTCTCTCGGGGTACACCTGCTGCTGGCCTCGCAGCGTCTGGACGAGGGCCGCATGCACCAGCTCGAGAGCCACCTGTCGTACCGCATCGGTCTGCGCACCTTCTCCGCCATGGAGAGCCGCGGCGTACTCGGTGTGCCCGACGCCTACGAACTGCCGGCCCAGCCCGGCAGCGGCTACCTGAAGTCCGGGGTGGAGGCCCTGACGCGGTTCCGCGCCGCCTATTCCTCCGGCACGTACCGGCGCCGCACCGGTGCGGTGGTGCAGGCCCGGGTGGCCAGCCAGGTAGCGCCGTGGACCAGCGGCTGGGTGGTGCCGCGTACCCTGGGCCCCGAGCCGGAGCCGGAGACCGAGGAGGCCGGCGACGAGGAGGCCCTGCTCGACGTGGCGCTCGACCGGCTGCGCGGCTCCGGCCCCGCCGCCCACCAGGTGTGGTTGCCGCCGCTGGACGAGCCTTCCCCGCTGGACGTCCTGCTGCCGGGCATCCTCCCCGACCCGGAGCGCGGCCTCACCGCCGCCGGCTGGTCCGGCACCGGCAGGCTGCGGGTCCCGGTCGGCCTCGTGGACAAGCCCTTCGAGCAACGACGCGACCCGCTGGTCGTGGACCTCTCCGGAGCCGGCGGCCACGTCGCCGTCGCGGGCGGCTCGCAGAGCGGCAAGTCCACGCTCGCCCGCACGTTGATCGCCGCGCTCGCCCTCACCCACACCCCCGCCGAGATCCAGTTCTACTGCCTCGACTTCGGCGGCGGCGGCCTCTCGCAGCTCGCCGCGCTTCCGCACGTCGGCGGCGTCGCGGCGCGGCTCAACCCGGAGCGGGTGCACCGGGCCGTCGCCGAGGTGATGACGCTGCTCGCCCGCCGCGAGCAGTTCTTCGTGGACCACACCCTCGACTCCATGCAGTCCTACCGCCGCCGCCGGGCCGCCGGGAAGTTCCCCGACGAGCCGTTCGGCGACGTGTTCATGGTGGTGGACGGCTGGTCCACGGTTCGCCAGGACTACGACGAACTGATCCCTAAGTTCAACGAACTCGCCGCCCGCGGCCTCAACTACGGCATCCACCTCATCATCACCACCACCCGCTGGGTGGAGCTGTCCGCCCAGGTCCGTGACCAGGCCGCCACCCGCCTCGAGCTGCGGATGGGTGACCCGATGGACTCCGAGATCGACACGCGCAAGGCCCGCTCGGTGCCGCGCAGCGGCGGTCGCGGCATCACCGCCGACAGCAAGATGCACTTCCTGGCCGGCCTACCCCGCCTGGACGGCAGCGGCTCCCTCGACGACCTCGGCGAGGGCGTCGCCCACCTGGTCGCCGAAGTCTCCCGGCACTGGTCCGGCGCAGCCGCCCCGCAGATCCGGATGCTGCCGCACCGGCTCCCGCTTGCCGAACTCCCCGCACCCGAGCCCACCGAGGGCGGCGGCATGCGTCTCCCGCTCGGCATCGACCAGGACGCCCTGGAACCGGTCTGGCACGACTTCAGCCGTACCCCGCACCTGCTCGTGGTCGGCGACACCGAGAGCGGCAAGACCAACCTGCTGCGCCGCATCACCAAGGGCATCACCGACCGCTACACCCCGGAGGAGGCGAAGATCATCGCGGTGGACTACCGCCGCACCCTGGTGGACGCCATCCCCGAGGAGTACCGCATCGGGCACGTGATCTCCCTGGACAACCTCAAGGAGACCATCGAGGGCGCAGCCCGCGCGATGAAGACCCGTGTCCCCGGCGCCGATATCGCCCCCGCCCGTATGCGCCGGTGCGACTGGTGGACCGGCCCACGTCTGTTCATCCTGGTCGACGACTACGACATGGTTTCCGGCAACTCCTTCCAGAGTCCGTTCGAGCCGCTCTTCGAGAATCTGACCCTCGGTTTCGAGATGGGTCTGCACGTGGTCGTCGCCCGCAGCGCCATGGGCGCCGGACGCGGCCTCAGCGACGGGCTCATCCGCCGGCTCGACGAGGCCAACAATCCTGCCGTCCTGCTCTCCTGCCCGCCCACGGAAGGCCGCCTCTTCGGCGACGTGAAACCCCGCAACCTCCCCCCCGGCCGAGCCCTTCACATCGCCCGCCGCAGGCCGCGGCTGATGCAGACGGCTCTAGTACGGCTTTGTTAAGTGCGATGGTGGGGTTCCGGGGTCGGCGCGGGTTGGCCGCATATGGAGCAGGCGCCGGTCCAGGTGGCCAGGAGGGCCTGGAGTTCACGGAGGACCGCGTAGAGGGTCAGGCCGGCGCAGGGGCTTTTGGGTCGAGTCGCAGGAGGGTGCAGAAGGCTTGGGCGAGGGAGGCGAGGGTGACGTGGCGGTGCCAGCCGAGGTAGTTGCGGCCTTCGAAGTGGTCCAGGCCGAGGCCTTCCTTGAGCTCGCGGTAGTCGTGCTCAACTCGCCAGCGGATCTTGGCGGTTCGCACCAGTTCGCGCAGTGGAGTGTTGGCGGGCAGGGTGCTCAGCCAGTAGTCGGTGGGCTCGGCGGCGTCGTGGGGCCATTCGGCGAGCAGCCAGCATTCGGGCAGGGAGCCGTCGGCGCTTCGCCGGATCGATCGGTTGGCCGGGCGAACTCGTAGTGACAGGAACTGCGAGCGCATGTCGGCGTTCGGGTTGCGTTTGGTGGCCTTGCTGCCCTGGCGCCACGTGATGGTGCGGGTGGCGGTTTGTCCTGTGGCCAGGGCCAGCGCGCGCAGGGTGGTGTGCGGCTGGGGGTAGGCGGACACGGGAGGGCGGCCCTGTCCGGAGTACGGCGGGCGTTCGGGCCTCGCATCGCCCGGGTAGGCGGTCGTGGTGGCCTTGACCGCGACCGCGTAGGTCAGACCGCGCTCGGTCAGGCCCTCGCGGAAGCCGGTGGCGTCGCCGTATCCCGCGTCGGCGACGACCGGCAGACCGGGTCTTCCATCTCCTCAGGTGTCACATCTGAAAGAAGATCACAATCCTACCCCTGACCGAACATCCGGGGTACCTAACAAAGCCCTACGGTGGTTTGTTAATCCGGGGAGTAGATATTAAGTGGGTGGCCTGCGCCGACGGCGTTGATCAGGGCTTGAAGTTCGGGTGGTGGGGGTGCGTTATCGTGGCGCGGTTCACCAAGAGCCAGTGCCAGCCGTGTCCGGACCGCCCCCGGTGCACCAGCTCCCGCGAGAGCGCCCGCAACGTGGGCTTTCCTCCGCGAGAACTCCGCGACCTGCAAGTCCGCGTCCGCACCGAGCAGCAGACATCCGAATGGAAGGCCCGCTGCGCGGTCCGCTCCGGAGTGGAGGGCACCATCAACGAGTTCGCCCACGGACACGGCATGCGCCATTGCCGCTACCGAGGACAGCCCAAAGCCCACCTGCAACACGTACTCACGGCCATCGCCGTGAACGTCGAACGACTCAGCGCCCGGTCAGTGACGGAGGAAACCTCTTCACCGAGACCGCCGACCGCCTTCCAGACCTTCCTGGACCAGCAGGCGATTCCCCGATCGAAGTCCTGGCGCACCCTCGGCACCTGACCTCGACCCTCCAAGATCCCCGACAGAGTCAAGCTGAGGTCCCTCAGCGACGTTCAGCTCCGTGTATCCGCCTTGTGCCCATCCGCGAGTATGGCAAGGGCGTCGAGCGCGCCGGCGGTGAGGTCGACCACCTTCACGAATTGCTCGTCGGGCTGCAGCGTGTCCAGGCCCGTGCGAACGAGCGTGGCCCGCCAATCCTTGCTGCGAGGGTGTGCGGCTCCGGTCGAACGCAGGCCCTGAAGTAGACGTAGCAGGCTGATCAGCGGCACGGGGTCTTCGTCGAGGTTTTTCACCCAGGCCTCGTTGCAGTTGATCGTGGTGCCTTTGGGGTCGGCGCCGGGAAGCTGGGACGGGAAATGCCGTTCCAGGATCTCCGCCCAGCGGTGCAGGACGACGAAGCCGGCAGTGTCGGCCTGCGCTTGGACCAACTCGGTCAGGGCGTCGACGAAGGGTTGGACGGAAGTGTTAGCGGGGAGCACGGCGGCGGCCTGCCCGCTCCGCTCGGCCTCGATGAACTGCCCAATCGCCGCCTCTGCGGCCTCCGGCCTTCAGGACGGGAAGTTCTTCGCCCGCTCCAGC
>NZ_JBHVSY010000017.1:0-193392 GCF_042884935.1 Streptomyces sp. NPDC058092
GTACCGGCTCGATTTCGAGCCGGTACGGCGGCCGGGGACAGAAGGGACCTGAAGGGGCCGTGGACCCGGGGGTTCCGGTCACGGCACCGGACGGGAGCGCTCAGCCGCGCCACGGCAGCTCGGCCGTGATCCGCGTCGGACCGCCCTGCGGGGAATCCACGACGAGGACGCCGTCCACCGCGTCCAGCCGCTCGGTCAGCCCGGCCAGCCCGCTGCCCGACGACGCCTCGGCGCCGCCGCGGCCGTTGTCGGTGACCTGGAGCATCAGCCGGTTCGCGGTGCGCCACACATCGACCGACGCACGGGTCGCATGTGCGTGCTTGCTCACGTTCTGCAACAGCTCCGAGACCGTGAAGTACGCGATCCCCTCGATCGCCTGGGCGGGCCGGGACGCCAGGTCCACCTCGACCGTCACGGGGACGGTGCAGCGGGAGGCGATGGCGGAGAGTGCGGCGTCGAGTCCGCGGTCGGTGAGGACGGCGGGGTGGATGCCGCGGGCGAGGTCGCGGAGTTCCTGGAGGGCGACCTTGACCTCGCCGTGGGCCTCGTCGACCATGCGGGCCGCGGCCTCGGGGTCGTCGGTCAGCTTCTCCTTCGCCAGGCCCAGATCCATGGCGAGGGCGACGAGCCGGGCCTGTGCGCCGTCGTGCAGGTCGCGCTCGATGCGGCGCAGGTCGGCGGCGGCCGTGTCGACGACCACCCCGCGGTCCGACTCCAGCTCCGAGACGCGCGTCGCCAGCCGGGACGGCCCGAGCAGCCCCGCCACCATCAGCCGGTCCACGCCTGCCAGACCGCGGATGATCCACGGCGTGACGAGGACGAATATCAGGCCGCACACGCTGGTCGCAGCCAGGTCGAAGGGGGAGTTGAGGTAGACGTCATGGGTGCCGTCGCCGTACAGCTGAAGGCCGGTGACCCCCACGTACGTCGGGAAGATCCAGTGCCACAGGGGGTAGGTGAGGGCGGCCCACCCGTACGACCAGAACGTCAGCGAAACGACGAAGGCGAAGATCGCCCACGGGAGGTGCAGCAGCGCGTAGAGCAGATGCCGCCAGGACACTCCGCTCTTGAGGACCGCGCCCACCCAGGACAGCAGGCCGCCGGTCCTGCCGCGCACCGGCGCCGGGTCCGCCACGTCCAGTTTCAGCAGCCCGCGCGCCCGGGCCCGCTCCATCGCGCCGAAACCGCGGCACATGGCCAGCGCGCCGGCCAGGATCGGGACGCCGAGGAAGGTGATCAGCATGCCGACGCCCAGGGACGTCAGGGCGATCGAGAGGCTGAACAGGACCGCGCTGATCGGCAGGCTCAGCAGCAGATAGCCGAATTCGCGCCAGGTCCTGCCCTCGAAGGGCGCGCGGAGCGCGGCGGGGAAGAAGTGCTTCACCGGGGGATGGTCCCCGAAACCGGCTCCGGACCGCTGATGGTCCCGAGTGTCCGGTCCGTATGCCGTGGCCATGGGTGCTGTCCGTTTCGTCTCGGGGGAGCCGGTTCCTCCGGCGGTTTCGCGCGGGTCCGGGGGGCTCGGGGTTACGGGGCTTGGGGGTACGGGGTCGGGTTACGGGGCTTCGGCTGGTACATCAAGGGTGCTGGGCCGTGGGCCCGCGCACCATGAGGTCGGTATCCCTCTTCGACCGGGGGTTTTCCCCACCCCGCGAGGGGACCTGGGAGTGCTTGGCCTCCCGGGCCTACCCGACCCGGCCCTTGTCCCGGCCCTTGTCCCGGTCCCGCCAGGGCAGTTCCGCGGTGACGGTCGTGGGCCCGCCGACCGGCGAGTCGAGGACGAACAGCCCGTCGACGGCGCCCAGCCGTTCGGCCAGCCCGGCCATGCCCGTACCGCCGTCCATCCGGGCCCCGCCCCGCCCGTCGTCGGTGACCTGGATCAGCATCCGGTCCGCCGATCGCCACACCTCCACGGACGCCGAACGTGCCCCGCTGTGCTTGCTCACGTTCTGCAACAGCTCCGAGACCGTGAAGTACGCGATCCCCTCGATCGCCTCCGCCGGACGCGCCGGCAGATCCACCCCCACCGTCACGGGGACGGTGCAGCGGGAGGCGATGGCGGAGAGTGCGGCGTCGAGTCCGCGGTCGGTGAGGACGGCGGGGTGGATGCCGCGGGCGAGGTCGCGGAGTTCCTGGAGGGCGACCTTGACCTCGCCGTGGGCCTCGTCGACCATGCGGGCCGCGGCCTCGGGGTCGTCGGTCAGCTTCTCCTTCGCCAGACCGAGGCCCATGGCGAGGGCGACGAGCCGGGCCTGTGCGCCGTCGTGCAGGTCGCGCTCGATGCGGCGCAGGTCGGCGGCGGCCGTGTCGACGACCACCCCGCGGTCCGACTCCAGCTCGGCGATCCTGCGCTCCAGCTCGTCGGAGGGGGAGAGCAGCCCGCGCGCCATCGCCCGGTCGGCATGGGTGAGGAGCCGCGCGATATAGGGGAGCACCGGCCACAGCACGAAGAGGCTCACGAGCGTCACGGTGAAGGTGAGCACGCCCCAGGGCAGCCGGATGAAGGAGTACAGCGCCGCCCGCCAGCCCACCGGGTCCGTGAGACTCGACCACAGCCAGGGGAAGAAGCCCTGTGCCCCGCGGGACAGCACCATCGGACTGGGCTCGTCTATCCGCAGCCCGAGCATCGCCCGCGCCCGGCCCCGCTCGGCCCTGCCGATCAGCCGCGCCCCGTGCAGTCCGGCGGCGAGCAGGGGCAGACCGACCACCGTGACCGCGAGCCCCACGCCGATGCCGATCATGAAAATTGTGTAAACAAACCCGGCCACGGTCATGGGGAGGTTGGCCAGGAGGTAGCCGATCTCCTTCCACGTCCACCGGTCGAGGGCGAAACGGGCGGGCGGCGGACGGTCGTTGTCGGGCACCAGGGGGCTCATGGTCATACGCCCCAGCCTGCCGGGCGGGGTCTGCGCACGCCATAGGGCTCGTGGGTGGGGTGAAGTAGGGATAACCCCACCCGTAGCCCGACGCGGCTGCTTACCCTCTCTTTAACAGGGCTCTTCGGCAGGGCCTAGACTCCCCTGCGTACAGATCGTCGAACGGGTTTGAGGGAGCGAGGGGCGGACGTGGCGGACCTGCCGGAATCGACCGTTCTCGCGTCGGACTACTTCCACGGCTATTCCGTGGTCGGACTGCTCGCTGTGATCGGCGTGCTGTTCGTCGCCGTCGCCTTCGGGGCGGGCCGGCTGCTGCGGCCCGTGGTTCCCACGCCGGAGAAGCTCCTGACGTACGAGTGCGGCGTGGACCCGGTGGGTGAAGGATGGGCACATACCCAGGTCCGTTATTACGTCTATGCCTTCCTGTACGTGATCTTCGCCGTCGACTCGATCTTCCTGTTTCCGTGGGCGACCGTATTCGCCGCACCCGGATACGGGGCGACGACCCTGGTGGAGATGTTCATCTTCCTCGGTTTCCTGGCCGTAGGACTGCTCTACGCATGGAAGAAGGGCGTCCTCGAATGGACGTGACGAGCACGCCGCCCCCCGAGCACCGGCCCGCGACGCAGCCGGAGCAGGAGCCCGGGACGGGCTCCGAACCGCAGGCCGTTCCGACATTCCTGCCGGAGCCCAAGCGGCTCGGCGTCCTGTCGCGCCTGGCCCCCGAGCCGATGAAGGTGGTCCTGAACTGGGGCCGCCGCTACAGCCTCTGGGTCTTCAACTTCGGGCTCGCCTGCTGCGCCATCGAATTCATCGCCGCGTCCATGGCCCGGCACGACTTCATCCGGCTCGGCGTGATCCCGTTCGCCCCGGGCCCGCGCCAGGCCGACCTCATGATCGTCTCCGGCACGGTGACGGACAAGATGGCGCCGGCCGTGAAGCGGCTCTACGAGCAGATGCCCGAGCCCAAGTACGTCATCTCCTTCGGCGCCTGCTCCAACTGCGGGGGCCCCTACTGGGACTCGTACTCCGTGACGAAGGGCGTCGACCAGATCATTCCGGTCGATGTCTACGTACCCGGCTGCCCGCCCCGGCCCGAGGCGCTCCTCCAGGGCATCCTCAAGCTTCAGGAGAAGATCGCCCGCGAGTCGCTGGGCGAGCGGTACGCGACGGGCGGCGGCAGCCGTCCCTCCACGACCGCACTGCGCAGCGGCCTGGTCGCCGCCCCGCCTGCACCGGGGGAGGACCGCGATGACCAGCACCCCTGACGCCGCCGCCGACGGCTACGACCGCCTGCCGGATGCCGCCGCCGAGTTCTTCGGCGAGGAGGCGACGGCCGCGTACGCGTACGACCTGCTGACCGTCGACGTACCGGCCGCCTCCTGGACCGCCGCCCTCGAAACGGCCCGCGACCGGCTCGGCTGCACCTATTTCGACTGGCTGAGCGCGGTCGACGAACCGGGCACCGGCTTCCGGGTCTGCGCCCACGTCGCGGCCCTGGCCGAGGGCAGGGTCCGCCGTCTCCTGATCCGTACGACCGTTCCGCACGAGGCGGCCGTCCTTCCCACCGCCATCGACGTCTACGCGGGCGCCGCCTGGCACGAGCGCGAGACACACGAGATGTTCGGCATCGGCTTCGAGGGCCACCCGCATCTGGTGCCGCTGCTGCTGCCCGAGGGCTTCGAGGGTCATCCGTTGCGCAAGGACTTCGTGCTGGCGGCACGCGTCGCGAAGGCCTGGCCGGGTGCGAAGGAGCCGGGCGAGTCGGAGCACGGCGGCCCGAAGCGGCGCACGATGCTGCCGCCCGGCGTCCCCGACCCGAACGAATGGGGCCCCCTGAAGGGCCAGCTCCCGCCCGCCCCGTCCCGCCCGGCCCGCGCCGCACGCGCGGCGGGCGACCGCCCGGTACGCCGCACCCGCAGCGTGAGCGAGGGCTCGGCCGGCCAGCGGCAGGAGACAGCCGCACCGGCAGCCGGAGCCGAGACCACTTCCCCCGCACCCCCGCGCCGCACCCGCAGCGCCTCCCAGGGTTCGGCGAGCCGGCAGCGCGAGGAAACGAAGCCGGCAACGGGCGCCGGGGCCGGGTCGGCGGAGCCGACCCCGGGAAGCGCCGACGCGCCCTGGCACCACGCCCGCCCGGCCTTCGACACCGCCCCCGAACCGCCCTCGGGCCCAGGGACCGCGCAGCCGCAGGGCACGACGGAGGACAACCCGGACACCCCGAGCCGGCCCGGGACCCAGCCCTCGCCCCCCGCCGCACCCGAGCAGCCCGGGACCCAGCCCTCGCCCCCCGCCGCACCCGTGCAGCCCGAAACCGAAACCCCCGACCGCCCCGCCGGAGGCGATACCGCGTGAACGACGTACTCGACGTCGCCCTCCGGCTCGTCATCGTCTTCGCCGTGTTCATGGTCCTCCCCCTCGTCGTGGGACAGACCGAGCACAAGGTGATGGCCCACATGCAGGGCCGCCTCGGACCCATGTACGCGGGTGGCTTCCACGGCTGGGCCCAGCTCGTCGCCGACGGCGTGAAGTTCGCGCAGAAGGAAGACATCGTCCCGGCCGAGGCCGACCGCCGTATCTTCCAGCTCGCACCGGCCGTCGCGCTGCTCCCGTACCTCCTCGTGCTCGTCGCCATCCCGATCGGCCCCGGCGAGAGCGCGGTCGGCCAGGTCGTCGACGCGGGCATCTTCTTCGTGCTCGCCGTGATGGGCGTCGGCGTGCTCGGCTCGCTGATGGCGGGCTGGGCCTCCGCCAACAAGTTCTCCCTCCTCGGGGGCCTCCGTACCGCCGCCCAGCTGCTCGCGTACGAACTGCCGATGCTGCTCGCCGCCGCCTCCGTCGCGATGGCGGCCGGCACCGTCTCCCTCCCGGGCATCCTCGATGCCTTCGAGTGGTGGTGGCTGCCCTGGCAGATCGTCGGCGCCCTGGTCTTCTTCGTGGCCGGACTCGCCGAACTGCAGCGCCCGCCGTTCGACATGCCGATCGCCGACTCGGAGATCATCTTCGGCGCGTACACCGAGTACACCGGCCTCCGCTTCGCGCTGTTCCTGCTCGCCGAGTACGCGGGCATCGTCGTGCTGTGCGGACTGACCACCGTCCTCTTCCTCGGCGGCTGGCACGGCCCGTTCGGCGCCGACGGACTCGGCTGGGTCTGGACGCTCCTCAAGATCGCGGTCCTCGCCTTCGTCGTCATCTGGCTGCGCGTGAGCTATCCCCGGCTCCGCGAGGACCAGCTGCAGAAGCTCGCCTGGACCACGCTCATCCCGCTCGCTCTCGCGCAGATCGCGCTCACCGGCATCGTGAAGGTGGCGATCAACTGATGGCTGCGCCGCTCCCGCCCTCCCGGCCCCGCATCCCCGGCTCCGGTCTGGCCAAGGGCCTGGCCGTCACCCTGCGGACGATGACGAGGAAGACGGTCACCGCTCAGTACCCGGACGTCCAGCCCGAGCTCCCGCCCCGCTCCCGCGGCGTCATCGCACTGTTCGAGGAGAACTGCACGGTCTGCATGCTCTGCGCCCGTGAGTGCCCGGACTGGTGCATCTACATCGACTCCCACAAGGAGACGGTGCCCGCCGCCACTCCGGGCGGACGCGAGCGCAGCCGCAACGTCCTCGACCGCTTCGCGATCGACTTCTCGCTCTGCATGTACTGCGGTATCTGTATCGAGGTGTGTCCCTTCGACGCACTGTTCTGGTCGCCGGAGTTCGAGTACGCGGAGACGGACATCCTCGAACTCACCCATGAGCGCGACAAGCTCCGCGAATGGATGTGGACGGTGCCGGAACCGCCCGCGCTCGACCCCGGTGCCGAGGAGCCGAAGGAGATCGCCGCCGCCCGCAAGACGGCGGAGAAACTCGAAGCCCAGCGCGCCAAGGAGGCGCAGGAAGCCCAGCAGGCCCGAGCGACCCAGCAGGACCGGAAGGAAGAGGGGGAGGAGTGACACTCGCAGCCGCCGCAGCGCACTCCGCCCACGCAGCCCTCTCCGCCCACTCCGGCTTCCTCTCCCCGACCGGCATCGAGATCGCCTTCGTCCTCGTCGGCATCGCCACCCTCGGCGCGGCCCTCGTCACCGTCACGACCAAGCAGCTGGTGCATGCCGCCCTCTGGCTGGTCGTGGCGCTCGGTGGTCTCGCCGTCGAGTACCTCCTGCTCACCGCGGAGTTCATCGCCTGGGTGCAGGTACTGATCTACGTCGGTTCCGTGGTCGTCCTCCTTCTCTTCGGGCTGATGCTCACCAAGGCCCCCATCGGCCGCTCCCCGGACGCCGACTCGGGCAACCGCTGGGCGGCCCTCGGCGTGGCGGTCGCCGCCGCCGGCACGCTCGTCTGGGTCGTCGTCGACGCCTTCCGCGCCACCTGGATCGACCTGGACGGACCGGCCCAGGGCTCCACCGAGGTGACCGGCGCCTTCCTCTTCCGGCACTGGGTGCTGCCGTTCGAGGCGCTCTCCGTCCTGCTGCTCGCCGCGCTCGTCGGCGCGATCGTCCTGTCCCGCAAGCGCGGTAAGGAGCAGAGCTGATGCACCTCGCCTATCCCGCCGTGCTCGCCGCCCTCCTCTTCTGCACCGGGCTGTACGGAGTGCTCGCCCGCCGCAACGCGATCCTGGTCCTGATGTCCGTCGAGCTGATGCTCAACGCCGTCAACCTCAACCTGGTCGCCTTCGACGTCTGGCTCCGCGACGCCCTGCACTCCGGCCAGGCCCTCACCCTCTTCGTCATCGCCATCGCGGCGGCGGAGATCGGCATCGGTCTCGCCATCGTCCTCGCCGTCCACCGCAACCGCGGCAGCTCCGACGTCGACCGCCTGCGCGACACCGCCGAGACCGACGCCGCCGAAACCCTCCCCGGCGACGAGGCCGACGACACCGAAGACCAGGCCACTGCTCCGGCAGGGAAGGCAAAGAAGGCAGAGGCCACCACGTGACCACCACGACCCTCGCCGTCCTCGTCCCCCTCCTTCCGTTCCTGGGCGCCGCGGCCGGTCTCCTTCTCGGACGCCGCGCCCCCGGTTACGTACGCCCCCTCGCCGTACTGCCCACCCTCACCGCCTTCGTGCTCGCCGTCGTCGTCGCCTCGCGCCAGGGCGGCGGCCGGGCCATCGACGCCGCGACCCGGCTCACCCCCACCGGCTCGGTCCCGGTCGACCTCGCCCTGCACCTCGACGGCTTCGCGGTCCTCGTCGCCGTCCTGGTCGGGCTCGTCGCGACCTGTGTGCAGATCTACTCGACCGCCTATCTGCGCGACGACCCCCGCTACCCCTCGTACGCGGCCCTCGTCTCCCTCTTCACCTCCGCGATGCTCCTCGTCGTCTACTCCGGCGACCTGATGGTGCTCCTGGTCGGCTGGGAGATCATGGGCATCTGCTCGTACTTCCTCGTCGGCCACTACTGGGAGACGCCCGAAGCCCGCGCCGCCTCGCTCAAGGCCTTCCTGGTCACCAAGCTCGGCGACGTCCCCTTCCTGATCGGTCTGTTCGCACTCGCCGCCGACACCGGCTCGTTCCGCATCACCCGCATCCTGGGCGCCGTCGCGAACGGCGGACTGGACCACCCCACCCTCATCGCCCTGCTGCTCCTCGCGGGTGTCGCGGGCAAGTCCGCGCAGTTCCCCCTGCACACCTGGCTGCCCGACGCGATGGCCGGCCCCACCCCCGTCTCCGCGCTGATCCACGCCGCGACGATGGTCGCCGCCGGCATCTACTTCGTGGCCCGGCTCCTCCCCGTCTTCGCCCAGTCCGGCGCCGCCCTCGTCGTCCTCGCCGTGATGGCCGCGGTCACGATGATCGGCTCGGGACTCGCCGCCCTCGCCCAGGACGACATCAAACGCGTCCTCGCCTACTCGACGATCGGCCAGCTCGGCTACATGTCCGGCGCCCTGGCCGTCGGCGACCGCGGTGCCGCCGTCTTCCACCTCCTCTCCCACGGAGCGTTCAAGGCCGTCCTCTTCCTCGCGGCGGGCGTCGTCATCCACGCCGCCGGGACCAACTCACTGGCCGCCATGTCCCGCATGGGCGGCCTGACGAAGCGCATCCCGGACGCCTACTGGACGATGACCGTCGGCCTCCTCGCGCTCGCCGCCATCCCGCCGTTCGCCGGCTTCTTCTCCAAGGAAGCCGTCCTCGTCGCCGCCGAGCACACCGCACTCGGGGAACGGCACGTCGCCCCGGCCGCCGCCGGCTGGACCGTCCTCGTCGCCGGACTGCTCGCCGCCGTCCTCACCGCCGCGTACGCCACCCGCCTGTGGCTCCTCGCCTTCCGGGGCCGCGGCGCCGAGGCCCCCGACCACGGCAGGCAGCCCGTCGCGATGACCACCGTCCTCTGGGTCCTCGCCGTCCCCACCATCGCCTTCGGACTGACCGTCGGCGCGATCACCGACTGGTTCGACGGCCACAGCCTCACCCCGTCCCTGACCACCGCCGTCCTCTCCACGGGCGTCGGCCTCGTCGGCGGCCTCGTCACCTACGGTGCCTGGCGCCACACCTCGGCGCTCGCCGCCCGCACCACCGTCGGCACCGTCGTCGCTCACCCCGACGCCGAACCCGCCCTCGTCGAGGCCCAGGCCATGTCGGCGCACACCGCCGCCTACGGCGCCTACGGGGACGCCCCCGACCCGGCCGACCCCGGCCGCCTGCTGCTCGGTCCGCTCCACCGCCACGCCGCCACGGGCTTCCACCTCGACGCCCTGTACACGACCCTGTTCGTCCGCCCCGTCCAGGCCGCGGCGAGCCTCGTCCGCTTCCTGGACCGCGAGGTCGTCGACACCTACGTACGCGGCTCCGGCACCGGCGCACGCTGGCTCGGCACCGCCGTCCGCCGCGCCCAGACCGGCAACGTGCAGACCTACCTCAGCGCACTGCTTGCCGGTTCCCTGGTCCTGGCGATCGCCGCCGTCGTCTTTGCCAACGTCAACGCCGGGTCGTGAGCCGTGATCGATATCAGTGAATCCGTGATGCAGTTCCTTCTCGCGTTCATCGTCGTCGTCCCGCTCATCGGCGCCGTGGCCGCTCTTCTGCCGGCCCCGCCCGGACTGAAGGGAACCAGCCCCGACCAGGCCGTGCTCCGCCACGGCGTGACCGTCACCGGAGCGGTCCTCGTCGCCGCGATCGTGCTGGCCGCCGGCTTCGACCACGACCACCCGTCGAAGATGCAGGCCACCACCGACATCAGCTGGATCCCGGCGCTCGACGTCCGCATCCATCTCGGCATCGACGGCATCTCGCTCCCCCTTCTCGTGCTGACCGCGCTGCTGACCTTCCTCTGCGCGCTCTACAGTTACTTCAAGCTGCAACATCAGCGGCTGACGCCGCGGGCTGAAGGCCCCTCCCCGAAGGCCTTCGTCGCACTCGTCCTCGTCCTGGAGTCCGGCACCCTCGCGACCTTCGCCGTCCTCGATCTGCTGCTGTTCTTCCTGGCGTTCGAGATGGTGCTCATCCCGATGTACTTCCTCATCGCCCGCTGGGGCGGTGCGCAGAAGCAGGCCGCTGCCTGGAAGTTCATCCTCTACACGCTGCTCGGCTCGGTGATCATGCTGCTGGGCCTGCTCCTCATCGGACTGAAGAGCGGCACCTTCGACATGGTGGCACTCGCCACTGACAACGGCCGAGGGCTCACCTCGTCCGTGCAGGTCATCGCGGTTCTGGCGATCGGCATCGGGCTCGCCGTGAAGACCCCGATGTGGCCGCTGCACAGCTGGCTCCCGGACGCCCACACCGCCGCCCCGACCGTCGGCTCGGTCCTGCTCGCGGGCGTCCTGCTGAAGATGGGTACGTACGGGTTCGTCCGCATCCTGCTGCCCATCACCCCCGACGGGATGCACACCTTCGCGCCCTACCTCGCCGCCTTCGCGGTCGTCGGCATCGTCTACGGATCGCTCGCCTGCCTGGCACTGGCCCGCCCCGGCTCCAAGGGCGACCTCAAGCGCCTGATCGCGTACTCCTCCGTCGGACACATGGGCTTCGTACTCCTCGGCATCGCGAGCATGACCCCCACCGGAGTCAACGGCGCGCTCTTCGCCAACATCGCCCACGGCCTCATCACTGGCCTGCTGTTCTTCCTGGTCGGCGCGGTCAAGGACCGGTACGGCACCGCCGACCTCGACACCCTCTCCGGCGCCACCGGAGCCGCGCTCTACGGCCGGGCACCCCGCCTCGGCGGCCTCCTCGCCTTCGCCGCCGTCGCCTCCCTCGGCCTGCCCGGGCTCGCCGGATTCTGGGGCGAGATGCTCGCCCTGTTCGGCTCCTTCGACCCCGCCGAAGGACTCAGCCGCCCCGCCTTCCGCACCTTCATGTCGATCGCCGCGTTCGGCACCCTGCTCACCGCCGCGTACATGCTGATCGTCGTACGCCGTGTCTGCATGGGTGAGAAGCGGGCGGAGCCGCAGCAGCTCGCCGATGTCCAGACGTACGAATTCGCCGCCTGGACCCCGCTCGTCGCCCTCACCGTCCTCGCCGGCCTGTGGCCCGCCGTCCTCCTCGGCCTCACCGACCCGGCCGTGCAGAAGCTCCTCGCAGGAGGCAAGTCGTGACCACAGCCGTCGTCACCCCGGGCGTCGTCACCACAGCGGCCGACAGCACCACCAGCCTCGTCCAGTCCATCGACTGGCTCGCGATCGCGCCCCCGGTCGTCGTCGCGGCCGTCGCTCTGGTCGTCCTGGTCGCCGACCTCTTCCTCCCCGCGGAGCGCAAGCCGCTCCTCGGCTGGGTCACCATGGCCGGACTCGTCGCCGCACTCGCCCTCCTCGTCCCACTGCGCGACGGCGACCACTCCACCTTCTGCCTCACCGCGGCAACCACCGGCACCGGTGCCCCCGGGGCCTGCAGCTACACCGCCGATCACTTCGCCCTCGTCATCCAGGCACTCGTACTCGGCGGCGCCCTGCTGACCGCCCTGCTCTCCCTCGGCGACATCCGCAGACTCCCCGCGGGCGAGTTCTGGTTCCTGCTGCTGTCCTCCGCGTCGGGCGCCGCGCTCCTGCCCGCCGCCCGCGACCTCGCCACCCTCGTCGTCGCCCTCGAAGTCGCCTCGCTGCCCGCCTTCGCCCTCGTCGGCATCAAGCGTGGCGACCGGCGGTCCTCCGAGGCCGCGCTGAAATTCTTCCTCTCCTCCGTCGTCGCCACCGCCGTCATGCTGCTCGGCGTCAGCTTCGTGTACGCGACCACCGGCACCCTGCACCTCACGGAGATCGCCGCCCGGCTCGACGACGTACCGGGCCGGCTCGACACCCTCGCCCAGGCGGGCGTCGTCCTCACCCTGGTCGGCTTCGCGTTCAAGACGGCCGCCGCGCCCTTCCACTTCTGGGTGCCCGACACCTACGTGGGTGCCCCCCTGCCGGTTGCCGCCTACCTCTCCGTCGTCGGCAAAGCGGTCGGCTTCTCCGGACTCATCCTCGTCACCGTGATCGCGTTCCCGGCGTACGCGGACGTCTGGGGGCCGGCCCTCGCCGTCCTCGCCGCGCTCACCATGACCATCGGCAACGTCGCCGCGCTGCGCCAGAGCGCCACCCGCGTCCGCAGCGCCGTACGCCTGCTCGCCTGGTCGTCCGTCGCCCAGGCCGGCTATCTCCTGGTGCCGATCGCCGCCGCCGCGTACTCCAGCGACGAGCACATCGGCTCGACGGTCGCGTACGCCCTCATGTACGCCGTCGTGAACCTCGGTGCCTTCGCGGTCGCCGCCCTCGTCGCCCGTACGAACCCCGGGAACCGGATCTCCGACTACCGCGGCCTGTACGCCACCCGCCCCCTCGCCGCCCTCGCGATGGCCTTCTTCCTGCTCTGCCTGGCCGGCCTGCCGCCCGGCATCGTCGGCCTCTTCGCCAAGGTCACGGTCTTCTCCGCGGCCGTCGACGCGGGACTCGGCTGGCTCGCGGTCGTCATGGCCGTAAACGTCGTGATCGCGCTCTACTACTACCTTCAGTGGACCGGGGTGCTCTTCCGCACCCCTGAAGAGGCCCCGGCCCAGGCCCCGGCGGAGGAGGCCGCACCCGCGGACGCGGCCGTACCCGGCTCCGTCAAGCACCGCGCCCCGACGCCCGTCACCCTCGCGATCGCTCTCACCGCCGTCGCCGGAATCGTCCTCTCCGGTGCTCCGCAGACGGTCCTCAGGTTCGCCGCCGTCAATCTCTTCTGACGTATCCAAGATCGGTTTGCCCGGAACGGTCCCCACAGGGCAAGGTCATGGCCGCACATCCCCACACACGCACCCAGGTCCCAGAGGAGCAAGAGCAGTGCTGAACGGGTTCAAGGACTTCATCCTGCGCGGAAACGTCATCTCCATGGCCATCGGGCTGGCCGTCGGAGCGGCGTTCACCGCAGTTGTCACCGGATTCAGCACCGCCTTCATCACCCCGCTGATCGGCCTCGCCACCGGCTCCGTCGGCGACTTCAGCTCGGCGGAGTTCTCGGTCGACGGCGCCATCTTCCCGTACGGGAAGTTCCTGGCCGCCGCCATCGCCTTCCTGATCACCGCGGCGGTGCTCTACTTCGGCGTCGTCGTCCCCATGACGAAGGTCCAGAGCCGCTTCTCCAAGGCGGAGGAGAAGGTCGACATCAAGGCCGCCCTGCGCGACTGCCCCCGCTGCTACACCGAGATCCCGGCCATCGCCTCCCGCTGCGCCCACTGCACCAGCGAGATCAAGCCGGACCCCGAGGCACTCGTACTCGCCGGTCTCCCAGCCCAGCGCTGAGCCGTCCGGCACGGATCGACACACGCACGGCCCCTCAGGGCCTGTCCGGCCCATCACGGCCGGACAGGCCCTGACCCGTTCGGTCCAGAGCCCGGCGCCGGGCCGAAAGCGCCGGACAGGCCCCGTCCCGCGGCCGCAGGCACAAGGGAACTAGCTCTCCTCGCCTGGCGTTGACCTGTACGGGAGGCTCCACTGAGGGAGTGGAGACCACCAAGCAAAGGGTTCCCCTGCCGCACCACTTGGAGGGCGTACCGTGCACCGCCGGCACAACGGGCTGAGAACCGCCGTACTCCTCGGGGGCCTGTCCGCACTCATCATCGTCATCGGAAGCTTCTTCGGGCGTACGGGCCTGATCGTCGCGCTCCTCGTAGCCGTCGGCACCAACGCCTACGCGTACTGGAACAGCGACAAGCTGGCGCTCCGGGCCATGCGCGCCCGCCCCGTCAGCGAATTCGAGGCGCCCCAGCTCTACCGCATGGTCCGCGAGCTCTCGACGGCCGCCCGCCAGCCCATGCCTCGGCTCTACATCTCCCCGACGCAGGCTCCCAACGCCTTCGCGACGGGCCGCAATCCGCGCAACGCGGCGGTCTGCTGCACAGAAGGCATCCTGCAGATCCTGGACGAGCGAGAGCTGCGCGGCGTCCTCGGCCACGAGCTGAGCCATGTCTACAACCGCGACATCCTGATCTCGTCCGTCGCCGGAGCGCTCGCCTCCGTCGTCATGTTCCTGGTCAACTTCGCCTGGCTGATTCCGGTGGGCCGGTCCAACGACGACGAGGGCCCAGGCATCCTGGGCATGCTGCTGATCATGATCCTCGGCCCGCTGGCCGCCTCCATCATCCAACTGGCCGTCAGCCGCTCCCGCGAATACCAGGCGGACGCCTCGGGCGCCCAGCTGACCGGCGACCCGCTGGCTCTCGCCAGCGCCCTGCGGAAGCTGGACGCAGGAACGAAACAGCTCCCGCTGCCCCCCGAACCGAGGATCGAGACCGCGAGCCACATGATGATCGCGAACCCCTTCCGCCCCGGCCAGGGAATGTCCAAGATGTTCTCGACGCACCCGCCGATGGCGGAGCGCATCGCCCGACTGGAACAGATGGCAGGTCATCGCCCGTGAGGACGGTCCGGGGAGCCGTGTGGAGAACATCCGCCTCCCGCTGGACCGATGTGAGCCGTCGCTCCGGCCGGGCCCGCCGCACAGGGCCTATGCGGCGTCCTTGCTCCGCGCCATCCACAGGCCGACTCCGGAGCCGATCGCGACGACCGCGCTCGCAACCCGGGCCAGGATCGACGTGGTGCCGGTGAGGTCCCCGAAGTTGGTGAAGTAGACGGCTGCGGCGCAAGCGGCTACGAACAGAATCCAGAGCAGGGCCTTCATGAGGGGGAGTCTCCTGTGCTGAGAAGTGACCGGCCGTCCTCGTGCGGAGCAGCCTCGTTTACGTGATCAAGTCTCCTCACGGCCCGGGCCGTGCGCAGCGGAGCCGTCCCCCGAATCGGGGGTGCAGCCCGCTCCACCCCGGACCGGTGCATGGCCGCCCGCCGAGGCCGTCGTGCTCCTGACCGGCTTCGACTCGGGCATACAGAACATCGATGCTGACGATCCGGGACTCGCCCGGGGCGAGATGCCTTACGACGTCTGCCTCACCGTTCTTCCCCCCTCTTCCGGGAGTTCCTGACGGAGCGGAACGAACTCGGCATCATCGGCATCAAGGGACTTGTGTCACGCCGCGAGGCCCAGTGCCAGGCCCCGCGGGCCCCTCATGATCCGAACGAGAGAGACCCTGTGCCCCGCCGGCGCGAGATCTTGGACGTCACCGGGCTCCGAACGCTTCGTCGGTCGTGACCACCTCTCGCCCCAGCGGCATGAGGGAGATGGGGATCATCTTCAGGTTCGCCCAGCCGAAGGGGATGCCGATGATCGACACGAACAGCGGGATGCTCGTGAGCAGGTGCCCCAGCGCGAGCCACCAGCCGGCGAAGACGAGCCAGATCACGTTGCCCACGCACGAGGGTGCCCCGGCGTCCGGCCGTTCCACGGTGGTCCGGCCGAAGGGCCACAGGACGAAGCCCGCGATCCTCAGGGAGGCGATGCCAAAGGGGATGGTCACAATGAGGATGAAACAGATGAGTGCCGCGACCGCGTAGCCGAGGGCCATCCAGAAGCCGCAGAACACCACCCACAGGATGTTGAGGATCAACTGAAGAGGCTTCATGATCTCTGCGCTCCGTCTCGCTCGTTCGCCGGCCCTGCTCAGTGCCAGTATCAGGCCCGGACGCCGAGAGCCGTAACCGGAGTGAAGCAGGAGGGGCGATCGCGGCCCCCGGATTCACGCGCCGACGGCGATTGTCAGTGCCGTCGTCCACCATGAACCCATGAACGACATCGAGCAGTTGCTGGCAGCCGCGGAGAAGTCCGTACACACCGCTCCGGGCCGGGAGAAGCAGCCCCTCCCCGCCCCGCTGCCCGCCGAGGCCGTCGAGCGGGCCGAAGCCGCCCTCGGCTTCACCCTGCCGCCGCTGCTCACCGCGCTGTACACCCGGATCGCCAACGGCGGCTTCGGACCGGAGTACGGCCTGATGCCGCTGATCGGCGACCGCGGCCCGAACGGGGAGGAGTCCGTCGTCGCGCAGTATCTCGCGCACCGCCGGGCCGCGACCGAGGAGGGCGGGTGGCCGTGGCCGGAGGGCGTACTGCCGATATGCAGCCTGGGGTGCGGGATGTACTCCTGCGTGGACTGCCGCAGTGAACACACCACGGTGCTGCTCTTCGAGCCGAACGCCGACGAGCCGGAGCGCGCCTGGTACGTGGATCAGCCCGACCTCGCCCAGTGGCTCCGCAGTTGGCTGGACGGCACCGCGTGGTACTGCGAGGAGTCCGAGGACGAAGGGGCCGAGATGGCACCCTGGCCGGATTTCAGCGCCCGCGTATGACCCATGGGCGAGCGGGGAACGGCCCGCCCGCCACCGCGAACCCCGGATCGCGGACCACGCACCGCAACCGCCCGACCGGCAGGAACGTCTTGGATTCCAGGAACGAGTGACGGGTAGGTTCGCACGCATGAGCATTATTGGTTGGATCATTCTCGGACTGCTTGCCGGCGCCATCGCCAAGGTCCTGCTCCCGGGCCGCGACCCGGGCGGCCTGGTCGGCACCACCCTCATCGGGGTCATCGGTGCCTTCCTCGGCGGCTGGATATCGTCGCGCTTCCTCGACCGCCCCATCTCCAACGACTTCTACGACACGGCCACTTGGGTCGCGGCCATCGGCGGTTCGCTGGTCCTGCTGATCGCCTACCGGCTGCTCTTCGGAAACTCCCGCGAACGTCGCTGACGAACGTCAGCGCCCGGGCCCGGCGCGTCCAGCCCGGTCTCGCGCAGGGTCAGATTGAGCCGGCCACGACTCATGCCTGTGGCCGGATCCGCCGTCCCCGGGCAGATCTTCGGCACACCGTGGAACGCGAAGCGCGAAGGCCCGCCGAAGACGAACAGGTCGCCGGAGGCCAACTCCACATCCGTGTACGGCTTTCCGCGGTGCTCCGTGTTCCCGAAGCGGAAGACGCAGGTGTCACCGATGCTGATCGACACCACCGGAGCACCGGACCGCTCCTCCTTGTCCTGGTGCATGCCCATCCGTGCGGCGTCGTCGTAGAAGTTGATGAGGGCGGTGTCCGGCGCATACGTCCGGACCGCACCCTCGTCCCCGTACGTGTCGGCCAGCGCCTCCCGTCCCAGATACGCCAGCCAGCCGGGGAATTCGGCGACCCGGGCACCGTTCACATCGTCGGCCGTACGCGAGTACCGGTACGGCTGCCAGTGCCACCCCAGGCATACCGTCCGTACGGACATCACCCCGCCGCCCGGCAGTACCGTGTGCCGCAGCGGCACGGGCCCCCGCGCCCATTCCCGGCAGGCGGCCACCAACTCCCGTTGGCGCTCCGGCGGCAGCCACTCGGGCACGTGCACGGCCCCCGGCGCGACGACGGCCCGCGGCCTCGGAAAGAGCCCGGACATGTCAGCGCACCGCCAGGGCGCCTTCCAGCCCCAGAAGCTGTTCCTTGCGCTCCAGGCCACCCGCGTAACCCCGCAGGGCCCCGTCCGCGCCGATCACCCGGTGGCACGGCCGCACGACCAGCAGCGGATTGCGCCCGATCGCCGTCCCCACGGCCCGCACGCCGGCCCCGGGCGCACCGATCCGTTCGGCGATCTGCCCGTACGAGACCGTCTTCCCGTACGGGACGGTGTCCAGAGCCGCCCAGACCCGGCGCTGGAAGTCGGTGCCCCGGTCGTCCGCGTACACGATGTCGAAACGGGTCAGCCGCCCCTCGAAGTACTCCCGCAGCTGTGCGGCGATGCCCGTGAAGGCCTCCGGCGCGTGGGTCCACCCGTCCTGGACGACCGCGGCGCCCTTCTGGCCAGGCAGCGAGAGCGAGGCGAGCGCGACCCCGCCGGCCGCGCCGGAGGCTGCCTTGCCGACCAGCAGCAGTTCACCCAGCGGGCTGTCGACCGTTGCGTACATGGTCATGACTGGTCCCTCTCCTTGCCCGTCCTGCCGGAAATCGACGGGATCGTCGTCCGGCACGGACAAGTCTGCGCCCCCCATGCCGCCGCGACCGGCGGTATTCGGACATCGCATCCGGGCCTTGCGCCTCCCGCGCCGCACCCGAAAGGCGCGCGGCCGGGAGGCACAGGACCCGCCGGGGACCTACCGGTAGTTCACGAACTGCACGGCGAAGTCGAAGTCCTTGCCCTTCAGCAACGCCTGCACGGCCTGCAGATCGTCGCGGCTCTTCGAGCTGACCCGCAGCTCATCGCCCTGGACCTGCGCCTTGGCGCCCTTCGGACCCTCATCGCGAATGATCTTCGCCACCTTCTTGGCGTTCTCCTGGGAGATGCCTTCCTCGATCGTGGCGAAGATCTTGTACTCCTTGCCGGACAGCTGCGGCTCGCCCGCGTCCAGCGACTTCAGCGAGATGCCGCGCTTGATCAGCTTGGACTGGAAGATGTCGAGGATCGCCTTGACCCGCTCCTCGCCGTTCGCCTCCATCAGGATCTTCTCGCCGGACCAGGAGATCGAGGCGCCGGTGCCCTTGAAGTCGTAACGCTGCGAGATTTCCTTGGCGGCCTGGTTGAGGGCGTTGTCGACCTCCTGCCGCTCGACCTTCGAGACGATGTCGAAACTGGAGTCGGCCATGACGTGTGGCTCCTTGTATCGGGGTGCTGGGAAACGGGGTGCATACGGGCGGTCGCGGGCCTGTCGGCGCCGCGCCGCCGGTCAAAGCCTAGCCACCCACGCCGGATCGGGCCGCTGATCAATCCAGTGGCGTAGCACCCCCGGGCATCGGGTATCGTTTAGGTCGTTGCCACGGAGCACCGCCGAAAATCGGTTCTCACGGCAACAATCCCTGGCGGTGTGCCCGAGTGGCCAAAGGGAGCAGACTGTAAATCTGCCGGCTCAGCCTACCCAGGTTCGAACCCTGGCGCCGCCACATGGTAAGGCCCCTGTCCTAGGACAGGGGCCTTCTTTGTTTCTGCTGCGGTTTGTGCTGCGGTTTCGACTGCGAGGGTCGTGAACATGGAACCTGTGCTGGTCAGCGCCTGTCTGCACGGTGTGCCCTGCCGCTTCGACGGCCGCGGCAAGGCCTCCGCCGCAGTGGCCGAGGCTGTCGGAGACCGCCGCCCCGTCGCCTTCTGTCCCGAGGTGGCCGCCGGACTGCCCATCCCTCGTCGTCCCGCCGAGATCGTCGGCGGCGACGGCCACGACGTGCTGGACGGCCGCGCCCGCGTCGTCGACGACACCGGGCACGACGTGACGGAGGAGTTCGTGGACGGCGCCCGGCGAGCGCTGGATGCCGCGCGAGGGGCCGGGTGCACAGAGGCGCTGCTGATGCCACGCAGCCCTTCCTGCGGGCGCGGCACGGTCTATGACGGTACTTTCACGGGCGAGCTCCGCGAGGGCGACGGCGTCACCGCCGCCCTGCTGGAACGCCACGGCATCACGGTCCGCCCGGCACCGCGCGGCTGACCAGGGGCGGCGGCCCCTTGCCGTGACCGCCGGGGGACCGCCCCGCCGGGAACGGCTCAGTTCCCCGCCACGTCCTTCACGGCGACCGACACCGGCACGTTCCCCGAGATGAGCTCCAGCGTCAGCCCCGCCGTCGCCGGGGTCTCCAGCAGCTCCAGCAGCGCCGCCGCCACATCGTCGCGCGGCACCGGTCCGCGGCCGGTCGAGGCGGCCAGGAGGACCGTCCCCGTACCCGCGTCGTTCGTCAGCATCCCGGGGCGCAGAATCGTCCAGTCGAGTGCGGTCCTGGAGCGCACGTACGCGTCCGCGGCGCCCTTCGCCCGCAGGTACGCGTCGAAGGTGTCGTCTCCAGGGTGATCGGGGCCGGCGCCCATCGACGACACCACGACATAGCGCCGTACCCCCGCCCGTTCGGCCGCGTCGGCGAACAGCACCGCCGCGCCGCGATCCACCGTCTCCTTGCGTGCCGAGCCGCTGTTCGGGCCCGCACCGGCCGCGAAGACCGCCGCGTCGGCGCCGCGCAGCACCTCCGCCACCTGCTCCACGGAGGCCGATTCGAGATCCAGGACGACCGGTTCGGCGCCCGCCGCCCGGAGATCCTCGCTCTGTTCCGGATTTCGGATGACACCCACGGCCTCGTACCCGCGCGCGGCGAGCAGCCGCTCCAGCCGCAGCGCGATCTGACCATGTCCACCTGCGATGACAATGCGCATGGTCACGACGGTACGCCGCGACGGGCCGCCGCGCTCAAGGCCCGCCGCAGGGATCGGAATCCGGCCGTCCCTGGCGGGGCAGGCCGAGGGCCCAGACGGTCTCCGAGTCGCAGTACTCGCGCACCGCGCTCGTCCGCGCCACCACCCGGCCGCGATGCACCACGATCCGGCTGTAGGCGAGCGACAGCACGCCCGAGAGCTGCTCCCCGCGTACGGCGAGCAACTCGGCCGGGAAGCCTGCCTCGACCCGGATCCCGGGCAGTCCCATCGCCTTCCGTGCGACCGAGGACACCGCCTCGTACGCCTCGTCGGCGCGCATCCCGCTCTGCGAGGCAAGCAGGTAGGCGGCCTCCAGCGGATCCCCGCGCCCCACCGGGTTCGCGATGTCCCGCAGCGCCCCGCTGCCCGCCGCGATCCGCACACCGGCCGCACGCAGCAGCCGTACGGGGGCGGTGCCCCGGGCTTCCATCCCGCAACAGCCGCCCTGGGGCAGGCAGATGACCGTCACCCCGGCCGCGGCGAGCTGGTCGGCGGCCCGGGCCGCGGCCTGGGAGGGGAGCAGGGAGAGGCCGGCGCACGGGCCGACGGAGACGCCGGGCCGCAGCCCGCCGGCCATGGCGGCCAGCCGGCCGAGCCGGGCCGGATCGGCGCCGTCCGTGTGCAGATCGACGGGACAGCCCTGTTCGGCGGCGATCTCCAGGACGGCTTCCGCGTACCCCGCCGGGTCCGGGTCGAGGTCGGGACAGCCGCCGACCGCGCCGGCCCCCATCTTCACCGCGTCACGGAGCATGGCCAGGTTGTCGACGCCCGCGACGCCGGTGAGCAGGCCGGGTACGGCGACCGGGGTCAGTTCGACGAGTCCGCGCAGCGAACCGCGTGCCTGCAGCACGGCTTCGAGGGAGGCGAGGCCCTGGACGGAGCCGATCCGCACGTGCGCGCGCAGTGCGGTGGCGCCGTGGCCGAGCTGCAGCAGGGCGGCCTCGGTGGCGCGGCGCTGGACGTCCTCGGGGCGGTGCGACACGGGCCCCGGGGTGGTGTCGGGGCCCGTACCGTCGGCGGTGAGCGCGGTGTCGCTGTGGGCGTGGGGTTCGGCCGGGGCGGGGAGCAACAGATAGCCGCGCAGGTCCACCTGTGGGCCGGGGGCGGTCAGGCTGCCCGCGGTGCCGACGGCCTCGATGCGGCCGCCGCCGAGCCGTACGTCCACGATGCGGCCATCGGTGAGACGGGCGCCGCAGAGCACCAGGGCGCCGGTCTCGGCGGTGTCGTGGCTGCTGGTCGCATCGGCCGCGTCGGCGGCATGGTCGTCCGGCTGCCGCGGCTGGCTGTCGGGCATCGCGCTCCTGGGAAGGGGTACAAGATCACGCAGAGTGGGACGAGCCTAGGGGCGTGTTCCGCCCGGTTCGAGGAGGAGCGAAATAGTCGTACCGGTGTGGCCCTGAGAGGTATCCGGGGCACGGGTGTACGGCGGGGGCGCAGTGGCTCATGCGGCGGCCGAGGCGCTGACCAAGCTGCTGACGGTGGACGGGAAGGCCGCTGATGGGCGGGCCGGAGCGCGGCTGACGGGCGGGCGGAAGGCGGCTGATCAAGGGATCGGCGGGGCCTCGATCAAGGGCGCCGGATGGGGCTTCGAAACGGATTTGGGCGATCGGCGACCGACCGTGTAATGTCTTCATCGCTCGCCCCAATAGCTCAGTCGGTAGAGCGTCTCCATGGTAAGGAGAAGGTCTGCGGTTCGATTCCGCATTGGGGCTCTGGTGATCGGGAAACCCCGCTTCGGCGGGGGGACTCGTCATCAAAGCGGTGTAGCTCAGTCGGTAGAGCAAGCGGCTCATAATCGCTGTGTCACCGGTTCAAGTCCGGTCACCGCTACTTACGGTAGCCGATTGTGGGGTCGGTCCTTCGATCGGCTACTCTTTTTTGCGTTCATCCGTCCATCCGTCCGTCCAAGGAGCACTCACGTGGCTGCCACCGACGTCCGCCCGAAGATCACGCTGGCCTGCGTGGAGTGCAAGGAGCGGAACTACATCACCAAGAAGAACCGGCGCAACAACCCGGACCGTCTTGAGATGAAGAAGCACTGCCCGCGCTGCAACTCGCACACGGCGCACCGCGAAACGCGCTAGAAACAGGCTCGTACACGAGGCCGTCCCCACTGGGGGCGGCCTCGTGTCGTTGTATGGGGGCTGTTCTTCGGCCCTTTCATCTTTCACCAGGAGGTAGCGAGCTCATGGCGCTCGACCAGTCCTTCGTGGGGCGGTCCTATCCGCCCACCCCGCCGTACGAGGTCGGCCGGGAGAAGATCCGCGAGTTCGCCGAGGCGGTGGGCGACACCAATCCGGTGTACGTCGACCCCGAGGCAGCCAAGGCACTCGGCCACAGCGATGTGATCGCACCGCCGACGTTCGTCTTCTCGATCACCTTCAAGGCCGCCGGGCAGGTGGTGCAGGACCCGCAGCTGGGCCTGGACTACAGCCGCGTGGTGCACGGCGACCAGAAGTTCACCTATGTGCGTCCCGTGCGGGCGGGGGACCGGCTGACGGTCACGTCGACGATCGAGGGCATCAAGTCCCTGGCGGGCAATGACGTCCTGGACATCCGGGGCGAGGTCCACGACGAGTCCGGTGAGCATGTCGTGACCGCGTGGACGAAGCTGGTGGCGCGCGCCGCCGAGGAGGCGTGATGACGGCGAAGGTGGCGTACGAGTCGGTCGAGGTCGGTACGGAGCTGCCGGCACAGTCCTTCCCGGTGACCCGGGCGGCGCTGGTGCAGTACGCGGGCGCTTCCGGTGACTTCAATCCGATCCACTGGAACGAGAAGTTCGCCCGCGAGGTCGGACTGCCGGACGTGATCGCGCACGGCATGTTCACCATGGCCGAGGCGATCCGGGTGGTCACGGACTGGGTCGGCGACCCGGGTGCGATCGTCGAGTACGGAGTGCGGTTCACCAAGCCGGTCGTCGTGCCCAACGACGACAAGGGCGCCCTGATCGAGGTCAGCGCCAAGGTGGCAGCCCTGCTGGACGACAATCAGGTGCGGGTGGACCTGACGGCCATGAGTGACGGCAAGAAGGTGCTGGGCATGTCCCGCGCCGTGGTGCGGCTCGGCTGAAGCCGTTGAGTGTGGCGTAAGGGGCACTGTCCATGGGGCGGTGCCCCTTACGCGTCCCTTGCGCATGCCCTTCCCGGCGCACCGGTTGACGAAGTTAGTGATTGAGTACTAACTTCATGGCATGGCAAGGATGAGTGCGGAAGAGCGGCGTGAGAGCGTCATTCGTGCGGCGATCACCGAGTTCGCCCGTGGCGGTTACGCCGCCACCTCCACCGAGGCGATCGCCAGGCGCGTCGGTGTCTCGCAGCCGTACCTGTTCCGCCTCTTCCCCAACAAGCAGGCCATGTTCCTCGCCGCCGCCGACCGCTGTCTCGCGGACACCCGGAAGGTCTTCTCCGATGCGGCCGAAGGGCTTGAGGGCGAAGAGGCGCTTCATGCCATGGCCACTGCGTATCAGCGTCTGATCGTCGACGATCCGGACAAGCTGCTCATGCAGATGCAGATGTACGCGGCCGTCGCGGCGGCCGAGGCCTCGGGGGATCACGAGTTCGGCGAGTCGGCTCGCGCCGGCTGGCTGCAGATGTGGGACCAGATCCATCCCGTGCTCGGCGCCGATGTCAATGAGACGACGACGTTCCTCGCGTACGCCATGCTCGTCAACACGCTGACCTCGCTCGGGTTCCCGGCCGGTCACAGGGTCTGGTCGGGGTTCTATGACTCGGCGAGGCCGATCGCCTGAACAGTGCGACCCGGGTTCTGCCCGGTTTTCTGCCCAGAGAAGTTAGTCATTGATAACTAACCCCCAGGGGGAGCAGTGAACCAGCACACGACAGGCCGCTCAGGAGCGGTCTGGGCCCTCGTCATCACCAGCGTCGCCGGATTCATGGCGGCCCTCGACAACCTCGTCGTCACCACCGCCCTGCCCTCCATCCGCAAGAGCCTCGGCGGCGAACTGGCGGAGCTCGAATGGACGGTGAACGCGTACACCCTCACCTTCGCCGTCCTGCTGATGCTCGGGGCCGCCCTCGGTGACCGGTTCGGCCGCCGCCGGCTCTTTCTCACCGGGCTCACCGTCTTCACCGGGGCCTCCGCCGCGGCCGCCCTCTCGCCCGGGATCAACGAACTGATCGCCTTCCGGGCCGTCCAGGGCGTGGGTGCGGCGATCATGATGCCGCTGACGCTCACGCTGCTCACGGCCGCCGTGCCGCCCGCACGCCGCGGTGCCGCGCTCGGCATCTTCGGCGCCGTCACCGGACTGGCCGTGGCCAGCGGACCGCTGATCGGCGGCAGCCTCACCGAGCACCTGTCCTGGCAGTGGATCTTCTGGCTGAACGTCCCGATCGGTCTGGTCCTGCTGCCGCTGGCGCGGCTGCGCCTGACGGAGTCGCACGCGCCGGACTCACGGCTCGACATCCCCGGCACACTCCTGGTCAGCGGCGGACTCTTCGGCATCGTCTACGGCCTGGTCAGCGCCAACTCCGACGGCTGGACCAGCCCCACCGTCCTCACGGCCCTGGTCGCCGGTGCCGCGCTCGTGGGCGGGTTCATCCACCACGGCTTCCACGCGAAGAACCCGATGCTGCCCATGCGCCTCTTCCGCAACCGCGCGTTCTTCGGGATCAACATGGCCGGCCTGCTGATGTTCCTCGGGATGTTCGGGTCGATCTTCCTGCTCAGCCAGTACTTCCAGGGCGCGCTGGGCTACTCGCCCACCGAGGCCGGCCTGCGGATGCTTCCCTGGACCGGAATGCCGATGCTGGTCGCACCCGTCGCGGGGACGCTCTCCGACCGCTTCGGCGGTCGCCCGGTGGTCGTGGCCGGGCTCGGCCTCCAGGCAGCCGGCCTCGCCCTCTTCGCGCTGGTCATCGGCCCCGACGCCTCGTACGCCTCGCAGCTGCCCGGTCTGATCGTGGGCGGCGTCGGCATGGCCATGTACTTCGCACCTGCCGCCAGCCTCGTGATGTCCAGCGTCCGCCCCGCCGAGCAGGGCATCGCCTCCGGCGCCAACAACGCCCTGCGCGAGGTCGGCGGAGCCCTCGGCGTCGCCGTGCTCGCCACGGTCTTCTCCTCGCAGGGCGGGTACGAATCCGCGCGGTCCTTCACGGACGGGACCGTTCCGGCGGTGTGGATAGGCGCCGGCGTGGTGGCGCTGGCCGCCCTGGTCGCCCTGCTCATCCCGGGCCGCCGCCACGCCTCGGGCCCGGCGCCGGAGACGGCGGACGAGACGGCGGAGGAGCGCCTGTCCGTCGCTGCCTGAGCCACGGCCCCGTGCGTACGGTCCGTGGCCCCGCCCGAGCGGCGGGACCACGGACCGTACTCTTGTCCCCGTGCAGGAACTCCACGACGCGCCCCTCGCCCCCCTGACCACCTTCCGGCTCGGCGGCCCCGCCGCCCGCCTCCTCACGGCGACGACCGACGCCGAGGTGATCGACGCCGTGCGCGAGGCCGACGAGAGCGGCACCCCGCTCCTCGTCATCGGCGGCGGCAGCAACCTCGTCATCGGCGACAAGGGCTTCGACGGCACCGCCCTGCGCATCGCGACCAAGGGCTTCGCGCTGGACGGTACGACGCTGGAACTGGCCGCCGGAGAGGTCTGGACGGACGCCGTCGCCCGCACCGCCGACGCCGGTCTCGCGGGCATCGAATGCCTGGCCGGAATCCCGGGCTCCGCCGGCGCGACGCCGATCCAGAACGTCGGCGCCTACGGTCAGGAGGTCTCCTCCGTCATCACGGAGGTCGTCGCCTACGACCGGTACGCCCGTGAAACGGTCACCGTCCCGAACGCCGCGTGCGCATTCTCGTACCGGCACAGTCGCTTCAAGGCTGAACCCGACCGCTTCGTGGTGCTGCGTGTCCGCTTCGAGCTGGAAGAAGCGGGCGGTTTGTCCGCGCCCCTGAAGTACCCCGAAACAGCCCGCGCCATGGGTGTCGAGCAGGGCGAGCGCGTGCCCGTCGCGGCCGCCCGCGAAACGGTGCTCAGGCTCCGCGCCGGCAAGGGCATGGTGCTGGACCCGGAGGACCACGACTCCTGGTCGGCCGGGTCCTTCTTCACCAATCCGATCCTGGAGGAGGCGGAGCACGAGGCGTTCCTCGCCCGCGCCAGGAACCGGCTCGGCCCCGATGTGACGCCCCCCGCCTGGCCGGCGGACGGGGGACGCACCAAGACCTCCGCGGCCTGGCTCATCGACAAGGCCGGTTTCACCAAGGGCTACGGCACAGGGCCTGCCCGCATCTCCACCAAGCACACCCTCGCGCTCACCAACCGCGGCGGCGCGACCACCGAGGACCTCCTCGCGCTCGCCCGTGAGGTCGTCGCAGGGGTGCACGAGGCATTCGGCGTCACGCTCGTCAACGAACCCGTGACGGTCGGCGTGAGCCTGTAGAAGGCGCGTGGCTCAGTACGCCACGCCCACGCCCTGCTTCACCGCGGCCGGATCGTCGATCAGCGCGAGCATCGCGTGCGCCACATCGGCCCGTGAGATGGTCCGGCCTCTGCGGGGACTGCTGCCGAAGGCCGTCCGGTACTTCCCCGTCAGCGGCCCGTTGGTGAGCTTCGGCGGCCGTACGGACGTCCAGTCCGTCGCACTCCGGGCCAGTGCGGCCTCCATCCGCGTCAGGTCCGCGTAGACCTCCTTGAGGATCGCCCCGACCACCTTGCGGAGCATCCGGTCCACCAGCGGGTCGTCGGCCGGCCGGGGGCCGACCGGGGCCGCGCTGACCACAAGCAGCCGCCGCGTCCCCTCGGCCTCCATCGCCTGCAGCACCGACCGGGTCAGCCGCTCGGCGACCCCGTCGGCCTTCCGGCCGCGCGAGCCGAGCCCGGAGAGCACCGCGTCCCGGCCCGCGACCGCCTCGCGCAGCGCCTCCGGATCGTCGATGCGCGCCGCGGCGTGGACCTGTACGTCGGAGAGCGGGACGGGCAGCCGCGCAGGATCACGGACCACCGCCGTCACCTCGTGGCCCGCCGCCACCGCCTGGCGGACGATCTCCTGGCCGACACCGCCCGTCGCACCGAACACTGTGATCCTCATTGCGCACCCTCCCGGGGTGGGTAAGTATTCACTCACCCCTACAGTGAGTGGATACTCACCGCCTCGTCAAGCTTCATTGGAGCGCACATGGAGCAGAAGCCGGCCCGCGTCCGTATCGTCGACGCCGCCCATCAGCTGATGCTCACCATCGGCCTGGCCCGCGCCACCACCAAGGAGATCGCCCGAGCCGCCGGCTGCTCGGAGGCCGCGCTCTACAAGCACTTCCCGAGCAAGGAGGAGCTGTTCGTGGCCGTACTCAAGGAACGGCTGCCCAAGCTCAACCCGCTGCTGAAGCGACTCGTCGTGTCACCGGGAGCGGGGGAGCGGACCGTCGAGCAGAACCTCACCGAGATCGCCCGCCAGGCCGCCCTCTTCTACGAGCAGAGCTTCCCGATCGCCGCCTCGCTGTATGCCGAGCCCAGGCTCAAAGAACGCCACAACGACGCGATGAGGGAGCTGGGCACCGGCCCCCACGTGCCCATCCGCGGCCTCGACGCGTATCTGCGCTCCGAACAGGCCGCCGGCCGGGTGCGGGCCGACGCGGACACCTACGCGGCCGCCTCACTGCTCCTGGGCGCCTGTGCGCAGCGGGCCTTCGCCTACGAGGCCACGGAGGGCGGGGGACCGCCGCAGTCCCTCGACGCGTTCGCCGTGTCCGTGGCCAAGACGCTGATACGGGGGCTCGTGGCGTAGACCGTCCCCCATCGCCGGCAGGTCTCAGCCCGCCGGCTTCGACAGCCAGTTGTCGATGCCCGTCAGGAGCCCGGTCCGAACCGCGGCCGGAGCCGCGGAGCCCCGCACCGACTGCCGGGCCAGTTCCGCGAGCTCCTCGTCCGTGAACGCGTGGTGGCGCCGTACGAGGTCGTACTGCGCGGCCAGCCGGGAGCCGAAGAGCAGCGGATCGTCCGCGCCCAGCGCCATCGGTACTCCGGCCTCGAACAAAGTGCGCAGGGGTACGTCGGCGGGCTTCTCGTAGACGCCCAGCGCCACGTTCGACGCCGGACACACCTCGCAGGTCACTCCCCGCTCCGCCAGCCTGCGCAACAGCCGGGGATCCTCGGCGGCCCGTACGCCGTGCCCGATCCGGGACGCGTCGAGATCGTCCAGACAGTCCCGCACGCTCGAAGGGCCGGCCAGCTCGCCGCCGTGCGGGGCCGCCAGCAGACCGCCGTCGCGGGCGATGGCGAAGGCCCGGTCGAAGTCCCGGGCCATTCCGCGCCGCTCGTCGTTGGAGAGCCCGAATCCGACCACGCCCCGGTCGGCGTACCGCACCGCGAGCCGGGCCAGGGTCCGGGCGTCCAGCGGGTGCTTCATCCGGTTCGCCGCGATCACCACCCGGATCGGCAGACCGGTCTCGCGCGACGCGCTGTCCACCGCGTCCAGGATGATCTCGATCGCCGGGATCAGCCCGCCGAGAAGCGGGGCGTACGAGGTGGGGTCGACCTGGATCTCCAGCCAGCCGGAGCCGTCCGCGACGTCCTCCTGGGCCGTCTCGCGCACGAGCCGCCGGATGTCCTCGGGGGCCCTCAGACAGGACCGGGCGATGTCGTAGAGCCGCTGGAAGCGGAACCATCCGCGCTCGTCCGTCGCCCGCAGTCTGGGCGGTTCGCCGCCGGTCAGGGCCTCCGGCAGATGCACGCCGTACTTGTCGGCGAGTTCGAGCAGGGTCGTGGGCCGCATCGACCCGGTGAAATGCAGGTGTAGGTGGGCCTTGGGCAACAGCCGGACGTCACGATCCATGTCCGATCACCTTCTGTAGCTGCTACGCTCCGCACTGTGCCGAAAGGCATCGGGCAGGGCTTGTCCGTCACGAGGCCGATCATCAGGCCGAATGAGAAGCCCCCTGTTGTTGGGGGAGGAGTCACTCGAGGATCCTGCCGCAAGGATCTCGGCCCAGGCAGCCGGATTCATCGAACGAGGGCTTGCCTGAACGCATAAGCGGGCTCCCGGCTCAGCCGGGAGCCCGCTTATGCGCAACACGGAACGTCAGGCCTTGGCCTCGCCCAGCAGCTTCTGGAGCCGCGAGACGCCCTCGACGAGGTCGTCGTCGCCCAGGGCGTACGAGAGCCGCAGGTAGCCCGGCGTACCGAAGGCCTCGCCCGGTACGACCGCGACCTCGGCCTCGTCCAGGATCAGCGCCGCCAGCTCGACGGAGGTGGCCGGGCGCTTGCCGCGGATCTCCTTGCCGAGCAGCTCCTTGACCGAGGGGTACGCGTAGAACGCGCCCTCGGGCTCCGGGCACAGCACGCCGTCGATCTCGTTGAGCATGCGGACGATGGTCTGCCGGCGCCGGTCGAAGGCGGTCCGCATCTCGGCGACCGCGTCCAGGTTCCCCGAGACGGCGGCCAGCGCGGCGACCTGGGCGACGTTGGAGACGTTGGACGTGGCGTGCGACTGCAGGTTGGTCGCGGCCTTGACGACGTCCTTGGGGCCGATGAGCCAGCCCACGCGCCAGCCGGTCATCGCGTACGTCTTGGCGACGCCGTTGACCACGATGCACTTGTCGCGCAGGGCGGGCACGATCGCCGGCAGCGAGGTGAACTTCGCGTCGCCGTAGACCAGGTGCTCGTAGATCTCGTCGGTGAGCACCCACAGGCCGTGCTCGACGGCCCACTCGCCGATCGCCTTGGCGTCGGCCTCGCTGTACACCGCACCGGTCGGGTTCGACGGGGAGACGAACAGGACGACCTTCGTACGCTCGGTACGCGCCGCCTCCAGCTGCTCGACGGAGACCCGGTAGCCGGTCGTCTCGTCGGCCACGACCTCCACCGGGACACCGTCGGCCAGCCGGATCGACTCGGGGTAGGTGGTCCAGTACGGAGCCGGGACGATGACCTCGTCGCCCGGGTCGAGGATCGCGGCGAACGCCTCGAAGATGGCCTGCTTGCCGCCGTTGGTCACCAGGATCTGGGCGGCGTCGACCGCGTAGCCGGAGTCGCGCAGCGTCTTCTCCGCAATGGCGGCCTTGAGCTCCGGAAGCCCTCCCGCCGGGGTGTAGCGGTGGTACTTCGGGTTGCGGCAGGCCTCGACCGCGGCCTCGACGATGTAGCCGGGGGTCGGGAAGTCGGGCTCACCGGCACCGAAGCCGATCACCGGACGGCCGGCGGCCTTGAGAGCCTTGGCCTTGGCGTCGACGGCGAGGGTGGCGGACTCGGAGATTGCACCGATGCGGGTGGAGACCCGGCGCTCGGACGGAGAAGTTGCAGCGCTCATGGCCCCCATGGTCCCAGACCGCGATCCCTGTCGGCACAGGGGTTTCAGGGACCGGACAGGACTCGGACAGCATGCGGACAACATGCGACCAGGAGTTGTCGGGAGCTATCTGTTCGACGCCGGGCCGCTGAACACGTACACTCACCTGTCGTTGGCCTTCACCAGCCACACCGTTCTCGCACCCGGAGCATCCGGGAAGATGCGGTAGGTTGGTGGAAACCACAAAGGGTCGTAGCTCAATTGGTAGAGCACTGGTCTCCAAAACCAGCGGTTGGGGGTTCAAGTCCCTCCGGCCCTGCTACACACTCCCTCGCCAGGAAGTGTGCGCATGTACGTACTTCAATGCACCGCCGTGCGGCTCCACCGGGCGCGGCACGGCCATGACCCGGAATCAGGTGAGAAGCGTGACGGACGCCGTGGGCTCCATCGACATGCCTGATGCCGAGGATGAAGTACCCGAGTCCAAGAAGAAGGCTCGGAAGGGCGGCAAGCGCGGAAAGAAGGGCCCTCTGGGGCGCCTCGCGCTGTTCTACCGCCAGATCGTGGCCGAGTTGCGCAAGGTTGTCTGGCCGACTCGTAATCAGCTGACGACATACACCACCGTGGTGATTGTCTTCGTCGTCGTCATGATCGGTCTGGTGACCGTGATTGACTTCGGGTTCCAGCGGGTCGTGAAGTACGTCTTCGGCTGATCCCGCGGAGGGCGCCTCATGGGCGCCCCTTTCGCATGTTCCACCCATATGTATCCAGGAAGAAGCAGCCACCGTGTCTGACCCGAACCTGAACGACGCCGTCGAGCCGACGGCGGGCGCCTTCGAGTCCGCCGAGGACGAGCTCGACATCGTCGAGGCGGCGGACGCCGAGGAGCCGGACCAGGCTGAAGCTGCCGACGCCGCCGCAGGTGAGCCCGCCGAGCAGGCGGCCCTGCACACCGAGGACGACGCCGAGGCCGCCGAGACCGGTTCCGAGGGCGACGCGAACGACGACGAGCCCGCCGAGGGCGACGAGGCGGAGGAGGCCGAGCCGGCCGCCCCCGTCGACGCCGTCACGGCCCTGCGCGAGGAGCTGCGCGGCCTTCCCGGCGAGTGGTACGTCATCCACACGTACGCCGGTTACGAGAAGCGCGTGAAGGCCAACCTGGAGCAGCGCGCCGTCTCGCTCAACGTCGAGGACTTCATCTACCAGGCCGAAGTGCCCGAGGAAGAGATCGTCCAGATCAAGAACGGCGAGCGCAAGAACGTCCGCCAGAACAAGCTGCCGGGCTACGTCCTGGTGCGCATGGACCTGACGAACGAGTCCTGGGGCGTCGTCCGCAACACCCCCGGCGTCACCGGCTTCGTGGGCAACGCCTACGACCCGTATCCGCTGACGCTCGACGAGATCGTCAAGATGCTCGCCCCGGAGGCCGAGGAGAGGGCCGCCCGCGAGGCCGCCGAGGCCGAGGGCAAGCCGGTGCCGTCCCGCAAGGTCGAGGTGCAGGTGCTCGACTTCGAGGTGGGCGACTCGGTCACCGTCACCGACGGCCCGTTCGCGACGCTGCAGGCGACGATCAACGAGATCAACGCCGACTCGAAGAAGGTCAAGGGCCTCGTCGAGATCTTCGGCCGCGAGACCCCGGTCGAGCTCAGCTTCGACCAGATTCAGAAGAACTAGCGGCTTTCCGCCAGATTCTGGACACATGCCTACCCAGCAGGTCAGACCGGCTCCACGGCCGGTCTGACCTGCTCGGTTTTTGGTCGCGCAGCCATACCCGTTATCGTTGTGCGGTATGCCTCCATCCGGATGACCGGACGGCGGCGAAACACTCTCACTAGGACCCGGAGAGAGCAATGCCTCCCAAGAAGAAGAAGGTCACGGGGCTTATCAAGCTCCAGATCAATGCCGGTGCGGCCAACCCGGCCCCGCCGGTCGGCCCCGCGCTCGGCCAGCACGGCGTCAACATCATGGAGTTCTGCAAGGCCTACAACGCCGCGACCGAGTCGCAGCGTGGCATGGTCGTGCCGGTGGAGATCACGGTCTACGAGGACCGCTCCTTCACCTTCGTCACCAAGACTCCGCCGGCCGCGAAGCTGATTCTCAAGGCCGCGGGCGTGGAGAAGGGCTCCGGCGAGCCGCACAAGACCAAGGTCGCCAAGCTGACGGCTGCCCAGGTCCGTGAGATCGCCACGACGAAGCTCCCCGACCTGAACGCCAACGACCTCGACGCCGCGTCGAAGATCATCGCTGGCACCGCCCGTTCCATGGGCATCACGGTCGAAGGCTGATTCAGCCCCTCACGTCCTCAGTGGTAGGGCCAAGCGCTGGCCCGCACCACGACTCCACACCCTGAAACCACAGGAGCAGAAGTGAAGCGCAGCAAGAACCTCCGCGCTGCGGACGCCAAGGTCGACCGGGCGCGCAACTACGCCCCGCTCGAGGCCGTCCGTCTCGCCAAGGAGACCGCCTCCACCAAGTTCGACGGCACCGTCGAGGTCGCGTTCTGCCTGGGTGTCGACCCTCGCAAGGCCGACCAGATGGTCCGTGGCACCGTGAACCTCCCGCACGGCACCGGCAAGACCGCCCGGGTCCTGGTCTTCGCGACCGGTGACCGTGCTGCGGCCGCGGAAGCCGCGGGCGCCGACATCGTCGGCTCCGACGAGCTCATCGACGAGGTGGCGAAGGGCCGTCTGGACTTCGACGCCGTCGTCGCCACCCCGGACCTCATGGGCAAGGTCGGCCGCCTCGGCCGGGTGCTCGGTCCGCGTGGTCTGATGCCGAACCCGAAGACCGGCACCGTCACCCCCGACGTCGTGAAGGCTGTCAACGACATCAAGGGCGGCAAGATCGAGTTCCGCGTCGACAAGCACTCGAACCTGCACTTCATCATCGGCAAGGTCTCGTTCGACGAGACCAAGCTGGTGGAGAACTACGCAGCGGCGCTGGAGGAGATCCTCCGTCTGAAGCCGTCCGCCGCCAAGGGCCGCTACATCAAGAAGGCGACCCTGGCCACCACGATGGGTGCCGGCATCCCGCTGGACGCCAACCGCACCCGTAACCTCCTCGTCGAGGAGGACCCGGCCTCCGTCTGAGCCCCCGCGCTCGGCAGCAAGCCGCGTCACGTGTGACATTGACGGGCCCCGCAACCTTTTGAGGTGCGGGGCCCGTCCTCGTATCCGTATGCAACCGGTGGCTGTGTCGGAGCTGTGCGTTAGCGTGAGGCTCCGAGAGCCGAACGAGGGGTGGAAGCGGACATGAGGACCAGTACCGTGCGACGCGTGGGTCTGTCGGTAGCGGTGGCGGCGGCGTTGACGTCGGTCGCGGCCTGCGGCGGATCGGACGACAAGGGCGGCGACAACCGCGGCGGCGCCGTGGTGAAGGCCGACCCGATAGCCGCGTTGCGCAATGTGCAGAAGAAGACCGGTGGGGAGAGCTCGGCGAAGGTCGAGGGCACCACGCAGATGGGCACCATCATGTCCATGAAGCAGAGCGGCACCATCGACTGGACCGACGGTCTCACCGGCACCATGGAGATCACGTACACCGGCGGCACCAT
The DNA here is from genome assembly GCF_042884935.1 of Streptomyces sp. NPDC058092. Lineage (NCBI taxonomy): Bacteria > Bacillati > Actinomycetota > Actinomycetes > Kitasatosporales > Streptomycetaceae > Streptomyces > Streptomyces sp. NPDC058092. The sequence goes on from NZ_JBHVSY010000017.1 coordinate 34,114, forward strand.
GGCGGACACCATGAAGCAGAACGGTGGCACCGGCACCATGCAGGCCCGCTACTTCAAGGACGGCTACGCCGTCAACATGGGCGAGGCCTTCGCCAGGCAGGCAGGCGGCAAGCACTGGATCAACTACGGCTACGCCGACCTCGCCAAGCTCGCCGGCGCCTCCGGCGAGGCGATGAAGCAGCAGATGCAGAACACCACCCCCGACCAGGGCGTGAAGTCCCTGCTGGCTTCCGGTGACGTGAAGAAGGTCGGCCAGGAGGACGTGCGCGGAGTCTCCGCCACGCACTACTCCGGCACCCTTGACGTCGCCGCGCTGACCGCGAAGAACTCCGAGCTCGACGCCGGCCAGCTCGCCCAGCTGAAGAAGCAGCTGAGCGACGCCGGGATCACCACGGAGCAGGTCGACATCTGGGTCGACGAGAACGACCTGCTGGTCAAGAAGACCGAGCGCGGCCAGATGAAGACCGGCGAGCTGAATTCGACGGTGTACTACAGCGACTACGGCACGAAGGTCTCGATCGAGGAGCCCCCGGCCAATGACACGGTCGACTTCACCGACCTCGTGAAGCAGCAGCAGGGCGCCGGCACGGGCGCCGGCTGAGACCGTCCGGCGACCGGGCGACGAAGTTCCCGGTCGCCGGACGGCCCAAACCTCCCGCACCGCCCGAACAGAGACGGATTTGCCCGGCGCGACGTCGGTCGCGTATTCTCCTACAGAAGCCAAAGACCGCTGGTCGTTGCTGCGCTCTCGCAAGAGGGAGCAGTGACCGAAGGATCCGTCGAGTACGGGCGACCCGCGCAGGTGACTGTGGAAAGCTCCCGGACTTCGTTCGGTCGAGCTACGCCCTGGCGCCTGCGCCGGGGCGTTCGTCTTTCCCGGCCCCTTCTGAGCGGTCCTCATCACCCGGAAGGAGGCCGACGCTCATGGCAAGGCCCGACAAGGCTGCCGCGGTAGCCGAGCTGACGGACCAGTTCCGCAGCTCGAACGCCGCTGTGCTGACCGAGTACCGGGGTCTCACCGTGGCGCAGCTCAAGACGCTGCGTCGTTCGCTCGGTGAGAACGCCCAGTACGCCGTGGTGAAGAACACGCTGACCAAGATTGCGGCCAACGAGGCCGGGATCACTTCGCTGGACGACCAGTTCACTGGTCCGACGGCGGTTGCCTTCATCACCGGTGACCCGGTGGAGTCGGCGAAGGGTCTTCGTGACTTCGCCAAGGACAACCCCAACCTCATCATCAAGGGCGGTGTCCTTGATGGTAAGGCGCTGACCGCGGATGAGATCAAGAAGCTCGCGGACCTCGAGTCCCGCGAGGTTCTGCTCGCCAAGCTGGCGGGCGCCATGAAGGGCAAGCAGACTCAGGCTGCTCAGGTCTTCCAGGCGCTCCCGTCGAAGTTCGTCCGCACCGCGGAGGCGCTTCGTGCCAAGCAGGCCGAGCAGGGCGGTGCCGAGTAATTCGGCTCGCGCAATGATCGTCGCTTGACTGGGCGACGGTCGCAGCGGGCCGAACGTACGCCCGCCTACATGTAACTCCGGCACCTGCCGAATTAGTGGAAGGACGCCATCATGGCGAAGCTGTCCCAGGACGACCTGCTCGCGCAGTTCGAAGAGATGACCCTCATCGAGCTCTCCGAGTTCGTGAAGGCCTTCGAGGAGAAGTTCGACGTCACCGCCGCCGCCGCGGTCGCCGTTGCCGCCCCGGGTGCCCCCGGTGCCGCCGCTGAGGCCGTCGAGGAGCAGGACGAGTTCGACGTCATCCTCACCGGCGCCGGCGAGAAGAAGATCCAGGTCATCAAGGTCGTGCGTGAGCTGACCTCGCTGGGCCTGAAGGAGGCCAAGGACCTCGTCGACGGCACCCCGAAGCCGGTCCTCGAGAAGGTCGCCAAGGAGGCCGCCGAGAAGGCTGCCGAGTCCCTCAAGGCCGCCGGCGCTTCCGTCGAGGTCAAGTGACTCAGGGAGTCCGCTGACTCCTTCTGACTGCCCGTGCCGCACGGCACGGACGTCAATTGACGAAGGGCGATCACCCATCCGGGTGGTCGCCCTTCGGCGTACCCGCAGCGGCTGCCTTGCTCTTCCGGCGGCGACGAGTATGGTGATCTTCGCCGTTGCCTCTCGGGGCCGGCCTCTCGGCCCCGAGAGGTGGCCGGCTGAGGGAACCGGGGCAATGTCCCGGCAGGGGGGCCTTGACGAACGGCACGAGGCGCGCAATTCTCAGGACGCGTCGTCACATCGATCCGAATCCGAGGCATGGATCGTGGACGAAGAGGGCAGTAAAGAAGAGCGCACCGCGCGCACCGGCTAGTCATAGGTGTTGAGAACAGCTGTTGAGAGCTACGTGGGTCTCTGAGAACCCCGACTGGACATCAGTGTGCCGTTTGGCTACACTGACCCTTTGCGCTGCCTGTTAGCTGCCTCCTGCCCGTCACCAGAGGCATGCCCACGCTTGAGCACCCATGACTGACCGTCTCTGACCTGGCCGTCTTCGGCCGAATCAGGAACAGACCGTCTCCGTGTCCAGCTTGGGGCCGGTACGCGCGTAGTGAGTCCGAGCCCTCGGAAGGACCCCCTCTTGGCCGCCTCGCGCAACGCCTCGACCGCGAATACGAACAACGGTGCCAGCACCGCCCCGCTGCGCATCTCCTTTGCAAAGATCAAGGAGCCCCTCGAGGTTCCGAACCTCCTCGCGCTGCAGACCGAGAGCTTTGACTGGCTCCTCGGCAATGCCGCCTGGAAGGCTCGCGTCGAGGCTGCTCTGGACAGTGGACAAGACGTCCCCACCAAGTCCGGCCTGGAGGAAATCTTCGAGGAGATTTCACCGATCGAGGACTTCTCCGGGTCGATGTCGCTTACGTTCCGCGACCACCGCTTCGAGCCCTCGAAGAACTCGATCGACGAGTGCAAGGAGCGCGACTTCACGTTCGCCGCCCCGCTCTTCGTCACGGCCGAGTTCACCAACAACGAGACCGGCGAGATCAAGTCCCAGACGGTCTTCATGGGCGACTTCCCGCTCATGACCAACAAGGGCACCTTCGTCATCAACGGCACCGAGCGTGTCGTCGTGTCGCAGCTGGTCCGCTCGCCGGGTGTCTACTTCGACTCCTCCATCGACAAGACGTCCGACAAGGACATCTTCTCCGCCAAGATCATCCCGTCCCGGGGTGCCTGGCTGGAGATGGAGATCGACAAGCGCGACATGGTCGGTGTCCGCATCGACCGCAAGCGCAAGCAGTCCGTGACCGTTCTGCTCAAGGCTCTCGGCTGGACGACCGAGCAGATCCTGGAGGAGTTCGGCGAGTACGAGTCCATGCGCGCCACCCTGGAGAAGGACCACACCCAGGGCCAGGACGACGCGCTGCTTGACATCTACCGCAAGCTGCGTCCGGGCGAGCCTCCGACCCGTGAGGCCGCGCAGACGCTGCTGGAGAACCTCTACTTCAACCCGAAGCGTTACGACCTGGCGAAGGTCGGCCGCTACAAGGTGAACAAGAAGCTCGGCGCGAACGAGCCGCTGGACGCCGGCGTGCTCACCAGCGACGACGTCATCGCCACCATCAAGTACCTGGTGAAGCTGCACGCCGGTGAGACCGAGACGGTCGGCGAGTCCGGTCGCTCGATCATGGTCGAGACCGACGACATCGACCACTTCGGCAACCGTCGTATCCGTAACGTCGGCGAGCTGATCCAGAACCAGGTCCGTACGGGTCTCGCCCGTATGGAGCGCGTCGTGCGTGAGCGCATGACCACCCAGGACGTCGAGGCGATCACGCCGCAGACCCTGATCAACATCCGGCCGGTCGTCGCCTCCATCAAGGAGTTCTTCGGCACCAGCCAGCTGTCCCAGTTCATGGACCAGAACAACCCGCTGTCGGGCCTGACGCACAAGCGTCGTCTCAACGCGCTGGGCCCGGGTGGTCTCTCCCGTGAGCGGGCCGGCTTCGAGGTCCGTGACGTGCACCCGTCGCACTACGGCCGCATGTGCCCGATCGAGACGCCTGAAGGCCCGAACATCGGTCTGATCGGTTCGCTCGCTTCGTACGGCCGCATCAACGCGTTCGGCTTCATCGAGACGCCGTACCGCAAGGTCGTCGAGGGTCAGGTCACCGACGAGGTCGACTACCTGACCGCCGACGAGGAGGACCGCTTCGTCATCGCGCAGGCCAACGCGCCGCTGACCGACGAGCTCCGGTTCGTCGAGCCCCGCGTGCTGGTCCGCCGTCGTGGTGGCGAGGTCGACTACGTGCCCGGCACGGACGTCGACTACATGGACGTCTCGCCGCGCCAGATGGTGTCCGTCGCCACCGCGATGATCCCCTTCCTGGAGCACGACGACGCCAACCGTGCCCTCATGGGCGCGAACATGATGCGTCAGGCGGTGCCCCTGATCAAGTCGGAGGCCCCGCTCGTCGGCACCGGCATGGAGTACCGCTGCGCCACCGACGCCGGTGACGTGCTCAAGGCCCAGAAGGACGGTGTGGTCCAGGAGGTCTCCGCGGACTACATCACCGTGACCAATGACGACGGCACGTACACCACGTACCGCATCGCCAAGTTCATGCGCTCCAACCAGGGCACCTCGGTCAACCAGAAGGTTGTCGTCTCCGAGGGCGACCGGGTCGTCGCCGACCAGGTCCTCGCCGACGGTCCGGCCACCGAGAACGGTGAGATGGCCCTCGGCAAGAACCTGCTCGTGGCGTTCATGCCGTGGGAGGGTCACAACTACGAGGACGCGATCATCCTGTCGCAGCGCCTCGTCCAGGACGACGTCCTCTCCTCGATCCACATCGAGGAGCACGAGGTCGACGCCCGTGACACCAAGCTCGGCCCGGAGGAGATCACCCGGGACATCCCGAACGTCTCCGAGGAGGTCCTCGCCGACCTCGACGAGCGCGGCATCATCCGTATCGGTGCCGAGGTCGTCGCCGGCGACATCCTCGTCGGCAAGGTCACGCCCAAGGGTGAGACCGAGCTGACCCCCGAGGAGCGCCTGCTCCGTGCGATCTTCGGTGAGAAGGCGCGCGAGGTGCGCGACACCTCGCTGAAGGTGCCGCACGGTGAGATCGGCAAGGTCATCGGCGTCCGCGTCTTCGACCGCGAAGAGGGCGACGAGCTGCCGCCGGGCGTGAACCAGCTGGTCCGCGTCTACGTCGCGCAGAAGCGCAAGATCACCGACGGTGACAAGCTCGCCGGCCGTCACGGCAACAAGGGCGTCATCTCGAAGATCCTCCCGATCGAGGACATGCCGTTCCTGGAGGACGGCACCCCGGTCGACATCATCCTCAACCCGCTGGGTGTCCCGTCCCGAATGAACCCGGGACAGGTCCTGGAGATCCACCTCGGCTGGCTCGCCAGCCGCGGGTGGGACGTCTCCGGCCTCGGTAACGAGTGGGCCAAGCGCCTGCAGGCCATCGGCGCCGACCAGGTCGCCCCCGGCACCAACGTCGCCACCCCCGTCTTCGACGGTGCGCGCGAGGACGAGATCTCCGGTCTCTTCGAGGCCACGATCCCGAACCGCGACGGCGACCGCCTGGTGCAGCCCTCCGGCAAGGCCCACCTGTTCGACGGCCGCTCCGGCGAGCCGTTCCCGGAGCCGGTCTCGGTCGGGTACATGTACATCCTCAAGCTGCACCACCTCGTCGACGACAAGCTGCACGCTCGTTCGACGGGCCCGTACTCCATGATCACCCAGCAGCCGCTGGGTGGTAAGGCCCAGTTCGGTGGACAGCGCTTCGGTGAGATGGAGGTGTGGGCCCTTGAGGCTTACGGCGCCGCATACGCCCTCCAGGAACTGCTGACGATCAAGTCCGACGACGTGACCGGCCGCGTGAAGGTCTACGAGGCGATCGTCAAGGGCGAGAACATCCCCGAGCCCGGCATCCCCGAGTCCTTCAAGGTGCTCATCAAGGAAATGCAGTCGCTCTGCCTCAACGTGGAGGTGCTGTCCTCGGACGGCATGTCCATCGAGATGCGCGACACGGACGAGGACGTCTTCCGCGCGGCGGAGGAGCTCGGTATCGACCTGTCCCGGCGCGAGCCGAGCAGCGTCGAAGAGGTCTGACGGGTTGGCCGGCCGGATCCCCGTGATCCGGCCGGCTCTCCCCGGACCCGTTCAGACCATTGCTGAAGTGCCCCGATTTCTCGCGTGACGCGAGGGGGCTCGAACCCCCGAAAGAGGGATTGACGACAAGTGCTCGACGTCAACTTCTTCGACGAGCTGCGGATCGGCCTTGCCACCGCGGACGACATCCGGACCTGGTCCCACGGCGAAGTGAAGAAGCCGGAGACCATCAACTACCGCACGCTCAAGCCCGAAAAGGACGGACTCTTCTGCGAGAAGATCTTCGGTCCGACCCGGGACTGGGAGTGCTACTGCGGCAAGTACAAGCGTGTCCGCTTCAAGGGCATCATCTGTGAGCGCTGTGGCGTCGAGGTCACGCGCGCCAAGGTGCGCCGTGAGCGCATGGGTCACATCGAGCTTGCCGCTCCCGTCACCCACATCTGGTACTTCAAGGGCGTCCCGTCGCGCCTGGGCTACCTGCTGGACCTCGCGCCGAAGGACCTCGAGAAGGTCATTTACTTCGCCGCGTACATGATCACGTTCGTGGACGAGGAGCGCCGTACGCGCGACCTGCCCTCGCTGGAGGCGCACGTCTCCGTCGAGCGTCAGCAGGTCGAGAACCGTCGCGACGCCGACCTCGAGGCCCGTGCCAAGAAGCTCGAGACCGACCTGGCCGAGCTGGAGGCCGAGGGCGCCAAGGCCGACGTGCGCCGCAAGGTGCGCGAGGGTGCCGAGCGCGAGATGAAGCAGCTGCGCGACCGTGCGCAGCGCGAGATCGACCGTCTCGACGAGGTGTGGAGCCGCTTCAAGAACCTCAAGGTCCAGGACCTGGAGGGCGACGAGCTGCTCTACCGCGAGCTGCGTGACCGCTTCGGCACGTACTTCGACGGCTGCATGGGCGCCGCCGCCCTGCAGAAGCGCCTGGAGTCGTTCGACCTGAACGAGGAGGCCGAGCGCCTCCGCGAGATCATCCGTACCGGCAAGGGCCAGAAGAAGACCCGGGCGCTCAAGCGCCTCAAGGTCGTCTCCGCGTTCCTGCAGACCAGCAACAAGCCCAAGGGCATGGTGCTCGACTGCGTGCCGGTCATCCCGCCGGACCTGCGTCCGATGGTGCAGCTGGACGGTGGCCGCTTCGCGACCTCCGACCTGAACGACCTGTACCGCCGTGTGATCAACCGCAACAACCGCCTCAAGCGTCTCCTCGACCTCGGTGCCCCCGAGATCATCGTGAACAACGAGAAGCGGATGCTGCAGGAGGCCGTCGACGCGCTGTTCGACAACGGCCGCCGCGGTCGCCCGGTCACCGGTCCCGGCAACCGCCCGCTCAAGTCCCTCAGCGACATGCTGAAGGGCAAGCAGGGTCGATTCCGTCAGAACCTTCTCGGTAAGCGTGTGGACTACTCCGCGCGTTCCGTGATCGTCGTCGGCCCGCAGCTCAAGCTGCACCAGTGCGGTCTGCCGAAGGCCATGGCGCTGGAGCTCTTCAAGCCGTTCGTGATGAAGCGCCTGGTCGACCTGAACCACGCGCAGAACATCAAGTCGGCCAAGCGCATGGTCGAGCGTGGCCGCACCGTGGTGTACGACGTCCTCGAAGAGGTCATCGCCGAGCACCCGGTGCTGCTGAACCGTGCACCGACGCTGCACCGCCTCGGCATCCAGGCCTTCGAGCCGCAGCTGGTCGAGGGCAAGGCCATCCAGATCCACCCGCTCGTCTGCACCGCGTTCAACGCGGACTTCGACGGTGACCAGATGGCCGTGCACCTGCCGCTCTCCGCGGAGGCGCAGGCCGAGGCCCGCATCCTGATGCTGTCCTCGAACAACATCCTGAAGCCGGCCGACGGTCGTCCCGTCACCATGCCGACCCAGGACATGGTGCTGGGCCTGTTCTTCCTCACCACGGACGAGGAGGAGCGCAAGGTCATCGGTCAGGGCCGCGCGTTCGGTTCCACCGCCGAGGCGATCATGGCCTTCGACGCCCGGGAGCTCTCGCTCCAGACGCAGGTCGACATCCGCTTCCCGGTGGGCACCATCCCGCCGCGTGGCTGGGTGCCGCCGGTCGCCGAGGAGGGTGAGCAGGAGTACCAGCAGGGCGACACGTTCCGGCTGCGTACGTCCCTGGGCCGCGCGCTCTTCAACGAGCTGCTGCCCGAGGACTACCCGTTCGTCGACTACTCGGTGGGCAAGAAGCAGCTCTCCGAGATCGTCAACGACCTGGCCGAGCGCTACCCCAAGGTCATCGTGGCGGCGACGCTCGACAACCTGAAGGCGGCCGGTTTCCACTGGGCGACCCGTTCCGGCGTCACCGTCTCCGTTTCGGACATCGTCGTGCCGGAGGCCAAGAAGGCCATCGTCCAGGGCTACGAGGCGCAGGACGAGAAGGTCCAGAAGCAGTACGAGCGCGGTCTGATCACCAAGGACGAGCGCACGCAGGAGCTCATCGCGATCTGGACCAAGGCGACCAACGAGGTTGCCGAGGCGATGAACGCGAACTTCCCCAAGACGAACCCCATCTTCATGATGGTTGACTCGGGTGCCCGAGGAAACATGATGCAGATGCGTCAGATCGCCGGTATGCGTGGTCTGGTGTCCAACGCCAAGAACGAGACGATCCCGCGTCCCATCAAGGCGTCCTTCCGTGAGGGCCTCACCGTTCTGGAGTACTTCATCTCCACGCACGGTGCCCGTAAGGGTCTGGCGGACACCGCCCTGCGTACCGCCGACTCGGGTTACCTGACCCGTCGTCTGGTGGACGTCTCGCAGGACGTGATCATTCGCGAGGAGGACTGCGGCACCGACCGCGGCCTCAAGCTGAAGATCGCCGTCAAGGGTGCGGACGGTGTGCTCCGCAAGACGGAGGACGTCGAGACCTCGGTCTACGCCCGCATGCTCGCCGAGGACGTCGTCGTCGACGGCAAGGTCATCGCGCCTGCCAACGTCGACCTCGGTGACGTCCTGATCGACGCCCTGGTGGGCGCCGGCGTCGAGGAGGTCAAGACCCGTTCGGTCCTGACCTGTGAGTCCACGGTCGGCACCTGTGCCTTCTGCTACGGACGCTCGCTCGCCACCGGCAAGCTGGTCGACATCGGTGAGGCGGTCGGCATCATCGCCGCCCAGTCCATCGGTGAGCCCGGTACCCAGCTGACGATGCGTACCTTCCACACCGGTGGTGTGGCCGGTGACGACATCACCCAGGGTCTGCCCCGAGTCGTCGAGCTCTTCGAAGCCCGTACGCCCAAGGGTGTCGCCCCGATCTCGGAGGCGGCCGGCCGCATCCGTATCGAGGAGACCGAGAAGACCAAGAAGCTCGTCGTCACCCCGGACGACGGCAGCGAAGAGACGCCGTTCCCGATCTCGAAGCGTGCCCGTCTGCTCGTGGGCGAGGGAGACCACGTCGAGGTGGGCCAGAAGCTCACCGTGGGTGCCACCAACCCGCACGACGTGCTGCGCATCCTCGGTCAGCGCGCGGTCCAGGTCCACCTGGTCGGCGAAGTCCAGAAGGTGTACAACTCGCAGGGCGTGTCGATCCACGACAAGCACATCGAGATCATCATCCGGCAGATGCTGCGCCGCGTGACGATCATCGAGTCCGGCGACGCGGAGCTGCTGCCGGGCGAGCTCGTCGAGCGCTCGAAGTTCGAGACCGAGAACCGTCGTGTGGTCACCGAGGGCGGTCACCCCGCCTCCGGCCGTCCGCAGCTGATGGGTATCACCAAGGCCTCGCTCGCCACCGAGTCGTGGCTGTCGGCGGCGTCCTTCCAGGAGACGACCAGGGTTCTGACCGACGCGGCGATCAACGCCAAGTCGGACTCCCTGATCGGCCTCAAGGAGAACGTCATCATCGGTAAGCTCATCCCGGCCGGTACGGGCCTGTCCCGCTACCGCAACATCCGGGTCGAGCCGACCGAGGAGGCCAAGGCCGCGATGTACTCGGCCGTCGGCTACGACGACATCGACTACTCGCCGTTCGGCACGGGCTCCGGCCAGGCCGTTCCGCTGGAGGACTACGACTACGGTCCGTACAACCAGTAAGCGAGTCGCTTGATCGACCGGAGGGCGGTCATCCCGTTGCGTACGGGGTGGCCGCCCTCCGGCGTGTCCCGATGCGCTCCGGAGTGTGGTATGTCACGGCCGTGGCGCGTTCCGCACGCGGCCGGGTCCGGGGCGGCGCGCGAGCGGGGCCGTGGGTGCCCTGTACGGGGCCGTACGGGGCACGGAGGCCGGGTGTACGGGTCGGGACAAGCCGGGCGCCCGCGACGGCGTGTACCGGTGGACAGCATTTGTTTTGACCGGAGTCGACGAGGTGGGTACGCTCAGACCTTGTGCCTGGGGTGTGCCTGGGCTCGTGTGCGTGTCCTCAACCGCATGGCGAGTCCGTCAGTGGCCACCGCGATCTGCGCTCCTTCTGCCTTGCGGCAGGAGCCAGCAGTATTCGACACACCCGACCGCGTGGGTCGGTGACGTTCCAGGTTAGTTTCACGAACGGCACACAGAAACCGGAGAAGTAGTGCCTACGATCCAGCAGCTGGTCCGGAAGGGCCGGCAGGACAAGGTCGAGAAGAACAAGACGCCCGCACTCGAGGGTTCGCCCCAGCGCCGCGGCGTCTGCACGCGTGTGTTCACGACCACCCCGAAGAAGCCGAACTCGGCACTCCGTAAGGTCGCGCGTGTGCGTCTGACCTCCGGTATCGAGGTCACGGCCTACATCCCGGGTGAGGGACACAACCTGCAGGAGCACTCCATCGTGCTCGTGCGTGGTGGCCGTGTGAAGGACCTGCCGGGTGTTCGTTACAAGATCATCCGCGGCTCGCTCGACACCCAGGGTGTCAAGAACCGCAAGCAGGCCCGCAGCCGCTACGGCGCCAAGAAGGAGAAGTAAGAATGCCTCGTAAGGGCCCCGCCCCGAAGCGCCCGGTCATCATCGACCCGGTCTACGGTTCTCCTCTTGTCACCTCGCTGATCAACAAGATCCTGCTCAACGGCAAGCGTTCCACTGCCGAGCGGATCGTGTACGGCGCCATGGAAGGCCTCCGCGAGAAGACCGGCAACGACCCGGTCATCACGCTGAAGCGCGCGCTTGAGAACGTCAAGCCCTCGCTCGAGGTCAAGTCCCGCCGTGTCGGTGGCGCCACCTACCAGGTGCCGATCGAGGTCAAGCCCGGTCGCGCCTCCACCCTCGCGCTGCGCTGGCTCGTGGGTTACTCCCGCGCCCGCCGCGAGAAGACCATGACCGAGCGCCTCATGAACGAGCTGCTCGACGCCTCCAACGGTCTTGGCGCTGCCGTCAAGAAGCGCGAGGACACCCACAAGATGGCCGAGTCCAACAAGGCCTTCGCGCACTACCGCTGGTAGTCGCTACCCACATCGAGACCGAGAGAAGATTGAGCCTTATGGCCACCACTTCGCTTGACCTGGCCAAGGTCCGCAACATCGGGATCATGGCCCACATCGACGCGGGCAAGACGACCACCACCGAGCGGATCCTGTTCTACACCGGCGTTTCGTACAAGATCGGTGAAGTCCACGACGGCGCTGCCACGATGGACTGGATGGAGCAGGAGCAGGAGCGCGGCATCACGATCACGTCCGCCGCGACGACCTGTCACTGGCCGCTCGATGATGTTGACCACACCATCAACATCATCGACACCCCGGGTCACGTGGACTTCACCGTCGAGGTGGAGCGTTCGCTCCGCGTCCTCGACGGCGCCGTCACCGTGTTCGACGGTGTGGCGGGCGTCGAGCCGCAGTCCGAGACCGTCTGGCGTCAGGCGGACCGCTACGGCGTGCCGCGTATCTGCTTCGTCAACAAGCTCGACCGCACCGGTGCCGAGTTCCACCGCTGCGTCGACATGATTGTCGACCGCCTCGGTGCGGTTCCGCTGGTCATGCAGCTCCCCATCGGTGCCGAGGCCGGCTTCCGGGGCGTCGTCGACCTCGTGTCGATGAAGGCCTTCGTGTGGCCGGAAGAGGCAGCCAAGGGCGAGATGTACGACACGGTCGACATCCCGGACACCCACGTCGAGGCGGCTCAGGAGTGGCGCGGCAAGCTCCTTGAGGCCGTTGCCGAGCACGACGACCAGATGATGGAGCTGTACCTGGAGGGCGAGGAGCCCACCCAGGAGCAGCTGCACGAGGCGATCCGTCGGATCACCCTGGCGTCCAAGGGCAGTGCCGACTCGATCACCGTCACCCCGGTGTTCTGTGGCACCGCGTTCAAGAACAAGGGCGTTCAGCCCCTGCTCGACGCGGTCGTCCGCTACCTGCCTTCCCCCCTGGACGTCGAGGCCATCGAGGGCCACGACGTCAAGGACCCCGAGGTCGTCGTCAAGCGCAAGCCCTCGGACGACGAGCCGTTCTCCGGCCTGGCGTTCAAGATCGCGAGCGACCCGCACCTCGGCAAGCTCACCTTCGTCCGGATCTACTCCGGTCGCCTCGAGGCCGGCACCGCGGTGCTGAACTCGGTCAAGGGCAAGAAGGAGCGCATCGGCAAGATCTACCGCATGCACGCGAACAAGCGTGAGGAGATCGCGTCGGTGGGCGCCGGCGACATCGTCGCCGTCATGGGCCTGAAGCAGACCACCACCGGTGAGACGCTGTGTGACGACAAGAACCCGGTCATCCTGGAGTCCATGGACTTCCCGGCGCCGGTCATTCAGGTCGCCATCGAGCCCAAGTCCAAGGGCGACCAGGAGAAGCTGGGTGTCGCCATCCAGCGCCTCTCCGAAGAGGACCCGTCCTTCCAGGTGCACTCCGACGAGGAGACCGGCCAGACCATCATCGGTGGTATGGGCGAGCTTCACCTCGAGGTGCTCGTCGACCGCATGAAGCGCGAGTTCCGCGTCGAGGCGAACGTCGGCAAGCCGCAGGTCGCGTACCGCGAGACGATCCGCAAGGCCGTCGAGCGCATCGACTACACGCACAAGAAGCAGACTGGTGGTACCGGCCAGTTCGCGAAGGTGCAGATCGCTCTTGAGCCCATCGAGGGTGGCGACGCGTCCTACGAGTTCGTCAACAAGGTCACCGGTGGCCGCATCCCCCGTGAGTACATCCCCTCGGTGGACGCGGGTGCGCAGGAAGCCATGCAGTTCGGCATCCTGGCCGGTTACGAGATGGTGGGCGTCCGCGTCACCCTTCTCGACGGTGGCTACCACGAGGTCGACTCCTCCGAGCTCGCCTTCAAGATCGCCGGTTCGCAGGCGTTCAAGGAGGGTGCTCGCAAGGCGTCCCCCGTGCTCCTGGAGCCGATGATGGCCGTCGAGGTCACCACGCCCGAGGACTACATGGGCGATGTCATCGGCGACCTCAACTCCCGCCGTGGCCAGATCCAGGCCATGGAGGAGCGCAGCGGCGCTCGCGTCGTGAAGGGCCTCGTGCCCCTCTCGGAGATGTTCGGCTACGTCGGAGACCTCCGCAGCAAGACCTCGGGTCGCGCAAGCTACTCGATGCAGTTCGACTCCTACGCCGAGGTTCCGCGGAACGTCGCCGAGGAGATCATCGCGAAGGCCAAGGGCGAGTAACTCTCCCGAGCTCACGCTTTAGGCTTGTCACCGGAGCCTGGTGGGGCATTCGTCGCAGAGCGCAAGCAATGCGGTGAATGCCCCCCGGCACCGGCATCCCAGCAAAGATCACCTGGCGCCGATGAAGCAAGGCGTACAGAACCACTCCACAGGAGGACCCAGTGGCGAAGGCGAAGTTCGAGCGGACTAAGCCGCACGTCAACATCGGCACCATCGGTCACATCGACCACGGTAAGACGACCCTCACGGCCGCCATTACCAAGGTGCTGCACGACGCGTACCCGGACCTGAACGAGGCCTCGGCCTTCGACCAGATCGACAAGGCTCCCGAAGAGCGCCAGCGCGGTATCACGATCTCGATCGCGCACGTCGAGTACCAGACGGAGTCGCGTCACTACGCGCACGTCGACTGCCCGGGTCACGCCGACTACATCAAGAACATGATCACGGGTGCGGCGCAGATGGACGGCGCCATCCTCGTGGTCGCCGCCACCGACGGCCCGATGCCGCAGACCAAGGAGCACGTGCTCCTGGCCCGCCAGGTCGGCGTTCCGTACATCGTCGTCGCCCTGAACAAGGCCGACATGGTGGACGACGAGGAGATCCTGGAGCTCGTCGAGCTCGAGGTCCGTGAGCTCCTCTCCGAGTACGAGTTCCCGGGCGACGACCTTCCGGTCGTCAAGGTCTCGGCGCTCAAGGCGCTCGAGGGCGACAAGGAGTGGGGCCAGACCGTCCTCGACCTGATGAAGGCCGTCGACGAGTCGATCCCGCAGCCCGAGCGTGACGTCGACAAGCCGTTCCTGATGCCGATCGAGGACGTCTTCACGATCACCGGTCGTGGCACCGTCGTCACCGGTCGTATCGAGCGTGGTGTCCTGAAGGTCAACGAGACCGTCGACATCGTCGGTATCAAGACCGAGAAGACCACCACCACGGTTACCGGCATCGAGATGTTCCGCAAGCTGCTCGACGAGGGCCAGGCCGGTGAGAACGTCGGTCTGCTCCTCCGTGGCATCAAGCGCGAGGACGTCGAGCGCGGCCAGGTCATCATCAAGCCCGGTTCGGTCACGCCGCACACCGAGTTCGAGGCCCAGGCCTACATCCTGTCGAAGGACGAGGGTGGCCGTCACACCCCCTTCTTCAACAACTACCGCCCGCAGTTCTACTTCCGTACCACGGACGTGACGGGCGTTGTGACCCTTCCCGAGGGCACCGAGATGGTCATGCCGGGCGACAACACCGTCATGAACGTCTCGCTGATCCAGCCGGTCGCCATGGAAGAGGGCCTGAAGTTCGCCATCCGTGAGGGTGGCCGGACCGTGGGCGCCGGCCAGGTCACCAAGATCGTCAAGTAATTACCTGACTGTCTGACCTGGTTGCTCCGCACAGAGCACCAAGAAGGGCCCCGGCCCGCCGCGTAAGCGGTGGACCGGGGCCCTTCGGCGTTGACCGACGTTGGGGGTCCCGAGTCGGCCCACGGTGTCGCGTCGAGGTGCGGGGCCCCGTGGTGTGTCCGGGCGTCGGGCCGGGCCCGTGGGAATGCGCCCTGGCGGGCGGGGTCGGAGCCGTCGGCGGTCTTGCCGCGAGGATCAGCCGAGGGACCTCGTTCGGCACCAGGGCTGCCCTGTGGCGGCTGAGCGCGAAGGTGCGCGTCGCGAGGTGGCGGATGAACTGGAAGTGGCGAAAACTCCGCTGATCCGACGCCACCCAAGAACCTCCACAGCAGAAGAATCCGACAGCAGACAAGGGAAGGACGGACAGGCCCTGCGGAAGCCGGAGCGAGGCGTGATGTCGATGTGGGGCGGCGGCTTCGGCGCCGGACTCGTCGTGGCGGCCGTGGCCGCCGGCTCGGGCAGCGGATGGGTCATTGCCCTGGCCGCGGTCCTGGCCGTCCTGGCCGGGATTCTCTGCCGGGGTCTCTGCGGAAGCCGGGACGGGAGCACGGAGAGGCTTGAGGAAGGGGGTGAGGCGGCCGGACGGATCGGTGAACTCTATGAGATCTCACCGGAAAGCGGCGCGGAGATCGCGGCGTCCTCCACCGTCCGTCCCACTCCCTCCGACATCCGCTACGTGCTCACGACCAAGAGGCGCCGCGGCGGGTTCCTGAAATCGATCGCGGTGATCGAATCGGCGGACGACGGGCCGGTCGTGATGGAGATGTCGATACCCGCCGACACGGTCGCCGCTCTGCGACGAGTGGCGGACAAACCGGAAAGAGGCCGGATCCTCACGCGCTTCCTCGATTCGCCAGTCCATGTCGCCGACCGAACCCACCGGGATCCCGGTCGGGGTGGGCAAAAGCGCGGGTGACGGGGTGCGGCGGACGCGACCGGCCGCCTGGGATCCAGGGAAATCCCATGTCCGGCGGGTTGACGTGCCGTGCTGGATGCCGTCCTGGCCAGGCATGGCGACATACAGCACGGCCACGTCGGGCCGGGCGGCCGGCACGGTGGCGAGGACCTCGTCCCCGCGGGCGGCCTGGGCCACGACCTCGATACCGGGTTCGCGCGCCGGCACGGAGACCGGTCCCTCCCGTACGACCGTCATGTCCTCGGCAATCAGCACCTTGAGCGTGAGCATCAGCACCTTGAGCGTGATCAGAGGATGACAGCCGCTGCCCTCCGGCAGGTGCCCGCCCGCGTCGTCAGGCCTGCTGGGGGCGCCAGAGCCACGGGCGGGCGTCGACCCCCAGTGCCACCACCGTCGGCCGGCCGTCCGTTGCGATGTGCAGCGCGGGCCCGTCCAGCGCCACCGGCCCGCGCTTGCGTACGGAGATTCCTTGGGACGTACGGAGCTGGATCCGGCCCTTCTCGGTGCGGCCGAGCAGCACCGGGCCGCGCGGCGACCCCGCGGCGGACACCGGCCCGTACCCGTCGAAGCCCACCCGGTCCTCGACCAGCCGCCCGTACCCGTCGATGCCGGTCTCCGCCGCCGCCTCCCCGGTCCGTACGGTCGTCAGAGCGGCCTTCGCCGCCGCGCGGTAGAACAGCTCGACGGTGCCGCCCGTCCCGGGCAGTGCGGCCGGGCCGTCCCCGGGCACCGGCACCCCGCTGATCTGGGTGCGCGCGGTGACCGGGTCGCCGGGCGCGTCCTGCGTCCAGTGATGCACCGCGAACCGGCCCGCCGCGAAGACATGGACGCACCCGGCGTCGTCCACCACGGCATGCAGCCCGTCCTGGATCTCGCCGCCGCCCGTGTCCCGCCAGCCGCTCCACCGGCCCGCCGTGTCCCGTACCCGGGTGCTGAGGCCCTGCTCCGCGTTCCGTACGAAGAGGTGGACCCGCCCGTCGCAGGCGGCGATCGCGACCGGGACGCCGATCCGCCGTCCGCCGTCGTGATTCCGCACCGGGTTGCCCAGCCCCTGCCAGGCACGGAAGCCGCCGCCGGGGGAGCGCTGCTCCAGCGCGACGATCTCGCGCTCGTTGTCCGCCCCGCGCCCGCCGAGCGCGGCGAACCGCAGCCCGAAGAGCACCTGTCGCCCGTCCGGCAGGGTCGCACAGCCCAGGACCGATGCGAGCGGGCCGCCGCCGAGGTCGTCCGGGGTGTCCCACGTCGCGCTGCCCGGTGCGCTCTCGCGCCAGCGCACCGCCCGCAGCCCCAGCACCCCGTACGCGACGAGCCGGCCGTCCGGGTCGGTGGTGACGGCCGGGCGGGGGCCCGGGTAGCGGTAATGGGTGGACCGTACCCAGCCCTTCCGGTTGGTCAGCGGCCGGTTGCCGCCGACGCCGTAGTCACCGCAGCCTGCGGAGTTGCCGCAGCGCCAGTCGGCCGAACCCCCGTACGCCACCAGGAGCGACGCCTTCTCCGCCAGCACGGCGGGCGGCAGGTTCTTGGGCCAGTGCCGGTTGTAGTAGCCGCGGAACGCCGTGGTGGCGAAGCGCGGCACCCCGTCGCCGCTGCGGGTGGCCAGCGCCACCCAGCGGATCAGCGCCGTCCAGGTGAACAGCGCGGTCGCGGTGTGGTCGGGATGGTCGGAGTAGCCCTTCTGCTCGCTGTCCCGTCGCCGGACGAGCTCACTGCTGTGCTGGATGTCGGGGTCCGGGTCCATGGTGTGCACGATGCTCGGCCGGTACCGCTCGAACAGCCCGACCAGGACGTCGATCAGTCCGTCGTACGTGTACGAGCCCACCTGCTGCAGCGGCGAGTTGTCGGCGACGACGGTGGGCAGGACGAGCCGCCGGTCCTGCCAGAGGCTGGGGAGCCCGAGACGCCCGTATGTGGTGTGCATGGCGGTGTTGATGAAGATCAGCTCGACCTCGCGGCCGGCGTTGCCGAGGCGGTTGATCTCGGCCCGGTGGTTGCCGTGCAGAGTGATGACGGACTTCTGCCAGGCCGTGAACCGGCCGAGTCCGAGCAGCGTCGCATACGCCTGGCGGAGCCCCTGGTGACGTGAGGAGGAGTACGCGGCCTTGTCGGGGGTGGGCTGCGGCCGGCCCGGCATGCGATTGATGCCGGTGGCCTCGCCGCCGGTCAGATAGACGCAGACCAGCGGCGTCCCGGCGTAGAAGGCCTGCTGGGTGTCCGGGTTCATGAAGTACAGGTCGTCGTCCGGGTGGGCGAGGATCTGCATCATCAGGGCCGTGCGCGAGGTGCTGATCGGCAGGCCGGGCATCGGGTCCGCGGTGGGGTCGCGGCGGCGGGGCGACGCGGGCGCGGTGCAGGCGCTGAGGGCGGCCAGGCTCATCGCCCCGGCCGCCGCCGTCATCAGGGTGCGCCGCGGCACTCCCGTGCGAGATGCGCGCAGCGCAGGTTCGTCCGTCACACCGTGCTCCGTCCACTTACCCCGCAGCGGGCGGCTGTGCGGCCCTGCGCTGCGTGCCGAATCCGTGCAGGCGGCGGAGGTCGAGCCGCTGCTGCGGGGGGATAGACGGAGATTCCCCGGGGTGGGTTGCCTGGGTTTCTACGGGTGTGCGACAAGAACCCGGACGGCCCAGCGTGCGGGCGTGCGCACCACAGGGCGGTCGGCGCCGGTTTCCGTCAGCGCAGCTCCGGTACCCCGCCCCGGTCCGTCCGGCGCAGGTCCGCTTCCGGGATGCCGTGCAGCAGCCGGGCGCCGATCTCCGCGAGCCGGGCCTCGTCGGGCGGGGTGCGGCCGAGGCCGACGGCGTACCGGACGTGGGAGGCGTCGGCGGCGAACGGGCGGGGCCAGGCGTGGGCGTCCGGGGAGCCCGCCTCCGCCAGGGCGGCGAGCAGGGCCAGGAGCCTCCCGCGGAACCGGCCCTCGTCCGCGCCCCGCCGTACGGAGACGACCGCCCAGGCGGCGTGCCGCAGACGCAGGGGCGGCGGGGCGCAGAGTCCGGCGTGCGGTACGGGCGCGGTGTCGGCGGTGGACTCCAGGATCTCCCAGGCGCGGAAGAGCTCCTCGGCGACGAGGTCGCGGCCCGCGGGGGAGACCTGCGAGGTGCAGGAGCGGACGGGGGCGGTCGGGGTCAGCACGGTCAGGGGGAGCCCGCCCGCGTCCCCGGAGCCGACCGGCCGGTTCCAGTCCCATGCGGCCCACGTCGCGAAGAAGTGCCGGAGCAGGGGGAGCGGCGGCAGCTGACCGGCCTCGTGGGCGGTACGGGCCGCCAGTACGGACCAGGCGAGGCCGGGCAGCCCGCCGCACGGGGCGGAGTCCAGACCACGCGCCCGCGCCCAGGCCTTCACCTCGCGCGCGAGGTGGGTGAACGCGGCCCGGTGCGGGTCCGCCGCCGCGAGCACGGCATCGGCGTCGCTCACCGCGCTGAGCGCCGTGGCCGCCGCCCCGCCCAGTTCGGTACGGCGGGCGACCGCCACGTCCGGGGAGAGGCCACCGGTCGCGACGATCACCAGGTCCACCCGGAGCCCGTCGAGGCAGAAACGCAGACCGGGTACGCGCGCACCGGTCACCTCACGCAGATCGACGGCCTCCGGCAGGGCAGCGGCCAGCCGCTCCCGTACCCCCGGCAGATCCCCGTCACCGGGCAGCGCCGCGACCAGGTCCACATCGGCGCCGGGCAGCGCACAGCCCATCCGCCGCGAGCCGGCCAGGTGGACGCGGCCCTCGGGCAGGGCGGCGGCCACCCGGCGCAGGAGATCCGCCGCCGCTGCGTCGTCGTCCTGCGCCGCGGCCCCGGCCAGCTCCACCCGTACCCCGAAGTGGTCCGAGACGTACAGCCCGTCCGGCGTGGCCACCTCGCCCAGCAGCGCCGCCGACACGGGCCGCAGCCGCTCCGAGCGGATCAGCACCCGGTCCAGCCGGGACACCCGCCCCGTCAGCGAGGAGACGGCGGCCAGCGGGTTGACGGACGGGTCGAAGGTCGGCGTCCGGTCGTCCGCGCCGTGCACCAGGATCCAGGCGTCCGGCATCCCCAGCCGGTCCTGGGGGGTGTCGCCGCCGTCGTTGAAGTCGCCGAGCAGTGCCACGTCGCCGTCGATCGCGGCCAACCCCGTGGCCAGATCGGCCAGTTCGGCATCGCGCCGGGCGGCGCCGACCGGCGAGTGGTCGCTGCTGAGGTGGGTGACCGCGACCGTGACCGGTCCCTCCGCGGTCTCCACGACCACGGCGGCGACCGCCTTGTGCGGGCCGAGGGCATGCAGGCCAGCCTCCCGTACGGGGAGCCTGCTGAGCAGCAGCAGACCGCAGTCGGCGACATCCTGGCCGGCCGGACCGGCCCAGAAGGTATAGCTCTCGCGGACCCACGGCGTCGACAACAGCAGGCCGAGCAGGGCGGGTTCGGCCTCCTGGAGGGCGATGACATCCGCGTCCGCCGCACGCAGGGCGTCGAGGAGGAGGGGCCGTCGCCGGGCGGTGTCTATGCGGTCGCTGTCGTAGCGGTCCCAGAGGGTGTTCCAGGTCAGCAGCGTCAGGGCAGCGGGGGGCGCCGTCGGCGGCAGGTCCTGCGGTACGGGCGTCCAGGCGGCCTCCGGCGCCGAGAACGCGTGCGGCGTACGGGAGACGAAGTACGGGGACGGCAGCCGGCGCGGGGCGCGTACCCGTCCGGCGTCCGTCGCACCGATCCGGTCCACGCCCGAGGACCGGTCCCACACCACCTCACCGTCCGCCTCGAAGAACAGCACCCGGTGCCAGGGAATCTCCCCGCCGGGCGTGAACCGGGGCAGCGGCACCCGCTCGGGCACGGTCCCGCGCTGTGCCACGCCCATCACGAAGCGCGCCGGGTCGAACCGGGCGTCCCAGCGGACCCGGTGGTAGATCTCCTCGCTGGTACGCATCTACGCCCTGTCCTCCACGGTTCCGCTCGCGCCGATGTACCAGGTGCGGTGCGCCTGGCCGGGATACGGGGGCACGAACCGGTGCAGCTGCGAGGTCAGCACCCGAGGGGGCACCGGGTGGGTGCGGCGCTCGTTGCGGCGGAGCAGCTCCGCCTCGTCGGCCAGGGCCACCGCGTGGGTGAGCAGCGCGTCCCTGCGCCGGGCGACCGCGTGCACCAGGGAGCGCTGGTGTGCGTTGAGCGAGGTGGCGTCCCAGACGACGGTGCCGCCCGCGGCGAGCGCGGCGTCCAGCCGGTCGAGCCCCTCGCGCAGCACCTCCCCGTTGGCCTTCTGGCCGGCGCGCGATCCCCGGGCGAGCCGCAGATCGTCGAGCGCGAGGTACGTGTCGACGCCGGGCAGTCCGCGCGCGAAGGTGCTCTTGCCGCTGCCGGAGGGGCCCATCAGATGCACCAGGCGCGGGAACTCCCCGGTGCGCCACCGCCACGTCGCGGCGACAGCCTCCTCGGCGGTGGCGACCCGGCCCCGGGCGTACGCCTCCCGGGCCTGCGCCCAGCAGCGGTCGGCGACGTCCGGGGCCAGGCCGGCGAACGCCTCCCGCAGCCCGTCCGGTTCCCGTACGTCCGCCGCGTGCAGAGCCGACCACTCCACCTGTTCGCGCGCCCCGTCGGTGTCCGCGACCGCGGCGGCCAGCGCGTGCAGCAGCGGCAGATCGGCGGCGAACGACATCCGGACGAGGCCGGTCCGGCGCTCCTCGTCCGGGTACGGACGGTGCAGCGCCGGGTGCAGCCCCACGAGATCCGCGACGCGGCGGGCGAGCGGCATCCCCAGCGCCCCCGCCAGCGCGGGCGCCAGTTCGGTGCGGCGGGACCGGTGCAGCAGCGCGGCCAGCACCCCGGTCAGCCGGTCGTCACCCGTCCGGCCCAAGGCGTCGAGGGCATCGCCCATCGCGGCGGCGGCCCGTGCGTCCCCCGCGGCCGTCCCCGTCGCTCCGCCCAGCGCCGCCGCGTCGACCGGCGCCCCGGACCGTACGGTCCACAGCGCGGCGGCCGGGCCGAGCCCGTTCTCCACCACGGCGGCGTGCATCCAGTGGGTGCCGGTCCGTACATGGCCGGGCCGCACCCACTTCGCCACCAGCCGCCCGAACTCCGGTGCGCCGAAGCCGTTCGTGGGCCGGACGACGTACCCCTCCTGCCGCCCGGTGTCCGGCTTCAGCGCCCGCAGCGCCTTCTCGGCCCGCGCGTCGAACACCCCGCGCCACAGCACCGGCGGCACCGGTATCCCCAGACCGCGCAGGAACACCACGGTCCGGTCCCAGTCCAGGCAGTGCTCGCCGTGCCAGACGGAGAAGCCGTAGAAGTAGCTCTCCAGGCCGTCGTACGGGATCGAATGGCGCGCGAACACGTTCTCCCCGCACACCCGCCACCCTGCGGGGATACGGGCCCGGATCCGGCCCTGGAGCGCCTTCACCCAGCCCCGCGAGGGGTGGTGGGCGGAATCGAGCGAGCGGGCGTGGAGGCCGTCGGCGTAGAGCGTGGTGTTCTCGCCGTCCAGCTTCTCGGTGACGACGACCTCACGGCCGGTCAGCGCGGAGAGGTCCGCGATCCGTACGTCGTCCGAGGTGGCCCCCGGGGACCAGGGCAGATGCGCGGTGCGCGGATAGTGCGTACGCATGGTGTGAAGCCCCTGATGACGACGGCGTGCCCGGCGGGTCACTGTAGGGGCGGGGGTGCGGGACGCTCGAACGAATTACGGGGAGAACGCCGCCCGGCACGGGTCCGGATGCGCGCCCGCGTTTGACCAACGGAACGCGCGGGGTAAGATCCTCCGCCCGATTGGCCAGGCTCGCGCCCCGTATGGCACACTGACCAGGTTGCTCGGTTGAGTGCCAATGCTGCGCGCCTCCCGCCGGGAGGACCGGAAGCGAGTCCCACAGTACTCGTCGACCCCCTGCGGGTCGGACGTACGGGAATCTTCCGGGAAGCGTCAGTGGGGCACCGGCCAGGCACCCGGTGGGTGTTCCGCCCCCGGTCTCGCGGTCCTCGGGCCCGCACCCCCTTGGTTGGGAAATCCTTCGGGAGATCTGCGTAGAGGGGATGCGACACGCCCGACCGCGTGGGTCGGAGACGGAGTTACCAGAGCCCTCGGGTTCCAGAGCGTTACGAGAGACAGGACTACTAGTAGCCATGGCGGGACAGAAGATCCGCATCCGGCTCAAGGCCTACGACCACGAGGTCATCGACTCCTCGGCGAAGAAGATCGTCGAGACGGTGACCCGCACTGGTGCGTCGGTCGCAGGCCCGGTGCCGCTGCCCACTGAGAAGAACGTGTACTGCGTCATCAAGTCGCCGCACAAGTACAAGGACTCGCGCGAGCACTTCGAGATGCGCACGCACAAGCGCCTCATCGACATCCTCGACCCCACGCCGAAGACGGTTGACTCGCTCATGCGTCTCGACCTGCCGGCCGGCGTCGACATCGAGATCAAGCTCTGAGGTGACGCGCGAGATGGCTAAGAACATTAAGGGCGTCCTGGGCGAGAAGCTCGGCATGACCCAGGTCTGGGACGAGAACAACCGGATTGTCCCGGTGACCGTCGTCAAGGCCGGGCCCTGTGTCGTCACCCAGGTCCGCACCAACGACCGCGACGGCTACGAGTCGGTCCAGATCGCCTTCGGCGAGATCGACCCGCGCAAGGTGAACAAGCCCCTCAAGGGCCACTTCGCCAAGGCCGACGTGACCCCGCGCCGCCACCTGGTGGAGCTCCGCACCCCTGACGCCGGCGAGTACACGCTGGGCCAGGAGGTCACTGCCGCAGTGTTCGAGTCCGGCGTCAAGGTTGACGTCACGGGCAAGAGCAAGGGCAAGGGCTTCGCCGGTGTGATGAAGCGCCACAACTTCAAGGGTGGCAAGGCGTCCCACGGTGCCCACCGTGTGCACCGCATGCCCGGCTCCATCGGTGGCTGTGCCACCCCCGGCCGTGTCTTCAAGGGCATGCGCATGGCGGGTCGCATGGGCAACGAGCGTGTCACCACCCAGAACCTGACCATCCACGCGGTTGACGCGGAGAAGGGTCTGCTCCTCATCAAGGGCGCAGTCCCCGGTCCGAACGGCGGCCTCGTCCTGGTCCGTACCGCGGCCAAGGGGGCTTGAGGTAATGAGCACCATTGACATCCTTTCGCCGGCAGGCGACAAGGCCGGTACCGTCGAGCTCCCCGCGGAGATCTTCGACGCGAAGACCAGCGTTCCGCTGATCCACCAGGTCGTTGTCGCTCAGCTGGCTGCTGCCCGTCAGGGCACGCACAAGACCAAGCGTCGCGGCGAAGTCCGTGGCGGTGGCCGCAAGCCGTACCGCCAGAAGGGCACCGGCCGCGCGCGCCAGGGTTCGACCCGTGCGCCGCAGTTCGTCGGCGGTGGCGTCGTCCACGGCCCGCAGCCGCGTGACTACTCGCAGCGGACCCCGAAGAAGATGAAGGCCGCCGCCCTGCGCGGTGCCCTCTCCGACCGGGCCCGTCACTCCCGCATCCACGTCGTCACCGGCGTGGTCGACGGTGCAGTGTCCACGAAGGCCGCCAAGACGCTGTTCGGCAAGATCTCGGAGCGCAAGAACCTGCTCCTGGTCGTCGACCGCGCCGACGAGGCCGCGTGGCTGTCCGCCCGCAACCTGCCCCAGGTGCACATCCTGGAGCCGGGCCAGCTGAACACGTACGACGTGATCGTCTCTGACGACGTGGTCTTCACCCAGGCCGCCTTCGAGTCCTTCGTGTCTGGCCCCCAGACCGCTGAGACCGAAGGGAGCGACGCCTGATGAGCGAGGCGACCGTTACCAGCAAGACCTACTCGGACCCGCGCGACGTTCTCGTCAAGCCGGTCGTTTCCGAGAAGAGCTACGCGCTGCTCGACGAGAACAAGTACACGTTCATCGTCGCGCCCGGCTCCAACAAGACCCAGATCAAGCAGGCCGTGGAAGCGGTCTTCTCGGTCAAGGTCACCGGGGTCAACACGATCAACCGGCAGGGTAAGCGCAAGCGCACCAAGACCGGTTTCGGCAAGCGTGCTGACACCAAGCGCGCCATCGTGACCCTCGCCGAGGGCGACCGTATCGACATCTTCGGCGGCCCGACCTCCTGACGGAGGTCGAGTCGTCCGGAATCGGACGAGGACTGAGAAATGGGTATCCGCAAGTACAAGCCGACGACCCCGGGCCGTCGTGGCTCCAGCGTCGCCGACTTTGTCGAGATCACGCGGTCCACGCCGGAGAAGTCGCTGGTCCGCCCCCTGCACAGCAAGGGCGGCCGTAACAACGCCGGTCGGATCACCGTTCGCCACCAGGGTGGCGGACACAAGCGCGCCTACCGCGTGATCGACTTCCGTCGTCACGACAAGGACGGCGTGCCGGCCAAGGTCGCGCACATCGAGTACGACCCCAACCGCACCGCGCGCATCGCGCTCCTGCACTACGCGGACGGCGAGAAGCGCTACATCATCGCGCCGCGTGGCCTGACGCAGGGCGACCGTGTCGAGAACGGCCCGGCCGCCGACATCAAGCCCGGCAACAACCTGGCGCTGCGCAACATCCCGGTCGGTACGACCATCCACGCCATCGAGCTGCGGCCCGGCGGCGGCGCGAAGTTCGCCCGTTCCGCGGGTGCCTCCGTGCAGCTGCTGGCGAAGGAGGGCACCATGGCCCACCTTCGTATGCCGTCGGGTGAGATCCGCCTGGTCGACGCCCGCTGCCGCGCCACGATCGGTGAGGTCGGCAACGCCGAGCAGTCGAACATCAACTGGGGCAAGGCCGGTCGCATGCGCTGGAAGGGCGTTCGCCCGTCCGTCCGCGGTGTTGCGATGAACCCGGTCGACCACCCGCACGGTGGTGGTGAGGGCAAGACCTCCGGTGGACGTCACCCGGTCTCGCCGTGGGGTCAGAAGGAGGGTCGTACTCGCTCGCCGAAGAAGGCATCGAGCAAGTACATCGTCCGCCGCCGCAAGACGAACAAGAAGCGCTAGGAGCGGGTTTAGATGCCGCGCAGTCTCAAGAAGGGGCCCTTCGTCGACGGCCACCTCATCAAGAAGGTGGACGTACAGAACGAAGCTGGCACCAAGAACGTCATCAAGACCTGGTCCCGTCGCTCGATGATCATCCCGGCCATGCTGGGTCACACCATCGCGGTGCACAACGGCAAGATCCACGTCCCGGTGTTCGTCACCGAGTCGATGGTCGGCCACAAGCTCGGCGAGTTCTCGCCGACTCGCACCTTCCGCGGCCACGTCAAGGACGACCGGAAGTCGAAGCGCCGCTAGCGCGGGGTGGAAACGACTATGACTCACACCGAAGGGACAACCATGGAAGCCAGGGCCCAGGCGCGGTACATCCGCGTCACGCCCATGAAGGCCCGCCGCGTGGTGGACCTCATCCGTGGCATGGATGCCACGGAGGCTCAGGCGGTCCTGCGTTTCGCCCCGCAGGCCGCGAGCGTGCCGGTTGGCAAGGTGCTTGACAGCGCCATTGCCAACGCTGCACACAACTACGACCACACCGACGCCTCTTCGCTGGTCATCAGCGAGGCGTTCGTGGACGAGGGTCCGACCCTGAAGCGGTTCCGTCCGCGTGCTCAGGGCCGTGCCTACCGGATCCGTAAGCGGACCAGCCACATCACCGTGGTCGTCAGCAGCAAGGAAGGAACCCGGTAATGGGCCAGAAGGTTAACCCGCATGGGTTCCGGCTCGGCATCACCACGGACTTCAAGTCCCGTTGGTACGCCGACAAGCTGTACAAGGACTACGTCAAGGAAGACGTTGCCATTCGTCGCATGATGACGAAGGGCATGGAGCGGGCCGGCATCTCGAAGGTCGAGATCGAGCGCACCCGCGACCGCGTCCGCGTTGACATCCACACCGCCCGCCCGGGCATCGTCATCGGCCGCCGCGGCGCCGAGGCCGACCGCATCCGTGGCGAGCTGGAGAAGCTGACCGGCAAGCAGGTCCAGCTGAACATCCTCGAGGTCAAGAACCCCGAGGTGGACGCTCAGCTGGTGGCCCAGGCCGTCGCCGAGCAGCTCTCCTCCCGCGTCTCCTTCCGTCGTGCCATGCGTAAGAGCATGCAGAGCACGATGAAGGCCGGCGCCAAGGGCATCAAGATCCAGTGCGGTGGCCGCCTCGGCGGCGCCGAGATGTCCCGCTCGGAGTTCTACCGCGAGGGCCGTGTGCCCCTGCACACGCTCCGTGCGAACGTCGACTACGGCTTCTTCGAGGCCAAGACGACCTTCGGCCGGATCGGTGTGAAGGTCTGGATCTACAAGGGCGACGTCAAGAACATCGCCGAGGTCCGCGCCGAGAACGCCGCTGCCCGCGCCGGCAACCGCCCGGCCCGTGGCGGCGCTGACCGCCCGGCCGGCCGTGGTGGCCGGGGTGGCGAGCGTGGCGGTCGCGGTCGCAAGCCGCAGCAGTCCGCGCCGGCAGCCGAGGCCCCCAAGGCCGAGGCTCCCGCCGCCGCTGCTCCGGCTGAGAGCACCGGAACGGAGGCCTGACCGAAATGCTGATCCCCCGTAGGGTCAAGCACCGCAAGCAGCACCACCCGAAGCGCAGCGGTATGTCCAAGGGTGGCACGCAGGTTGCGTTCGGCGAGTACGGCATCCAGGCGCTGACCCCTGCGTACGTGACGAACCGCCAGATCGAGGCAGCTCGTATCGCGATGACCCGCCACATCAAGCGTGGCGGCAAGGTCTGGATCAACATCTACCCGGACCGCCCCCTGACGAAGAAGCCTGCCGAGACCCGCATGGGTTCCGGTAAGGGTTCTCCCGAGTGGTGGATCGCGAACGTCAAGCCGGGTCGGGTGATGTTCGAGCTGTCCTACCCGAACGAGAAGATTGCTCGTGAGGCGCTTACCCGCGCTGCTCACAAGCTTCCGATGAAGTGCCGGATCGTTCGGCGCGAGGCAGGTGAGTCGTGATGTCGGCCGGTACCAAGGCGTCCGAGCTGCGCGAACTGGGCGGCGAGGAGCTCCTCAACAAGCTCCGCGAGGCCAAGGAAGAGCTGTTCAATCTCCGCTTCCAGGCGGCGACGGGCCAGCTCGAGAACCACGGTCGGCTCAAGTCCGTCCGTAAGGACATCGCCCGGATCTACACCCTGATGCGCGAGCGCGAGCTGGGCATCGAGACGGTGGAGAGCGCCTGATGAGCGAGAAGACTGTGACTGAGACGAACACCGACCGCGGTTTCCGCAAGACCCGTGAGGGTCTGGTCGTCAGCGACAAGATGGACAAGACCGTCGTCGTCGCTGTCGAGGACCGTGTCAAGCACGCGCTGTACGGCAAGGTCATCCGCCGTACGAACAAGCTCAAGGCGCACGACGAGCAGAACGCCGCAGGCGTCGGCGACCGCGTCCTCCTGATGGAGACCCGGCCGCTGTCCGCCACGAAGCGGTGGCGCGTCGTCGAGATCCTCGAGAAGGCCAAGTAATTCCTGAGGGGCATTCCCCTCAGGCAGGTTCCGCCAGGCTCGGTGGGGGCCCGCTCCGGTAACGGAGTGGCCCCCGCCGGGAACCGGCAGACGATCAGGAGATAGACGTGATCCAGCAGGAGTCGCGACTTCGCGTCGCCGACAACACGGGTGCGAAGGAAATCCTCACCATCCGTGTTCTCGGTGGTTCGGGTCGCCGCTACGCGGGCATCGGTGACGTCATCGTCGCCACCGTCAAGGACGCGATCCCCGGTGGCAACGTGAAGAAGGGTGACGTCGTCAAGGCCGTCATCGTTCGCACCGTCAAGGAGCGTCGTCGCCAGGATGGCTCGTACATCCGCTTCGACGAGAACGCCGCCGTCATTCTGAAGAACGACGGCGACCCCCGCGGCACCCGTATCTTCGGCCCGGTGGGCCGTGAGCTGCGCGAGAAGAAGTTCATGAAGATCATCTCGCTCGCGCCGGAGGTGCTGTAAGCATGAAGATCAAGAAGGGCGACCTGGTTCAGGTCATCACCGGTAAGGACAAGGGCAAGCAGGGCAAGGTCATCGTGGCCTACCCCGCTCAGGACCGCGTCCTCGTCGAGGGTGTCAACCGGGTCAAGAAGCACACCAAGGCCGGTCAGACCGCTCGCGGTTCGCAGACCGGTGGCATCGTCACGACCGAGGCCCCCATCCACGTGAGCAACGTTCAGCTCGTCGTGGAGAAGGACGGCAACAAGGTCGTCACGCGCGTCGGTTACCGCTTCGACGACGAAGGCAACAAGATCCGCGTTGCCAAGCGGACGGGTGAGGACATCTGATGGCTACCACCACCACTCCGCGTCTGAAGACGAAGTACCGCGAGGAAATCGCCGGCAAGCTGCGTGAGGAGTTCTCGTACGAGAACGTCATGCAGATCCCCGGCCTGGTCAAGATCGTGGTCAACATGGGTGTGGGCGACGCCGCCCGCGACTCCAAGCTGATCGACGGCGCCGTGCGCGACCTCACCACGATCACCGGCCAGAAGCCGGCCGTCACCAAGGCCCGCAAGTCCATCGCGCAGTTCAAGCTGCGCGAGGGCCAGCCGATCGGCTGCCACGTCACCCTTCGTGGTGACCGGATGTGGGAGTTCCTGGACCGTACGCTGTCGCTCGCGCTGCCGCGTATCCGTGACTTCCGTGGCCTGTCGCCGAAGCAGTTCGACGGCCGTGGCAACTACACCTTCGGTCTCACGGAGCAGGTCATGTTCCACGAGATCGACCAGGACAAGATCGACCGGGTCCGGGGCATGGACATCACCGTGGTCACCACGGCGACCAATGACGACGAGGGTCGTGCCCTCCTTCGTCACCTCGGCTTCCCGTTCAAGGAGAACTGACCGTGGCGAAGAAGTCTCTGATCGCTAAGGCCGCCCGTAAGCCGAAGTTCGGCGTTCGCGGGTACACCCGCTGCCAGCGCTGCGGCCGGCCCCACTCCGTCTACCGCAAGTTCGGCCTGTGCCGCGTGTGCCTTCGTGAGATGGCTCACCGTGGCGAGCTGCCGGGCGTGACCAAGAGCTCCTGGTAATTCTCCTTCGCCCTTAGGGGCGTTGGGAATTGACGGAAGCTCTCGGTAAGCATCTGGTCGGCAGGAGCCCGCCCTCACATGCCGTAGGCTTGTGGGGTTGGGCGCCTGCCGCCCTAGACCGACTTACTACGCCGTAGGTCCCCGCACCGCACCCGTCCTGCCTCTGAGTAGGGAGAGGGATGGCGCATACAGGAAACCCCGGCGAGAGAGGCCGAAGGCCAATTCATGACCATGACTGATCCCATCGCAGACATGCTCACGCGTCTGCGTAACGCGAACTCGGCGTACCACGACGACGTCGTGATGCCGCACAGCAAGATCAAGTCGCACATCGCGGAGATCCTCCAGCAGGAGGGCTTCATCACCGGCTGGAAGGTCGAGGACGCCGAGGTCGGCAAGAACCTCGTCCTCGAGCTGAAGTTCGGCCCGAACCGCGAGCGCTCGATCGCCGGCATCAAGCGAATCTCGAAGCCGGGTCTGCGTGTATACGCAAAGTCCACCAACCTGCCGAAGGTCCTCGGCGGCCTGGGCGTGGCGATCATCTCCACGTCCCACGGTCTCCTGACCGGCCAGCAGGCCAGCAAGAAGGGCGTAGGTGGGGAAGTCCTCGCCTACGTCTGGTAGTCGGGAACGGAGGAATAGCTCATGTCGCGAATCGGCAAGCTCCCCATCCAGGTTCCCGCCGGTGTGGACGTCACCATCGATGGCCGCACGGTCGCGGTGAAGGGCCCCAAGGGTTCCCTCGCGCACACCGTCGCGTCGCCGATCGAGGTCACCAAGGGTGAGGACGGCGTTCTGAACGTCGTCCGCCCGAACGACGAGCGTCAGAACAAGGCCCTTCACGGCCTGTCCCGCACGCTGGTGGCGAACATGATCACCGGTGTGACCCAGGGATACACCAAGGCGCTCGAGATCAGTGGTGTCGGTTACCGCGTCCAGGCGAAGGGCTCCAACCTGGAGTTCGCCCTGGGCTACAGCCACCCGATCCTGATCGAGGCCCCGGAGGGCATCACCTTCAAGGTGGAGTCCCCCACGAAGTTCTCCGTCGAGGGCATCGACAAGCAGAAGGTCGGCGAGACCGCGGCCAAGATCCGCAAGCTGCGGAAGCCTGACCCGTACAAGGCCAAGGGCGTCAAGTACGCCGGCGAGGTCATCCGCCGCAAGGTCGGAAAGGCTGGTAAGTAGCCATGGCATACGGCGTAAAGATCGCCAAGGGCGACGCCTACAAGCGTGCCGCCCTCAAGCGTCGCCACATCCGCGTCCGCAAGCACATCTCCGGTTCGCCGGAGCGTCCGCGCTTGGTCGTGACGCGGTCCAACCGCCACATGGTCGCTCAGGTCATCGACGACATCGCGGGCCACACGCTCGCGTCGGCGTCGACCCTGGACGTTTCCATCCGTGGTGGCGAGGGCGACAAGAGCACCCAGGCCAAGCAGGTCGGCGCCCTGGTCGCTGAGCGTGCCAAGGCCGCAGGCGTCGAGGCCGTCGTGTTTGACCGCGGTGGTAACCAGTACGCCGGGCGGATTGCCGCTCTGGCTGACGCCGCCCGTGAAGCCGGACTGAAGTTCTAAGCCCCGGTTCCTACGCACAGCGGACGTAACAGAGAGAGGTAAATCCAATGGCTGGACCCCAGCGCCGCGGAAGCGGTGCCGGTGGCGGCGAGCGGCGGGACCGGAAGGGCCGTGACGGCGGCGCAGCTGCCGCCGAGAAGACCGCGTACGTTGAGCGCGTTGTCGCGATCAACCGCGTCGCCAAGGTTGTGAAGGGTGGTCGTCGCTTCAGCTTCACCGCGCTGGTCGTGGTGGGCGATGGTGACGGCACCGTCGGTGTCGGTTACGGCAAGGCCAAGGAAGTTCCCGCGGCCATCGCCAAGGGCGTGGAAGAAGCCAAGAAGAGCTTCTTCAAGGTTCCGCGCATCCAGGGCACCATCCCTCACCCGATCACGGGCGAGCGGGCCGCGGGTGTCGTGCTGCTGAAGCCGGCTTCCCCCGGTACCGGTGTTATCGCCGGTGGCCCGGTGCGCGCCGTTCTGGAGTGCGCCGGCGTTCACGACATCCTGTCGAAGTCGCTCGGCTCGTCCAACGCGATCAACATCGTGCACGCGACCGTGGCGGCCCTCAAGGGCCTGCAGCGTCCCGAGGAGATCGCGGCCCGCCGTGGTCTGCCCCTCGAGGACGTCGCCCCCGCGGCTCTGCTCCGTGCACGTGCGGGAGCGGGTGCGTAATGGCTCGCCTCAAGATCACGCAGACGAAGTCGTTCATCGGTAGCAAGCAGAACCACCGCGACACCCTTCGTTCGCTCGGGCTCAAGCGCCTGCACGACGTGGTTGTCAAGGAGGACCGCCCCGAGTTCCGCGGAATGGTGCACACCGTCCGCCACCTCGTGACGGTTGAGGAGGTCGACTGACATGGCGGAGAACAAGCCGCTGAAGGCCCATGACCTCCGGCCCGCCCCGGGCGCCAAGACCGCCAAGACCCGTGTGGGTCGTGGTGAGGCGTCCAAGGGTAAGACCGCCGGTCGTGGCACCAAGGGCACCAAGGCCCGTTACCAGGTTCCGGAGCGCTTCGAGGGTGGGCAGATGCCCCTCCACATGCGTCTCCCGAAGCTCAAGGGCTTCAAGAACCCGTTCCGCACCGAGTACCAGGTCGTGAACCTGGACAAGCTCGCGACGCTCTACCCCGAGGGTGGAGAGGTCACCGTGGCCGACCTGGTCGCCAAGGGTGCGGTGCGCAACAACCACCTCGTCAAGGTCCTCGGACAGGGCGAGATCTCCGTGGCACTGCAGGTTTCGGTTGACGCCGTCTCCGGCTCCGCCAAGGAGAAGATTGCCGCCGCCGGCGGCACCGTCACCGAGCTCGTCTGAGACAACTCGATGGCCTGAACATCCGACCGGGGATGCCTCTCATTTGGGGCATCCCCGGTTGGTCGTTCCTAGGTGGGCATGGTCGCCGGTAAGGTGGCGTGCGTTGTTGTGTGGTAACCCCCTGGGCGCCCGCCCGGGGACCTTTGACTGTTACGTATTCGTCGATCCTCAAGACCGTCACCTCTACGCTTTGCGCGGGGGTCGCAGGAGGCACCGTGCTCACCGCGTTCGCCCGGGCGTTCAAGACGCCCGACCTGCGCAAGAAGCTGCTCTTCACGCTCGGCATCATCGTGCTCTACCGGCTCGGGGCACACGTCCCGGTACCGGGAGTGAGCTACGAGAACGTCCAGACCTGTGTTGATCAGGCCAGCAAGGGCAACAACAGCCTCTTCGGCCTGGTGAACATGTTCAGCGGTGGTGCACTGCTGCAGATCACGATCTTCGCGCTCGGCATCATGCCGTACATCACGGCCAGCATCATTCTTCAGCTGCTGACCGTGGTGATTCCCCGACTCGAGGCGCTCAAGAAGGAGGGGCAGTCCGGGCAGGCGAAGATCACGCAGTACACGCGTTATCTGACCGTCGCGCTCGCCATCCTCCAGGGCACCGGCCTGGTGGCCACCGCCACCAGTGGCGCGCTGTTCAGCGGCTGCCCGGTCGCCGACCAGATCGTGCCGAACCAGTCGATCTTCACGACCATCGTCATGGTCGTCACGATGACCGCGGGTACCGCGGCCGTCATGTGGCTCGGTGAGCTCATCACCGACCGTGGCATCGGCAACGGCATGTCGATCCTGATGTTCATCTCGATCGCCGCCAGCTTCCCCGGCGCCCTGTGGGCCATCAAGACCAGCGGCAAGCTGGCCGACGGCTGGATCGAGTTCGGCACCGTCATCCTGATCGGCTTCGTGATGGTGGGCCTCGTCGTCTTCGTCGAGCAGGCCCAGCGCCGTATCCCGGTGCAGTACGCGAAGCGCATGATCGGCCGCAGGTCGTACGGCGGTACGTCGACGTACATTCCGCTGAAGGTGAATCAGGCGGGTGTGATTCCCGTCATCTTCGCTTCTTCGCTGCTCTACATCCCGGCCCTGATCGTCCAGTTCTCCAACTCCACTGCGGGCTGGGCGACCTGGATCAAGGACAACTTCGTCAAGGGCGACCATCCGTACTACATCACGGCGTACTTCCTGTTGATCGTCTTCTTCGCCTTCTTCTATGTGGCGATTTCGTTCAACCCCGAGGAAGTCGCCGACAACATGAAGAAGTATGGTGGGTTCATCCCGGGTATCCGGGCTGGTCGACCTACTGCCGAGTACCTGAGCTACGTGCTCAACAGGATCACTTGGCCGGGCTCGCTGTACCTGGGTCTGATCGCTCTTGTGCCGACGATGGCGTTGGCAGGCTTCGGTGGTGCGAACGCCAACTTCCCGTTCGGCGGGACGAGCATCCTGATCATCGTGGGTGTGGGGCTGGAGACCGTGAAGCAGATCGAGAGTCAGCTCCAGCAGCGCAATTACGAAGGGTTCCTCCGCTGATGCGAATCGTCCTCGTCGGGCCGCCCGGTGCCGGCAAGGGAACGCAGGCTGCGTACCTTGCCAAGAACCTGTCGATTCCACAGATCTCCACGGGCGATCTCTTCCGCGCCAACATCAGCCAGGGCACCGACCTTGGCAAGCAGGCCCGCGCCTACATGGACGCAGGCCAGTTGGTACCGGACGAGGTCACCATCGGGATGGCCAAGGACCGCATGTCCCAGCCCGACGCCGAGAACGGCTTCCTGCTGGACGGCTTCCCGCGCAATGTGGGTCAGGCCGAGGCCCTGGACGCCATGCTCAAGGACGAGGGCACCAAGCTGGACGCGGTCCTGGACCTGGAGGTCCCCGAGGACGAGGTGGTCAAGCGCATCGCCGGCCGCCGGATCTGCCGGAACGACGGCTCGCACGTCTTCCACGTGACGTACAACCCGCCGACGACCGAGGGTGTCTGCGACACCTGCGGCGGCGAGCTGTACCAGCGCGACGACGACTCCGAGGAGACGGTCCGCACCCGGCTGGAGGTCTACCACACGCAGACCGAGCCGATCATCGATTACTACCGGGCCCAGAACCTGGTGGTCACCATCTCCGCGCTCGGCAAGGTCACCGAGGTGACCGAGCGGGCGATGGAGGCTCTCAAGTCCGACAAGGGCTGAGCGCAACACCCGCAGTACTTGTGCAGTCGGCCGCGGCGTCCATGGGCGCCGCGGCCGACTGTTTGCGCCGTATCGTTGGGTACGCCGCAGTCACCGTTCGATGCAGTCCGATGCAGAGAGGCGCCGTGCAATGGTGCAGATCAAGACCCCCGAGCAGATCGCGAAGATGCGTGAGGCGGGGCTGGTGGTCGCTGCCATTCACGCGGCCACCCGCGAGGCGGCGGTCCCCGGCGCCACGACGCTGGACCTGGACCGGGTCGCCCGCAAGGTGATCGCCGACCACGGTGCGAAGTCGAACTTCCTCGGATACGGCGGGTTCCCCGCGACCATCTGCACCTCGGTCAACGAGGTCGTCGTCCACGGCATCCCGGACGACAAGACCGTCCTCAAGGACGGCGACATCATCTCCATCGACGCCGGCGCGATCGTCGACGGCTGGCACGGCGACGCCGCGTACACGGCCTTCGTCGGCACCGGTCACGCTCCGGAGCTGGTCGAGCTGTCGCGGGTGACCGAGGAGTCCATGTGGGCCGGTATCGCCGCGATGAAGGTGAACAACCGCCTCGTCGATATCTCGAAGGCGATCGAGTCCTACATCCGCCGCCAGCCCCGCCCCGCCACCGGCAAGTACGGGATCATCGAGGACTACGGTGGCCACGGCATCGGTACCGAGATGCACATGGACCCGCACCTGCTGAACTATGTCGCCCGCAAGCGCGGCAAGGGCATCAAGCTCGTACCCGGCGTCTGCCTGGCCATCGAGCCGATGGTCTCCCTCGGTACGGCGCAGACCGAGGTGCTCCAGGACGACTGGACCGTGATCACGACGGACGGCACCTGGTCCTCCCACTGGGAGCACTCGATCGCCCTCACCGAGCAGGGTCCCCTGGTCCTGACCGCCCCCGACTGCGGCAAGGCGAAGCTGGCCCAGTACGGCATCGAGGCGGCGCCGGACCCCCTGGGCTGACTGTTCCCCGGCGGGCGGAGCCCGGCGCAGCCGTCCGAAGCCTGCGAGGCGCCCCGGTGCCGAGCTCGCGAGGGCTGCGTGTGGGAGGGGTCGGCATGGAGGCGGCGCCGGACCCTCTGGGCAGATGTGACCCGCTTGTGGAGGTCTAAGGATCTCCCCGGGTGGGCAAACTTGACGGATTCGTCTTTTGGAGTCCGCTGACGTAGACTGACTCGTCGGCTCTCGTGCATCCGTGTGTCCACATACGGCGCAGGAAGTCGATCAAGGTAGCCGATTCGAAAGGCGAAGCGTGGCCAAGAAGCAAGGTGCCATCGAAATTGAGGGCACCGTGATCGAGTCCCTCCCGAACGCCATGTTCAAGGTGGAACTCCAGAACGGTCACAAGGTCCTCGCGCACATCAGCGGCAAGATGCGGATGCACTACATCCGAATCCTTCCGGATGACCGGGTCGTCGTGGAGCTTTCCCCGTACGACCTGACGCGTGGCCGGATCGTCTACCGCTACAAGTAGATCTTGCCTGCACCCCGCTTCGGCGCGGTGACGGCACTGACCCGGAGAACCTGACATCCCATGAAGGTCAAGCCGAGCGTCAAGAAGATCTGCGACAAGTGCAAGGTGATCCGCCGTCACGGTCGGGTCATGGTCATCTGCGACAACCTGCGCCACAAGCAGCGCCAGGGCTGACGCACGACCACCTGCATCTCGCAGTACTTCGCGCGACGCACGTAAAACGTACATACGCAGAGTCCGTCCAAGCTTCGGCTGACGACACCTCCGGCGGGGGCCGGGGACCCGGGCGTACCACCTCTCGTCACGAGAGGTCGGCGATCGGGAGCGGCACTGTGGAAGACCCCCGAAATAACAACTGGAGCCATTGAATGGCACGCGTTTCAGGTGTTGACATCCCGCGCGAAAAGCGCGTGGAGGTTGCCCTCACCTACGTCTTCGGTATCGGGCGCACCCGGTCCAAGGAGATCCTCGCCACCACCGGCGTGAACCCGAACGCCCGCGTTCGTGACCTGGCCGAAGAGGACCTGGTCAAGATCCGCGAGTACGTGGACGCCAATCTCCGCACCGAGGGTGACCTTCGCCGCGAGATCCAGGGCGACATCCGCCGCAAGATCGAGATCGGCTGTTACCAGGGCATCCGCCACCGTCGTGGTCTGCCGGTCCACGGCCAGCGCACCAGCACGAACGCTCGTACCCGCAAGGGCCCGCGTCGCGCGATCGCCGGTAAGAAGAAGCCGGGCAAGAAGTAGTCCTCAGCGGACGCACTGCGGTCGTCCGGGCCACCGGTCATCCGCAGCAACCAGCGGTCTTCGCTGTAGGACCGATCACCTCCCCTCTCCATCTGGAGTCAAGACATGCCCCCCAAGGGTCGTCAGGGCGCAGCCAAGAAGGTGCGTCGCAAGGAAAAGAAGAACGTCGCTCACGGCCACGCGCACATCAAGAGCACGTTCAACAACACGATCGTCTCGATCACGGACCCCGCGGGCAACGTGATCTCCTGGGCCTCCGCCGGCCACGTCGGCTTCAAGGGCTCGCGCAAGTCCACCCCCTTTGCCGCGCAGATGGCCGCCGAGTCGGCCGCCCGCCGCGCGCAGGAGCACGGCATGCGCAAGGTTGACGTCTTCGTCAAGGGTCCGGGCTCCGGCCGCGAGACCGCGATCCGTTCGCTCCAGGCCACCGGCCTGGAGGTCGGCTCGATCCAGGACGTCACCCCCACTCCGCACAACGGATGCCGGCCGCCCAAGCGCCGTCGCGTCTGATCCGTCTGAAGCAACGGAGACAACTGGAAAATGGCGCGATACACCGGGGCCGACTGCAAGCGTTGCCGTCGGGAGAAGCAGAAGCTGTTCCTCAAGGGCAGCAAGTGCGAGAGCGCGAAGTGCCCGATCGAGATCCGTCCTTACCCCCCGGGTGAGCACGGACGCGGGCGCACCAAGGACAGCGAGTACCTTCTTCAGCTTCGTGAGAAGCAGAAGTGCTCGCGGATCTACGGTGTCCTTGAAAAGCAGTTCGTGAACTACTACAAGGAAGCGAACAAGAAGTCCGGCAAGACCGGTGAGAACCTTCTGCGCATCCTTGAGACCCGCCTCGACAACGTGGTCTACCGGGCCGGCTTCGCCAAGTCCCGCGACCACGCCCGTCAGCTGGTGCGTCACGGACACATCACCGTGAACGGCACGAAGACCGACATTCCGTCGGCCCGCGTCGCCGCGAACGACGTCATCGAGGTTCGCCAGAAGTCCAAGGCCCTGACCCCCTTCCAGGTGGCCCAGGCCGAGGCCGGCGAGCGCACCGTACCGGCGTGGCTCGAATCCGTGCCGTCGACGATGCGGATCCTCGTGCACTCGCTGCCCGAGCGCCAGGTGATCGACACCCAGGTGCAGGAGCAGCTGATCGTCGAGCTCTACTCCAAGTAGGAGCTCGTGGGTCCGGGCGGTACGGCTCTTTCGGGTCGTGCCGCCCGTACCCTTGTCAGTATCTGGGGGCGTCAAATAGTGGGCGCCCACGACTGAAGGAACCAACATGCTTATCGCTCAGCGTCCGTCGCTGACCGAAGAGGTCGTTGACGAGTTCCGCTCCCGGTTCGTCATCGAGCCGCTGGAGCCGGGCTTCGGTTACACCCTCGGCAACTCTCTCCGCCGTACGCTCCTCTCCTCGATCCCCGGTGCCGCTGTCACCAGCATCCGGATCGACGGTGTCCTGCACGAGTTCACCACCGTGCCGGGCGTCAAGGAGGACGTCACCGACCTCATCCTCAACATCAAGCAGCTGGTCGTCTCCTCGGAGCACGACGAGCCGGTCGTGATGTACCTGCGCAAGCAGGGTCCCGGCCTGGTCACCGCTGCTGACATCGCCCCGCCGGCCGGTGTCGAGGTCCACAACCCGGACCTGGTCCTGGCCACGCTGAACGGCAAGGGCAAGCTGGAGATGGAGCTGACCGTCGAGCGCGGTCGCGGCTACGTCTCCGCCGTCCAGAACAAGCAGGTGGGCCAGGAGATCGGCCGTATCCCGGTCGACTCCATCTACTCGCCGGTGCTCAAGGTCACCTACAAGGTCGAGGCGACCCGTGTCGAGCAGCGCACCGACTTCGACAAGCTGATCGTCGACGTCGAGACCAAGCAGGCCATGCGTCCCCGTGACGCCATGGCTTCGGCCGGTAAGACCCTGGTCGAGCTGTTCGGTCTGGCGCGCGAGCTCAACATCGACGCCGAGGGCATCGACATGGGCCCGTCCCCGACGGACGCCGCGCTCGCCGCCGATCTGGCGCTGCCGATCGAGGAGCTGGAGCTCACGGTCCGTTCGTACAACTGCCTCAAGCGTGAGGGCATCCACTCCGTGGGTGAGCTCGTGGCTCGTTCCGAGGCCGATCTGCTCGACATCCGCAACTTCGGTGCGAAGTCGATCGACGAGGTCAAGGCGAAGCTGGCCGGTATGGGCCTCGCGCTGAAGGACTCGCCTCCCGGCTTCGACCCGACCGCCGCCGCGGACGCCTTCGGTGCGGACGACGACGCGGATGCCGGTTTCGTGGAGACCGAGCAGTACTGAAACGCCTCCGGCTGGGGTGCTCGGGTTTTGTCGGGTGCCCCGGGCCGGGGTGAGGCTTTGTCCTCAATCGCCGGACGGGCTTGAGTCTGGTTCGGGCGTGAGGTTTTGTTCTCAATCGCCGGGCGGGCTTGAGTTTGGTTCGGGGGTGAGGTTTTGTTCTCAATCGCCGGACGGGCTTGAGTTTGGTTCGGGCGTGAGGCTTTGTCCTCAATCGCCGGACGGGCTTGAGATGGGTTCTTGCCTGTTCGGATCTGATCTTCCGGGTGGCGTCCGCCGCACGGGAACTGACACCGGTACCTGATACGGCCGGTGCAGCACACAAGGAGAAAAACCATGCCGAAGCCCGCCAAGGGCGCCCGTCTGGGCGGCAGCGCTGCGCACGAGAAGCTTCTTCTCATCAACCTTGCGAAGGCGCTGTTCGAGCACGGCCGCATCACCACGACCGAGGCCAAGGCCCGCCGCCTGCGTCCGGTCGCCGAGCGTTTCATCACCAAGGCGAAGAAGGGCGACATCCACAACCGTCGCCTGGTGCTGCAGTCGATCACGGACAAGGGCATCGTGCACACGCTCTTCACCGAGATCGCCCCGCGGTACGAGAACCGCCCCGGTGGTTACACCCGCATCACCAAGATCGGCAACCGTCGTGGCGACAACGCCCCGATGGCGGTCATCGAGCTGGTCGAGGCGCTGACCGTGGCCCAGCAGGCCACCGGTGAGGCCGAGGCCGCCACGAAGCGTGCGGTCAAGGAAGACGCCCTCAAGAAGGACGAGGCTCCGGCCGAGGCCGTCGAGGACGCCAAGCCGGCCGAGGCCGACGCGCCCGCCGCGGAGGCCAAGGACGCCTGAGCGTTCTGAGACCACTGGACGGGCCCGCATCACCCTTCGGGGCGGTGCGGGCCCGTTCCGTATGTACTGGCAGAAAAGGATCCTTCGGTGAGTGACGAAGTGGCGCCCGGCTCCGTGCGGCTGCGGCTGGACCTGGCGTACGACGGCAAGGACTTCTCCGGCTGGGCCAAGCAGACCGGCAGGCGGACCGTCCAGGGGGAGATCGAGGACGCGCTGCGGACCGTGACGCGGTCCTCACGGACGTACGACCTGACCGTCGCCGGGCGTACGGACGCCGGGGTGCATGCCAGGGGACAGGTCGCCCATGTCGATCTGCCGGACGAGGTGTGGGCCGAGCACGCGGACAAGCTGCTGCGGCGGATGGCCGGGCGAATGGCGCCCGATGTGCGGATCTGGCGGATCGCCGAGGCGCCGGCCGGGTTCAATGCCCGGTTCTCGGCGCTGTGGCGCCGTTACGCGTACCGCGTCGCCGACCGTCCCGGTGGGGTGGATCCGCTGGTGCGCGGTCATGTGCTGTGGCACGACCGGCCGTTGGACGTCGACGCGATGAACGAGGCGGCGGCCCGGATGGTCGGGGAGCACGACTTCGCCGCGTACTGCAAGAAGCGCGAGGGTGCGACGACCATCCGTACGCTGCAGAAGCTGAGCTGGGTACGGGACGAGGCGTCCGGGATCATGACGGCGACCGTGCAGGCCGACGCGTTCTGCCACAACATGGTGCGGGCACTGATCGGAGCGGCGCTGTTCGTCGGCGACGGGCGCCGCCCGGCCGAGTGGCCCGCGCGGGTGCTGGCGGCACAGGTGCGGGATCCCGGCGTGCACGTGGTGCGTCCGCACGGGCTGACGCTGGAGGAAGTGACCTACCCCGCCGACGAGTTGCTGGCCGCACGCTCCAAGGAGGCGCGCAACATGCGCACGCTTCCCGGGGGCGGCTGCTGCTGAGAGCCGCGGGCGGGATCCCCGTTCACTCGGGGGCCGGTGCCGCTCCGCCGCCGGCCCGGCGCCGCTGCCGCCAGGCGCCCGTCAGCCGGGCCGCCACGTACAGGGCCGAGATCGTGACCACTGTCGCGCCGACCGGGCTGACGTCGCGGCCCAGCCAGCCGCGGACCGCGGACGCCGTGAACAGCAGCAGGGCCAGGACGCGGACCAGCCACCAGCGTCGTGAGCGGGGCTCGTGGCTGT
The DNA here is from genome assembly GCF_042884935.1 of Streptomyces sp. NPDC058092. Lineage (NCBI taxonomy): Bacteria > Bacillati > Actinomycetota > Actinomycetes > Kitasatosporales > Streptomycetaceae > Streptomyces > Streptomyces sp. NPDC058092. The sequence continues at coordinate 75,486 of NZ_JBHVSY010000017.1, forward strand.
CCGGGGCCGAGGGGTGTTCGCCGTCCTGGGTGGTCATGGTGGAGCGCATGCCGGCCAGCAGGCCGCGGCGGGTGAGGAGCCGGGCGTCGGGGAGGGTGTCGAGGACTTCCGGGCGGTCGCCGAAGCCCGGGGGCAGCGGGGGCAGGGACAGAGCCGCCAGGAGGTCCGACTGGTGGCGGGGCGGGTTGCCCGTGGACCGGAGGATGTGGATCAGCGGGCGGGGGTCGGTGAGGGCGAAGGCACGGGACAGGGCTTCGGCCGTGGTGGTGACCGTGGTGTGGTCGGGGGCCGGGGAGGCGGCGTTCCACTCGTGGGCGGCCAGCGGTCTGCCCTTGAGGAACAGGGTGAACCCACAGCGTTCGGGCGTGCGGCGCAGGACGAGCGTGGGCCACTTCTCACCCGTGGTGAAGTTGTCCGCCGCCGTGGTCAGCGGGTCCTCCGTGGACAGGACCGAGCGCTTGGCGGGCCGGGCCTGCGGGACGGCCTCGACGTAGGTGTGCGTGGCGGACGCCGGGGCGGTGCGGAGCGAGACGCCGCACATCAGGGCCGCCTGCGCCACGTCCGCGGGGCGGGCCGCCGCCAGCGCGACCGCGCACGGGGCGCCCGGCGCCCAGGCGGGGGTCGTGCGGGGCTGCGGGGGGCGGCCGAAGAACGGGGTCCGGGTCGCCACGTGGATACGGACGCCCGAACGGGTCTCCAGGAACTCCTGGCGCGGGTCGTCGCCGAAATACGCCCAGGGGTACTTCGTGGCATGGACGCCGATGTTGCGGAAGGCTTCCAGCCCTTCGTCCCAGCGCTCCGTACGCAGCAGCATCAGGGCCAGGTGGTTGCGGAAGCCGGCCGCCTCGTCGCTGCCCGGTTCGTACGTGGCCGAGAGGTCCAGGGCGCGGGTGACCGCCGCCGCGACGCGGGGCGCGTACGGGTCGGGGCCGGCCGGTGCGCCGGGGGAGGGGGACAGGACCGCGTACTCCAGCGCCGCGAACAGGGGCAGCGCGTGCAGTTTCGAACCGGGCGGGGCCGTATCGGCCGCGCTCTCGGCGAAGCCGAACATCTCCTCGTGCGAGCCGTGCCACTTGGCGCACAGGTACTGCAGGGCCGCGGCATGGCATCCGTAGTGGTGCGGGTCGCGCGCCAGAGCCTGCGCCCAGTAGCCGTCGAAGACCTCACGGGGGGCCTGGCTGCCGACCGCGTGGATCAGGGCGATGCGCCACGGCACGGGGTCGGCGGGGTTGAGTTCGGCCGCCCTCCCGATCACCGGCGCCGCGTCCTCCAGCAGGGCGAAGAAGGCCTGGAACTGGTCGCGCGAGACATGCCCGGCGCGTTCCGCCGTACGGATCTCCCAGGCCCGGGCGATACAGAGGTCCGCCCGGACCAGAGCCGCGTCCGGGTCCTCGGGGGATCCGGCCAGCCAGGCGTCCAGCCAGCCGGGGTTGTGCAGGGCGGCCTCGGCGAGCCGGGACACGTAACCGTCCCGCAGCTCCCACTGGGTGTGCTCACGGGTCGCGGCGAGCAGCTCGCGGGCGGGGCCGTGGTCGCCCTCGGCGGCCGAGGTCAGGGCGGTGCGCAGCGCGGCGTCCGGGGCGTCGAGGACGACGGCCTCGTCCGGCGGCAGGTCGGCGCCGATGGCCGCGCTGTGGCGCAGCACCCGGGGCAGGGTGAGAAGGAACGGAAGACGCACCAGATCCCCCGGCGGGTCAGCCGACGGGTGCGGTGGCCGCGGCCGAGGCCTGGAGCTCGCCGCGGTGGCGGATCTGACGGAACGTGAAGTTCGTCAGGTCGTCGCCGGTGGCGTAGGCGTTCTTGTCGGCCGTGGTGACGTTCTTGCCGCTGGTGTACCCGGTGATGGCGAAGTAGGCGTAGCGGCCGTAGGAGTTGGCGGTACGGCGGCAGACCGATCCGGCGGGGCAGAAGGCCGGGACACCCGCGCCGCTCAGGGGGGCGATGCTGCCGCCGGCCTGCTGGGCCGCCCTCTTGGCCTGCGCCTCCGTCCCGAAGACCGCGAGGCCGACGGTGACGGCGACGCCGTCCCTGCTGTACGTGGCCCGGATGACCTGGTCGCAGCCGTTGTTGACGAGGACCGGGCCGAGTGCGTCCTTGGTGGTCGCGGCGCAGCTCTTCGTCTGCTGGGTCGCGCCCTTGTCGTAGACGCGGTCGCCCATCGTCAGCTTCTTGCCGGGGAAGAACGCGTCGACGTTGATCGGCGCCCGGTCCTTCTTGACGTCGGATATGTAGTCCTTCGGGTCCGGCGGTGGCGGCGGCGCCACCGAGGAGAAGGACGGCTCGGGCTCGGCGGTGCTGCTCGGCAGGTCGGTCGGTGCCGGGAGCTCGCTCGCGTTCTTGCCGGTGCCGGTGGAGCCGTGGCTGCTGGTCGAGACGACCGCCGTCGCCACGATCGCGCCGACCACCGCGGTGGCGAGCACGCCGCCGCCGATCAGCAGCCACTTCTTGCGGCGGTGGCGCGCGGCGGACTCGTCGGCCAGCGCTGCCCAGTCCGGAGTCTGTGTGCCCCCGGGCCCCCAGGAGGGCCCCCCTTGCCCAAAGCTCATGCGGCGAATCCTAGACGGAACACAAACCGGTTGGGCCAGGGCTTCGCGGTCCGTGACAATGCTGGGCATGGGACATCTTGAAGCGGGCCATCTGGAGTACTACCTACCGGACGGGCGGGTGCTGCTCGGCGATGCTTCGTTCCGGGTCGCGGACGGGGCCGTGGTTGCCCTCGTGGGGGCGAACGGCGCCGGGAAGACCACGTTGCTGAGGCTGCTCGCCGGGGAGCTCCAGCCGCACGGCGGTTCGGTGTCGGTGAGCGGCGGGCTCGGGGTGATGCGGCAGTTCGTGGGTTCCGTGCGGGACGAGCGTACGGTCCGGGATCTGCTGGTCTCCGTCGCCCAGCCCCGTATCCGGGAGGCGGCCCAGGCGGTCGACAAGGCCGAGGAGCTGATCCTCACCGTCGACGACGAGGCCGCGCAGATGACGTACGCGCAGGCCCTGAGCGACTGGGCGGAGGCCCGCGGGTACGAGGCCGAGACCGTGTGGGACATGTGCACGATGGCCGCGCTCGGTGTCCCGTACGAGAAGGCGCAGTGGCGCGAGGTCCGCACGCTCAGTGGTGGTGAGCAGAAGCGGCTCGTGCTCGAAGCGCTGCTGCGCGGGCCCGACGAGGTGCTGCTTCTCGACGAGCCGGACAACTATCTCGACGTGCCCGGCAAGCGGTGGCTGGAGGGGAAGCTGAAGGAGACCCGTAAGACGGTCCTCTTCGTCTCCCACGACCGGGAGCTGCTGTCCAGGGCCGCCGAGAAGATCGTCAGTGTCGAGCCGAGTCCGGCGGGCAGCGACGTGTGGGTGCACGGCGCCGGTTTCGATACGTACCACCAGGCCCGCAAGGACCGGTTCGCCCGGTTCGAGGAGCTGCTGCGGCGCTGGGAGGAGGAGCACGCCCGGCTGAAGGCGCTGGTCCACCGGCTGCGGCAGCAGGCGGCGATCAGCCCCGACATGGCGTCCCGCTACCGCGCGATGCAGACCCGCTTCAAGAAGTTCGAGGACGCCGGGCCCCCGCCGGAGCCGCCGCGCGAGCAGGACATCCGGATGCGGCTGCGCGGCGGGCGGACCGGTGTGCGGGCGGTGACCTGCAAGGGCCTGGAGCTGACCGGGCTGATGAAACCGTTCGACCTGGAGATCTTCTACGGGGAGCGGGTGGCCGTCCTCGGCTCGAACGGGTCGGGGAAGTCGCACTTCCTGCGGCTGCTCGCGAGCGAGCCGGTGGCGCACGCGGGGGAGTGGAAGCTCGGGGCGCGCGTCGTACCGGGCCACTTCGCGCAGACGCATGCCCATCCGGAGCTGCTGGGCCACACGCTCGTCGAGATCCTGTGGACCGGGCACGCCAAGGACCGGGGCGGGGCGATGTCCGTACTGCGCCGGTACGAGCTGGAGCGGCAGGGCGACCAGCCGTTCGAGAAGCTGTCCGGCGGGCAGCAGGCGCGGTTCCAGATCCTGCTCCTGGAGCTGGCGGGCACGACCGCGCTGCTGCTGGACGAGCCGACGGACAACCTGGACCTGGAGTCGGCGGAGGCCCTGCAGGACGGTCTCGAGGCGTACGACGGGACGGTGCTGGCCGTCACGCACGACCGGTGGTTCGCGAAGTCCTTCGACCGGTACCTGGTGTTCGGCTCGGACGGTGTCGTACGGGAGACGGCGGAGCCGGTGTGGGACGAGCGGCGGGTGGAGCGGGCGCGGTGACGCGGTTGCTCCAGGTCCGGGGTGCGCCTTGTCCGGGTGGGTGGGGGTGGTGCCCCTCCGGGGAGTCTTCCCGGAGGGACCCCGGACCCCCACACGACGGCCCAAGGCGCACCCCCGCGGGGAACCCGCACCAACCAGCCCGTCCGGCGATTGAGGACGGAACCCCCGGCAGCGGGGCCGGCCAGGCCGGGGAACCCCGCTGCCGCCCGCCCGAGGGCCACGCGTTTTGACCCGTCCGGGGCGGGGCGGGTAGTCTCGTTGATTGTTATGCGTATTGGCTTCGTCGTTCTCACGCGTAGGGCCCTTACGTAGGTTCTCTGGAGCAGTTACCAGTGGCTCGCATACGGGCAGCGTCCCCGGCATTGTGAGCCCCAGCTGCATGATCGCTTCAGAGGTGCCATGTGTCTGGACCCCATCCACTGAAGAAGCGAAGGCTACGAAGTGCGTACGTACAGCCCCAAGCCCGGCGATGTGACGCGCCAGTGGCACATCATTGACGCGCAGGACATCGTCCTGGGTCGTCTCGCCACCACGGCTGCGAACCTCCTTCGCGGCAAGCACAAGGCGATCTACGCCCCCCACATGGACATGGGCGACTTCGTCATCATCATCAACGCCGAGAAGGTTCACCTCTCCGGCAACAAGAAGACCCAGAAGATGGCGTACCGCCACTCCGGGTTCCCGGGTGGTCTGCGCTCCGTCCGTTACGACGAGCTGCTCTCGAAGAGCCCCGAGAAGGCCGTCGAGAAGGCCATCAAGGGCATGATCCCCAAGAACAGCCTGGGCCGTCAGATGCTCTCGAAGCTCAAGGTCTACGCGGGCGACCAGCACCCGCACGCTGCTCAGCAGCCGGTCCCGTTCGAGATCACCCAGGTCGCGCAGTAGTTCCGGCCTCCCCCTAAGACCAAAAGAAAGATCTGAGGAGAATCGTGGCCGAGACCACTGTTGAGAACCCCGTCGAGGGCGTCGAGGGCGAAGAGGTTTTCGCCGAGGTGACCACCTTCGAGTCCGAGGTTCCCGTCGAGGGCGAGTACACCAGCGAGTCGCTGGCGTCCCGCTTCGGCGAGCCGCAGCCTGCCGCCGGCCTTGGCCGTCGGAAGAACGCCATTGCCCGCGTCCGGATCGTTCCGGGCACCGGCAAGTGGAAGATCAACGGTCGCACCCTTGAGGACTACTTCCCCAACAAGGTGCACCAGCAGGAAGTCAACGAGCCCTTCAAGGTGCTCGAGCTCGACAACCGTTACGACGTCATCGCCCGCATCTCGGGTGGCGGCGTCTCCGGTCAGGCCGGCGCCCTGCGCCTCGGCGTGGCCCGTGCGCTGAACGAGGCGGACGTGGACAACAACCGCGCCCCGCTGAAGAAGGCCGGCTTCCTCTCCCGCGACGACCGTGCGGTCGAGCGCAAGAAGGCCGGTCTCAAGAAGGCCCGTAAGGCCCCGCAGTACAGCAAGCGCTAAACCGCCTGCTCATCTGCGTTACACGTTCGCCCCGGCGGCACATCTCGTGCTTGCCGGGGCGTTCGTCTATCGGCACCCTCGGGCGTATAACGGCATAAGGCGTTCATACGCCTACTTGCCCACGTGCGTACGCACGTAGCGCTGCGGTGCTGGTTCGCCTTGCTTTCGTTTTGCTTGGCTTTGGCTTGTTTGTATTGTTTTGCGGTTTCGGAGCATCTTCGGAGGACACCAGTGGGACGACTCTTCGGCACGGACGGTGTGCGCGGTGTCGCCAACGCGGATCTGACGGCCGAGCTGGCGCTCGGTCTGTCGGTCGCTGCGGCGCATGTGCTTGCCGAGGCCGGCACCTTCGAGGGGCATCGGCCGACAGCGGTGGTGGGACGTGACCCCCGTGCGTCCGGAGAGTTCCTGGAGGCCGCCGTCGTGGCAGGCCTCGCCAGCGCGGGCGTGGACGTCCTGCGGGTCGGTGTGCTGCCCACCCCCGCGGTGGCGCACCTCACCGGCGCGCTGGGCGCCGACCTCGGTGTGATGCTCTCCGCCAGCCACAACGCGATGCCGGACAACGGTGTCAAGTTCTTCGCCCGTGGCGGCCACAAGCTCGCCGACGAGCTGGAGGACCGGATCGAGACGGTCTACGAGCAGCACCGCACCGGTGAGCCCTGGGCGCGGCCCACGGGCGCCGGCGTGGGCCGGGTCACCGACTACGCCGAGGGTTTCGACCGGTACGTCGCCCATCTCGTCGCCGTCCTCCCGAACCGGGTCGACGGGCTGAAGGTCGTCCTCGACGAGGCACACGGCGCGGCCTCCCGGGTCTCGCCCGAGGCCTTTGCGCGGGCCGGCGCCGAGGTGATCACGATCGGTGCCGATCCGGACGGTCTGAACATCAACGACGGCTGCGGCTCCACCCACCTGGAGCTGCTGAAGGCCGCCGTCGTCGAGCACGGCGCCGACCTCGGCATCGCGCACGACGGCGACGCCGACCGCTGCCTCGCCGTGGACGCCACCGGCGAGGAGGTCGACGGCGACCAGATCCTGGCCGTGCTCGCCCTCGCCATGCGCGAGGCCGGGCAGCTGCGCAAGGACACCGTGGTCGGTACGGTCATGTCCAACCTCGGCTTCAAGATCGCGATGGAGCGGGAGGGCATCCAGCTCGTCCAGACCGCCGTCGGCGACCGTTACGTACTGGAGTCGATGAAGGCCGAGGGCTACGCGCTGGGCGGCGAGCAGTCCGGCCATGTCATCGTCCTGGACCACGCCACGACCGGTGACGGCACGCTGACCGGCCTGCTGCTGGCGGCCCGGGTCGCCGCCACCGGCCGTACGCTCGCCGAGCTGGCCGGGGTCATGCAGCGGCTGCCGCAGCTGCTGATCAACGTCCGCGACGTCGACAAGTCCCGGGTCGACACCTCCCCGGAGCTGGCCGAGGCGGTCTCGGAGGCCGAGCGCGAACTGGGCTCCACCGGACGCGTACTGCTGCGCCGGTCGGGCACGGAGCCGCTGGTGCGGGTCATGGTCGAGGCGGCCGACATTGAGCAGGCACGGGCGGTCGCCGAGCGGCTGGCCGACGTGGTGAAGTCGGCACTCGGCTAGAGCGCGACAGCCGGATCACGCTGCCGTGATCCGGCTCCCTCGGGTTCGCACCCGGCTTCGGCGGTCGGCGCCCGCCTGTTGCGGGCGGTCGTCCTTGCGTGCCCGGGCGAACCCCTTGAGAGGTGAGGGGAAGCGCCACGAACCGCCCGACCCGACGATGTCGCTACTTGACGACGGTGCCACTGACAACGGGGCGGCACAGCTCCGCACCAGGGTCTGCCTCCCCCCGTGCACCGCTGAGCTTCGTCACTCCACGGACGCCCGTGCGGTCTCGACGGACAGGTCGGTCACCCGGTACCGAGGGCCTGCTCGCGCTGTTCGCCGGACGGGCTCGCGGCACAGCCCGACCGGCGACGGTGCGCCGCCCACAGGGCCTTCTGGACCAGCAGTGTCAGCGTCCCGGCGGCCACGATCCCGCCGAGGTTCGCCAGCAGCTGGGCCGTGGAGCCCGACATCTGGCCGTAGTCGCTGTAGCTGAACGCCACCGCCGCATTGGCCGCGGCCGGCACGGTGGTCACCGAGATGGCGACCCCGATCAGCGCCCCGGACTTCGCCGAGGTGAGCGAGAGCGTCCCGGCGATCCCGGCCAGGAACGCCACCACGAACGACATCGCGTCCGGCTTCCAGATGAACGCCGTGTTGGGCCGGGCCGCCTCGATCATCGAGCGGTTGAACAGCCCGAAGGCGTCCATCAGCCAGGCGAACCCGGCGGTCAGTATCATCGCGACGGCGAAGCCGCCGATCAGTGCCACCAGCGACCGCCACACCAGCCGCGGAGCGCGCTGCACCAGGGCCGTGGAGATCCCGGCCAGCGGCCCGAACTCCGGGCCGACCGCCATCGCGCCCACGATCAGGATCGCGTTGTCGAGCATCACACCGCAGGCGGCGAGCATCGTCGCGACCGCGAGGAACGTCACGTACGTGACGCTGAAAGTCGACTCCTCGTGGGTCGCCTCCGTCAGCTCCTCCCACAGCACCGCGTCCGCGCCCTCGCCCGGTGCCTCCTCCTCGGCCTTGTCGGCGTGCGCGGAGATCGTGAGGTCCATGTTCTCGACGGTGATCGAACCGGACTTGTCGATGCCGAGCCCGCGCAGCGCCGAGATCACCTCGTCGCCCGCCTCCCGGGCCACATCGCACAGCACCACGTCCCCCGCCGGGTCGCGGGCGACCCCGGGCATCACCACGAGATGCGTCGTACCGATGGTGCCTTCCACCAGACGCACCACCTCGTCCGTACGGTCGGCGGGAACGATGAGGCGCAGATGCAGCACGCGGCCACTCCCAGGAGGCTCGGAGAATCAGAGTTTGCGCAGGGACAGCCGTTGGACCTTGTGGTCCGGCCCCTTGCGCAGCACCAGAGTGGCACGGCCCCGCGTGGGCGCGACATTCTCCACCAGGTTGGGTTTGTTGATGGTCCGCCACATCGTCGCCGCGTACTCCATCGCCTCCTCCTCGGAGACCTGGGTGTACTTGCGGAAGTACGAGAACGGGTTCTGGAACGCCGTCTCGCGCAGCTTCCGGAACCGGTTGAGATACCAGGTCTCGATGTCCTCGGTCCGCGCGTCCACGTACACACTGAAGTCGAAGTAGTCGGCGAGCCCGACCCTGGTCCGCCCGTCCTTGCCCGGCAGCGCGGGCTGCAGCACGTTCAGCCCCTCGACGATCAGGATGTCGGGGCGCCGTACGGTGAGCCGCTCGCCCGGCACGATGTCGTAGATCAGGTGTGAGTAGACGGGCGCCGTCACCTCGTCCTTGCCGGCCTTGATGTCGGCGACGAAACGGGTCAGGGCCCGCCGGTCGTACGACTCGGGGAACCCCTTGCGCGACATCAGCCCGCGCGCCTGGAGCTCCTTCATCGGCAGCAGGAACCCGTCGGTGGTGACGAGTTCGACGCGGGGGTGCTCGGGCCAGCGGGCCAGCAGCGCCTGGAGGATGCGGGCACTGGTGGACTTGCCGACCGCGACACTGCCCGCGACCCCTATGACGAACGGGGTGCCGCGCTGCGCGCCGTGCCCGTTGCCCGCGTCCCCGAGAAAGGTGTTCAGGGCGCCGCGCAGGCCCGAGGTGGCCTGGACGTAGAGGTTGAGGAGCCGGGAGAGCGGCAGGTAGACGTCCCGTACCTCGTCGAGGTCGATGACGTCCCCGAGCCCGCGCAGCTGCTCCACTTCCTCGGCGGTCAGCGGCAACGGCGTCTTGTCACGCAGAGCGCTCCACTCGGCGCGCGACAGATCGACGTACGGCGTCGCTGCGTGCTCGGCACGTCGGTGGGTGCTGCTCCGTGGCGGCGAAGTGATCACATGTTCATTGTTGCGGGAGTTTTAACGGAGTGGGGGGTGGGCTCGGTCACGTGGGCGCGGTGCTCGTTCCGGGCTGCGGATACCGATTACGGCTGGGTGTTCACTTTCCTGAGCACACAGAGTTGTCCGCTGTCGGGGTCACCGATGAAGGTCCACAGGAGGGCAGAATCGACCTTGCCCCTGGCCATGAGTTCGCCACTGACGTCGCCGGGGGCGAACTCATCGGTGGGGCCGGTGCCCGCACCCCTGTGGCGGACACCGGCCCTGGTTCGCGGCTACTGGTGGCGTCTCAGGGCTTCTCGCGCTTGGCGTCGACGACGGCGGCCTTGACCCGGGCTTGGCTGATCTTGATCTGCCCGGCCTTGAACTTCTCCGTCGGAAATTGCACCTTGCCCGCGGAGGACTTGTACTCGTAGTCCTCGGTGACCACGAAGCGCATCCCGGCGTAGCTGAAGTCGTGCGGGTCGAGGAGGATCTCCCGCTGCTCGTGGCTGCCGTCCTCCTTCCGGGTGATGGCGATGGACTCGCGTCCGGCGGCGTCCTTCACCAGGTGGTCGGTGACGTGGACACCGGGGACGGTGGCCAGGGCCCGGTAGATCCGGGCGAGGGCGGCCGGTGCGATCGGGTACGCCTCGACCATCAGACCCATCGCGCGGAAGCTGTGCTGGGCCTCGGCCTCGGGCGGGTTCTCGGCGGTGTTGCCGGTCGGGTAGAACGAGCGGACCTTCGCCAGCAGCCGTGCGGGGTCGTCGGGCAGCTCATTGGCGGCCCGGTAGACCTGGCGGGACGTGCGGTAGTCGTCGTCCTTCCCGTTCTTGGCCGCGGCGGAGTTGTCGTACGGGACCCAGTTGTCGGGGTCGTACGTGATGCGGCCGACGGCCGGGCCCTTCTGGGGCGACCGGACCATCATCTTCTGGGGCGACTGGGCCATCACCGTCCTCGTGTAGATCCACTGGTCGTCGCGCGGCTCCGGGGCCGCCTCCTGCTTCTCCATCGCGTCGGCGGCCCGGTTCAGCACCTCGGCCGGGCTGTCCAGCCGCAGGGTTCCGGTGGTCGCAGCGGGTCCGGAGCGGTCGGGGGCGGCGGCATCGACGAGTTGGGTGCCGAGCACGGCCGCCACGGTGATCGCCGCGGCCGCGCCGACCGAGGCGATCCGCCAGTCGGCTCTCAGCCGACGGGCACGGCGGCCCGAGGCGACGGCCCGGGTGAGCCGCAGCCGGCCCGGGGCGAGTGCGGAACGGTCGGGTACGGGCGCGTCCGCGCGCAGCTCGCGCAGCCGGGTCATTTCGTCCATGACGGGGTCAGCTCCATGACGTCGGGTGTGAACGAGGGATCCATGTCGAGCGCCTCACGGACCTTGCGGCGGGCTCGATTGAGCCGCGACCGCACGGTGCCGAGCGGGATGCCCAGCGCCTCGGCGACCTCCTGGTACCCGAGGTCGGCCCAGGCGACGAGCAGCAGCACATGGCGGTCACCGGGCGAGAGCGAGACGAGCGCCCCGGCCAGCGGTGCCTGCGCGGCGATCCGGTCGTCGGAACGGTCGCTCCAGGACGCGGCCACCGGGTCCTGACCGGTACGGGCCAGGGCCCGCAGTCCCCTCTCCTCGCTGCGCCGGTGCTTGCCGATGAGGTTCGCGGCGATGCCGTACAGCCAGGGGCGGGCGTTGCGATGCGTGCGCTCGTAACGACGCCGGGAGCGGAAGGCGATGAGAAAGGTCTCCGCCGTGATGTCGTCCGCCGCGCCCTCCCCGAGGCGGCGGGCGGCATAGCGGTGGATGTCGGGAGCGTGGCGGTCGTAGAGCCCGGCGAAGATCTCGGGATGCTCCAGCGACTGCGCGATGACCTCGGCATCGTCCTCGGGACTGGCTGGTGGTCCGGTCACATCGGCTCCTGGGGGCTCGGCGGCTGAGCGTGTCATCCCTTGTTGCCCGCAGGGCGCGGAAAGGTTCACAGGATTTCGGAGCGTCTTGGTGCGACGCCGTCACCTCACCGTCAGCACCGCTTTCCCCCGCACCTGCCGGGCCCGCAGGTCCTTGATGACGTCGGCGGTACGCGACCGGTCCCGGACCGAGCCGACCTCCGGGTGCAGCCGGCCCGCGGCCACCAGCCGGACAAGCGCGGCGAGGTCGTCTCCGTACGTGACGTCCGAGCGGGTGTAGTCGAAGTGCGCGATCCGGGCCTGGGCGGGCCCCTTGAAGAAGGGGCGGGGCAGGACGCCCCGCCGTCGCCCACCTGCTGCGCACCGCAGCCGATACGGCCCGCACGGGGGACTGGCTCCGATCGCCGGATGCGACGGCCACAGCTACGCCGTGAGCGGCAACCCGCTCTCGCAGTCGCGGCAGTTGCCGGGGGTGGGGGAGCGGAAGGCGCGGTCGCAGTGGTTGCAGTTCTGGAGTGGGGTGGGTTGGTGGAGGGGAGTGCGTGGGGGTGGGAGGAGGTGGGTGAGGCGGTGTCGGAGGAATTTGGCGGGGTGTTTGAGGGGGTGGGGGAGGTCGTTGGTGAGGGCGTGGCGGATGGCGGCGGGTGTGGCGCCACGTTCGTACCAGGTGGCGACGGCGGGTGCGAGGGCGTGGATGTCGCGTTCGGTGAGGGTGAGTTGGGGTGTATTGCGGTGGAGGTCGGTGAGGAGGGCGATGGCGGCGTGGTGGCGTTGGGGGAGGGGATTGTCGGGTTGGGGGAGTGGCGGGGGTGGGGGTTTGGGTGCGGTGGGGGCGGGGACGTGGGGCGGCTGCTCGGGTGGCGGGGGTGCGGGGGCTGGGGATGCCGGGGCCGGGGCTGGGTGGCTGGGCTTGGGGCGTCGTTTGGGTGCGGGGACGGGGCGGGCGTTGGCGGAGCCCGGCTGGTTGTACGAGCAGGTGCGGGTGATGACGCGGCCGTTGGGGAGGCGTTCGCGGGTGCGTTTCAGGTAGCCGTGGGCTTCCAGTTCGCGTAGTGCGGCGGCGATGCGGGCTTCGCTTTCCGGGAAGCGTTCGGTGAGGGTTTTGATCCCGATCTTCGCGCCGGTGGGCAGCGACTGGATGTGGGTGGCGAGACCGATCGCGAGGAGGGAGAGCTCGCGGTGCTGGGCGAGGTGGTTGCCGACCACGGTGAAGCGGCTGGTGTGCCGGGAGTTGTGGTGCATGACGCCGGATGACGGCGTGGCGCTCCCGGGAACGGGAGACGGGGCGCGTGAGGGCGCGCTAATCTGCTGGGTATCCATCGGGAAGGTCTCTTCTTCCTCGGTGGTCAGGCCCTCGATCGGGATTGCGAGTCCCGGCCGGGGGCCGACGCATGTCTGGGGTTGTGGGGGCGAGCATATGCCTGCCAACCGGGCAGAAATCCAGCCGAGTTGGTGATCCTCACTCGTGTGAGTGACGGGCCTTCGCGTGAGGCCGGGGTAGGGATTGGGGTTGGGTTGGGAAGTTTCTTCTTCCCCGAGCCTTAAAAGCTTTTTACGTCGGGGCCCGCCGCGTCGCGGTTCACCGGGACGTGACAGACCGGGTCGTGACTGTCACGTTCCGGTGAGGGCTACCTCTGCCCAGACGGTCTTGCGGGGGAAGGGCCCCACCTGCACGCCCCACCGGATGGCGATCGCCTCGACGAGCAACAGCCCGCGTCCCGCCTCGGATTCGTCGGTCCGCTCCGGGACGCGGGGCAGCACGTCCCCGCGAGCATCGGCAACCTCGATACGGAGCGTGTCCCCGGTGACGGTCAGCATGATGCGGAAGTCCCGCCCCGGTACGTACCCGTGCAGGGCGGCGTTCGCCGCCAGTTCGGCGATGACACGCCCGGCGTCCTCCAGCGGCAGGCCCCACGACCGGAGTTGCTCGGTCGCGAGGAGCCGGGCGAGTCGGGCACCTCGACGGGTGGCGGAGAGTCTGCGGCCTCCGCGCGGCGGGCGATCGTGCTCGGCCGGGCGGTCTCTGCACGACGTGCCCGAGCGCTTCGTTTCAGGGCAGCGTGGCAGCCAGCGCCGCGACCGCCTGCCGCATCCGGTTCTCGTCGTCGCGAACGCTCCGGCTGAACTCCATGTGGAGGAAAGGGACACCGTCCGCCGCGGCCCGTCGCCCCTGTTCGTTGCTGCGCCCCTCCAGCGCGCAGCGGCGCGACCACGCCTGGCAGACGTCGAAGCCTTTCTGCCGCAGGGCGGCCGCCGTGCGACGGGCCGCCGTACGGCCCTGGTCGCCTTTGCCGGTGGATGCGATGACGTCGTAGTCCGGTTCGGTGGCGTCGGCGAAGCCGTGCACCTGCAGGCCCGGCAGCCGGCGTGCGACCAGTTCGTCGCACACCACGTCGAACACGGTGTCGCTGCGGTGTGCGACGTCGGCCCGGTCTCCCTCCCCGGCGTTCCGGTGCGCGCCGGCCAGCACCAGCACCCCACCGGGCCTGGCACGCAACACCCCGATGCCCAGCTGCTCGCTCCGCGCGTCGGCGACCGGATGCGGGACCTGGACCGACCAGCGGACCGCGGTGCCGAGGTCGACATAGACCCGGCCCCAGCCCCGCCTGGCCTCCGCCGCACGGTCGGCGATCTCGGCGAAGCGGCGGCCGGTCCCGGTGTCGGTGAACGTACGGATACCGAAGTCGACCTCGGCCAGGCGCCTTCCGGCCTCGGCGCGGTGGCCGTCCAGGAAGAGTCCGACGCCCTCGGCGACGGTACGGCGCTGCGCGCGCAGAGGCCGCTGATAGTGGCTGTGCCCCACCGTGTCCCTGGTGAAGTCGGTGATGCGCCGGGCCAGATCGTAACCGTCACGGGCAGCAGGGGAAGTCTGTCCGGGTCGATCCTGGTAACCGGACGGAACGACAACCGCCACCAGAGCCCCGAGGGTGACCACCGTCACCACCGCAAACAGCAGTACTGCCTTGATCGTTATCTTCACGGCAGGCCACGCGTCCTATTCAAGTGAAAATATTAAGGGTGCCACCATTCCCTCATAGTTCCTTCGCGGTTCGCGCCACCGTGCTGGCGCTCCTCGCCGCCACCGCCGCAGGTTGTTCGCTTCCGGGCGGTGACAGCGGCGCCGACGCCGAGTCCGGCCCGTCTTTCACCGTCGCCGCCGCAGGCGACATCCTGATCCACCCGCAGCTGACCGAGCAGGCCCGCAAGGATGCCGCGTCGGCCGGCGGCAAGGACGCCGGGAGCGGTGACACCGCCGCCGATGGGCTCGACTTCGGCGCGATCATGGCCGGGGTCAAGCCTGTGATCAGCAAGGCCGACCTGGCGATCTGCCACTTCGAGCCGGTCGTCGGCAAGCCCGAGGGGCCGTTCCAGAGCTACCCGGACTTTCTGGTCCCGCCGCAGATCAGCACGGCGATCAAGGGCGTCGGTTACGACACCTGTTCGACGGCGTCGAACCACACCCTCGACCACGGCGCCGAGGGCGTGAAGCGCACGCTCGACACGCTCGACAAGGCCGGTCTCAGGCACACCGGTTCGGCGCGCAGCGGCGAGGAGGCAGCCAAGCCGCTGATCATGGATGTGAAGGGCGTGAAGGTCGCCCAGCTGTCGTACGCCTTCGGGTTCAACGGCCGCGAGATTCCGGCCGACAAGCCCTGGATCGTCAACCAGAACTCGTTCGACAGGATTGCCGCCGCCGAGAAGGCCGCCCGCAAGGCCGGCGCCGAGGTGGTGATCCTCAGCATCCACTGGGGTCGCGAGCACCACCCGGATCCGAGCGCCCCACAGCTGAAGCTGGCCCGCAGGCTGGCGAAGGAGACCGGGATCAACCTGGTGATCGGCCACCACGCTCATGTGGTGCAGCCGATGGAGAAGGTCGACGGCACCTGGGTTGCGTATGGCCTCGGCAACCAGCTGGCGCGGCACGACGTGCCCTCCGGACTGACCGAGGAAGGTGTCATCGGCTGGTTCGAGTTCCACAAGCGGGGCGACACGTGGGACGTGGACGCTCGCTACGTACCGACGCTCGTCACCATCCCGCCGGACGTCGACGGGAGCGACCCGGATTCCGCCGACGCGGCCGAGGCGTCGGGCGCGGTGAAGGACCACCGGCTGGTGAATCTCGCCGAATCCCTGCGCAGCGGCAAGGACCTGTCGCGGGAGGAGCGGGCCAGATACCAGCTGGCGTTCGAGCGCACCCAGGGCACGATGCTCAACCGGGGTGCTGCCAAGGACGGTCTGAAGCCGCTGGTGGATCTTCCGGACTGATCCGCACCCACCCGCACGCCATCTCTCCGCCGACCCGCAACCGACCAGTGATTGACCTGCAGTTGTCTCACGGTTGTCCCCCAGATGACGTGCAGATGAAGCGCGACGAACCGGAATCCAAGCTCCGTCACGTCATGGTTCGGACCTGAAACATGGCGTACGTCACAACGGCAACTCTCCGTGCAACTTTCCGCCAAGCTTCCGAGTCGTGGAACTGGTCGCACTTTCTCCATATCTCCATGACACGCATTGGTGCGGGCCGGAACTCGGGCCAGAACCTGAAAGGCAACACTCATGGCCGCTTCGTCCGCGAAACGGCGGCACAAGGTCCGACGCCGGGCCGACATGTCGCTGTTGGGCGGCATCCGTCCACCCATTGCGGTCCTCTCTGCCCTGCTGCTTTCCCTCGCGGGCATCACCGCCCTCGGCCTGGGCAGAGCCAGTCAGGACCCGGTACCCGCAGCCGTGCTGACGTCACAGCAGCACTTCGCCGAGGACGGTGCCATCGCCATGCGCGCCTCGATCGACGAGAGCGCCACCGACCTGACCCGTACCGCCGGGCTCTTCAGCGCCGGCGATCCGGTCTCGCCGGACGCCGTCCTCGACAAGATCGGCAGTGTCTACCAGAAATGGATGGGCACGGCCGTCGTGGAGATCAAGTCCGGGCGGATGCTTGCCGCGCGCGGTGAGAACGTGCCCGTTACCGCCGTCGACACGAGCAAGCTCGCCGGGCAGGACGGGCTCAGCCCGCGCATGGTGCGGCTGCAGAACGGCGAGACCCGGCTGCTCGCCCTCGCCCTGCTGTCCTGGCCGGACCGGCCGCAGCAGCTGCTGATCGCATCGAGCAGTCTGCGCTTTCCCGGCATCAGCCTCGGACAGTTCCGCTCCATCGCCGTGATCGACAGCGAAGGACGCATCCTCAGCAGCGACGGCATCCCGGAACCCGAGCAGGTGCTGACCGACCTTCAGCGCGACGGCGTAAAGCGCTCCAACAAGCAGCTGAAAGCTTTTTCCAAGATCGCCGCTGCCAAGGCCGCGCAGCATCCGCTCAAGACGAAGGAGCCCGGTTCCGGCGGCTTCCCCGGGGTCAGCGGCAGCCTGCTCGGCGACTCCTTCGAGGGCGACCGCTCCGTCGCCGGATACGCCACGCTCACCGGCCCGCAGCCGGGCGAGGGCACGGTCGCGACCGCGCTCGGGCTGACCGTCGTCGCCATGGTCGATGTCGCCGTGGACCCCACGCGGGTCGTCGGGCCGCTCTTCGGCCTGCTCGCCGCGGCCGCGGTGCTGCTGATCGGCGGCCTCGCGGTTGCCCTGTTGCTCGGTACGGTCCAGCGGCCGCTGCTGAAGCTCTTCCTGGAGAGCCGCCGACTCACCCGCGGTGACCTGACCCGCCCCGTCACCGTCCCGAGGTACGGCGAGGCCGCGCGGATCGGGCAGGCCCTGGAGCGGCTCCGCCGCCAGCTCCTCGGCGAACCGGCCGGTACCGCGGCCGTGTCTTCCGGCGCATCGCGTCGCAGCCGCTTCGGCACCCGCGGCCTCGTCGTGGTCTGCGGCATCCTGCTGCTCGCCTGGTCTGCGCCGATGCTGCTGCTCTTCAACCGCGCCGACTCGACCGTCGCCGTGCCGGAGCAGATCATCAGTGACCAGCGCGAGCGCACCGACACGCTCTCCGACCGGGTACGCCGCGCGCTCAACGAGGGCCACGCCGACCTGGTGTCCGTCTCCTCCCTGATCGGCGACCGGACCAGCCCCGACGACATGAAGAAGGTCCTGGAGCGGACCCGCACCGAGCATGTGCGCTACCGGTCGCTGTACGTACGCGCCGCCGATGGCACGATCACCGCCCGGGCCGGCGAGTCCCCGCACCGGCTGCCCGCAGGCGACAAGGGCAACGACAAGCCGTTCGCGCAGCCGATCAACGTCCTCAACGACTCGGGCAAGGAACCCGTCATCGCCGGGTACGCAGAGATCCCGGGCCGCGACGGAGCCGCCGTGATCGGTGAGTTCCGGATCGACTTCATCAACTCGCTGCTCAAGCGCCCCGGCCTCGGCCAGATCCGGGTCGTCGACGCCGAACGCCGAGTCCTCGGCGGCAACACCGGGTACCTCGCCTTCCAGAGTCTTCCCAAGCGGCTCGACGAGCTGGCGACCGGGGCCAACCAGAAGACCGGCCTCAGCGCCCGCGCCGGCGGAGTCATGTACCGCGACGGCGACGGAGTCCAGATCGCCGGCGCCGCGCCGTTCGTCGGCGGCGGGGCGGCGAAGAAGCTCGGCTGGACGGTAGTCAGCTGGCAGCCCGCCGCAGGCCTTGCCATCCCCGAGTACAGCCTGCAGAACCGCACCGTCCTCTCCGGGCTGCTCGGCATCACCGCCGCCGCTGCCTGCCTCGGCTGGCTGCACATCGTCGTCGTACGGCCGCTGCGCGAGCTGGCCGGAAAGGCCGAGGCGCTTGCCGACGGCGACCGGCGCACCGTGCTCTTCCCGCACCACCACGACGAGGTCGGCGCGGTCGCGCGAAGTCTCGAACTCGTCCGGCAGCAACTCCAGGAGCAACGCAGACGCGACGGCGCTCCCCTCGCCGGAAGGAACTGATCGGCCTTGCTCTTCCTCTACACCGTGCTCGTGGTGTGCTGCGCGATCCTGCTGATCGCGGGCATCGTCGAGCAGCGCCGCCATTTCAGCAATCTGGAGCGGATCCCGACCCGCGTACTGATCAACGGCATCCGCGGCAAGAGTTCCATCACCCGGCTCTGCGCCGGCGCACTGCGCGGCGGTGACCTCGTCACCGTCGCCAAGACGACCGGCACCGCGGCCCGCTTCATCCACCCGGACGCCACCGAGGAGCCGGTCTACCGCAAATTCGGCATCGCCAACGTGGTGGAGCAGATCGGCATCGTGCGCCGCGCCGCCTCGTACACCCCGGACGCGCTCGTCATCGAATGCATGGCCGTCATGCCGGCGCTCCAGGAGATCAACCAGTCGAAGCTGATCCGTTCGACGATCGGTGTGCTCTGCAACGTGCGCGAGGACCATCTGGCCGAAATGGGCCCGACACTCGACGACGTGGCCCGCTCGCTGTGCCGCTCCATGCCGGAGGGCGGCATCTGCGTCACCGCCGAGCAGGACCGCTTCGACATCCTCCAGGAGGAGGCGGACGCCCGGGATTGCCAGCTGATCTACGCGGACCCGGAGACCGTCAGCGACGAGGAGCTGCGCGGGTTCAGCTGGTTCACCTTCAAGGAGAACGTGGCAATCGCGCTGACCGTCGCCGAACTCCTCGGCGTCGACCGGGAGACCGCGCTGCAGGGCATGTACGACGCTCCGCCGGACCCGGGTGTCCTCTCGGTCGAGCGGTACCGCACCCACGACGACAAGCGGCTGCGGTTCGCGAACGTCTTCGCGGCCAATGACCCCGAGTCGACGCTGATGAACATCAACCAGCTGCTCGACCTGGGGGCGATCAGCCGGCCGTTGAACGTTGTCATCAACTGCCGCCCCGACCGGGTCGAGCGCAACGGGCAGATGGGCCAGATCATCCCCGACCTCCAGCCCGAGAAGGTCTTCGTCATCGGACACCCGGCGAAGAGCGCCATCGACGCGATCCCCGCCCAGTGGCGGCACACGGCGGTCGACCTGGGCGGTGACAAGCGCGATCCGGAGGAATTCATGCGGCAGCTGCTCGACCAGCTCGGCCCGGAGTCCTCGCTCGTCGCGATCGGCAACATTCACGGACAGGGCGAACTTCTGCTGGAACAGCTGGCCGAACTGCCCGCGGACGAGACGCCGGACGAGACGCCGGACGAGCTGGACGCGAGGGACGCGCACAACGGCGTGCGCGGCGAGGCACGTGCCGAACGACACGACGACGGACCGCCCACCGCGGCCGTTCCCGTGATCCCGGCCCAGCCCCAGCGCCGAGCGCCCGCCCCCGAACCCGGCCACGTGCGGCACGACGAGACGCTCGCGCTCCCGCGGTACACACCGCGCCTCGACCCGTTCGCGCCGTACCCCGAGGCGTACGAGACCCGCTACCAGCAGCACCAGCCGGCTGTACGCCCCCAGCAGCCCCAGCAGCCCCAGCAGCCCCAGCAGCCCCAGCAGCCCCAGCAGCCCCAGCAGGAGCAGCCGGGACAGCGGACGCAGCAGCCCCGGCCGATGTCCGGGATACCGCCACAGAGCCCGGCGCAGCCGCCCGCAGAGCCCTATGTACGCGGTCCGTTCGAGCCGGTTCGGCCGCCCGCCCCGGCCCAGCAGCAGAACCCAGGAGAACCCCGTTGATCCCCTCCGTCCTCACCCCTGAGATAGCCGCGATCGGTATCGCTCTGGGGCTGATGTTCTCGCTGGTCTGCTACCTGACGACCAACCTCTCACCCGGCGGCATGATCACCCCGGGCTGGCTGGCCCTCACCCTCGTCGAGGACCTGCAGCGCGCGGCCATGGTGGTCGGCGTCACCGTGCTGACGTACGTTGCCGTCCTCGGCCTCCAGCGCGTCGTGATCCTCTACGGCAAGCGGCTGTTCTCCACCGTCGTGCTCACCGGCGTCGTCTTCCAGGCGACGCTGATGATCGTGCTGTCGCTCGAGTTCCCGCTGATGTACACCAACCAGACGCTCGGCTTCATCGTCCCGGGCCTGATCGCCTATCAGCTCGTCCGCCAGCCCAAGGGTGCGACGCTGCTCGCGACCGGCACGGTGACGCTGATGGCGTACGTCGTACTCACGGCCGGAATCCTGCTCGGCGCCCTGCCCACCGTCTGACCCACCGACACCGCTCGACCCACCCACCCGGAGCTGACCGACTCATGAGTGCCAAGACCAAGCGCGGCCCCCGCCCGGTGCTGCATGCCGTCACGGTGATCAGCCTGCTTGCGGGCAGCGCCTACCTCACCGTCGAACTGCGCAAGGACGAACAGGCCAAGGCCCCTGCCGTGCAGGCCGTCACCGACAACCCGGCACTGCGGTCTTCCGGCGCCGGTCTCAAAGACGGCGAACAGCGCTGGGAGCGACTGCGGAACCCGGCCCGCACCCTGCTGCGCGGGGCCGACGGCGAGGTCCTCGCCAGCTTCACCGACGGCGCCCGCACCGCCACACTCACCGGCCCCAGCCGAACCTTCACCGAACCCGCCTCCACCAAGTCCCGGGTCGTCACCGAGGACTGGGTGCGGCTCATGCCGTACCAGTGGAAGAAGGGCTCCGAGAAGGAAAAGTGGTTCAAGGACTGGTTCAAGGAGTTCTTCGGCAGCGAGGAGGACGACCTCTTCGCGACGGCCTTCCAATACGTCGACCAGGCCCCGGTCAAGAAGGACGACGAGGGGGTCCCGTACGCCGGGGACGCCAACTTCGGTCCGATCAACCCGAACGGCAGCCCGGGCAACGACTACCGGCTGGAGGAGTCCGACTTCTTCGACTACCTCGGCATCCCGTACACGTTCCGCAACGGCACCACGATGCAGCCGCGTCCCGAGCGCGCCCGCTCGATGGACTGCTCCGGCTTCATCCGTACGGTCTTCGGCTACCGCGCCCGCTATCCGCTGATGGTCACCGACACCCTCGGCGACGGACTGCCGCGCACCGCCAACGGAATGGCCCGCTCGAACCGCGGCACGGACATCATCGACCTCAAGGGCATCGCCCCCGCGGACCGGCCGAAGAGCATCGACGTGCTGCAACCGGGCGACCTGGTCTTCTTCAAACTCGACCAGCGCACCAAGCAGCGCCTCGACCACGTCGGCATATACATGGGGCACGACACCGACGGACACAAGATCTTCGTGTCCAGCCGCGAAGAGGTCAACGGACCGACCATCGGAGACAAGGGCGGCACGTCCCGGCTGGACGGGAACGGGTACTACGCCGCCACGCTGCGCAGTGCCAAACGCCTGTGACGCGAGAGCGTGTCGGACCGCTGAAGTCGTGCGACCCGCGGACGCGTCGTCGTCGAGACGGCTGACGGTTGCAGCGGGCGGCCGGGCGATCACCGGAGGGGCCCGCGTGCGTTTCACAGCGACTGTGCCCTGTGTCGCTTCGTGGCCCGTTTCGCATCAGGCTCAGGTCGCTCCCGCCAACGGCTGCTCCTTCCGCGGCGGGACACCTGACGCCGGTCACCGGCGGGGCGGGTCACAGGTCACGGGAACCCTTCTCCAGCCGCGGAGAAGGCAAGGGGTGTGAGACGCACAGAGGATGCGGGCGGGCTGCGCCGACGCGTACGGACGGGGGACCGTCGGACGTTCGCTGTCCTGAGCCCCTGAAGGCGAGGCGCGGACGCCGTCGGGTCGCCACGATTCGGATTGCGGCCCCGGCGTCCGGCCGCACCCTGGATGAGGGGGCCCGGCAGCACACCCGAGAGGACAAACGTATGCCCGCGGTGACCACGCGTGACGGTGTCGAGATCTTCTACAAGGACTGGGGCCGCGGCCGCCCCGTCGTCTTCATCCATGGCTGGCCCCTGAACGGGGATGCCTGGCAGGACCAGCTCAAGGCGGTCGCGGACAACGGATTCCGCGGCATCGCGCACGACCGGCGCGGGCACGGCCGCTCGACCCCGGTCTGGGACGGCTACGACTTCGACACCTTCGCGGACGACCTCGACGACCTGATCACTCAACTGGACCTGCGGGACGTCACGCTGGTCGCACACTCGATGGGCGGCGGCGAACTCGCCCGATACATCGGCCGCCACGGTACCGGCCGGATCAGGTCGGCCGTCCTGCTCTCGGCGATTGTGCCGCTGATGCTCAAGGGCCCCGACAACCCCGAGGGCGTACCCCGGTCCGTCTTCGACGACATCAAGAAGGGCATCCTCACCGAGCGTTCGCAGTTCTGGAAGGACACCGCGATCGGCTTCTTCGGCGCGAACCGCGAGGGCAACAAGGTCACCCAGGGCAACAAGGACGCCTTCTGGCACATGGCCATGGCCGAGACCATCGAGGGCGGTGTCGCCTGTGTCGACGCCTTCGCGGCCACGGACTTCCACGCGGACCTGAAGAAGTTCGACATCCCGACGCTGGTCGTCCACGGTGACGACGACCAGGTCGTCCCCATCGACGCCACGGGCCGCAAGTCCGCCGAACTCATCCCGAGCGCGACCCTCAAGGTCTACGAGGGCGGCTCCCACGGCATCGCCCTCGTCCCGGGCGACAAGGAGAAGTTCAACAAGGACCTCCTGGAGTTCCTCAAGCGCTGAACCACCGGTTCGCCGGGGAGAGCCGGGCCGTTCAGGACGACGACCCGGCCTCCTCCCGTTCCGGCCGGGTGAGGCCGGTGACCAGCGCGCGGAAGGCCGTGCGGTACGTGCTGGGGCTGGTGCCCGTCAGCCGCTGGAAGTGGTGGCGCAGGTTGGCGGGGGTGCCGATGACCCTCCCCGACATCGCCACCCACGCGCGGACCAGCACCAGCAGCCTCACCCGCCGCTTCCGTGCCCACACCGGACTCGGTCCGCTCCAGTACCTGCTCCGTGCCCGTCTCCAGGAGGCGCAGCGTCTGCTGAGGGAGACGGACACCCCCGTCGAAGGCATCGCGGTGCGTACGGGATTCACCTCACCGGCCGCTCTGCGCCACCACTTCCGGGCCCTCACCGGCACCCCCCCCGTGCCTACCGCCGGGCCCACCGCGTCTCGGACTCGCCGCGCCGCGTCTCGGACCCAGCGCACCGCGCCTGCATTTCTGCCGCCCCGTTCGCCTTCTGCGACGATGCGAAGAAACGGGGTGGGTGACCAGGAAGGGAACGGTATGTGCGGAATCGTCGGATACGTCGGTGGGCAGTCGGCGCAGGACGTCGTGGTCGCGGGCCTCAAGCGCCTCGAATACCGGGGCTACGACTCGGCGGGCATCGCCCTCCTCGCGGACGGCGGCCTGGCCGCCGCGAAGAAGGCCGGGAAACTCGTCAACCTGGAGAAGGTGCTGGCCGAGGCCCCGCTCCCGGCCGGGACCACCGGGATCGGGCACACCCGCTGGGCCACCCATGGCGCCCCCACCGACACCAACGCCCACCCGCACCTCGACAACGCGGGCCGTGTCGCCGTCGTGCACAACGGGATCATCGAGAACTTCGCCGTCCTGCGCGCCGAACTCGCCGAGCGCGGCCACGATCTGGCCTCCGAGACCGACACCGAGGTCGTCGCCCATCTTCTCGCCGAGGCGTTCTCGTCCTGCGCCGACCTGGCGGAGGCGATGCGGCAGATCTGCCGGCGGCTGGAGGGGGCCTTCACCCTCGTCGCCCTGCACGCGGACGCGCCCGGCACGGTGGTCGGGGCCCGGCGCAACTCACCGCTCGTGGTGGGGGTGGGGGAGGGCGAGTCTTTCCTCGCCTCCGATGTGGCCGCGTTCATCGCGCACACCCGCTCCGCGATCGAGCTGGGCCAGGACCAGGTCGTGGAGCTGCGCCGGGAGGGTGTCACCGTCACCGACTTCGACGGGCGGCCCGCCGACGTCCGTGCGTACCACGTGGACTGGGACGTCTCCGCCGCGGAGAAGGGCGGCCACGACTCCTTCATGCTCAAGGAGATCGAGGACCAGCCCAGGGCCGTCGCCGACACGCTCCTCGGGCGGATCGACGGCGCGGGCACCCTCCACCTCGACGAGGTACGGATTCCGCCCCACGAGCTCCGCGACGTCGACAAGGTCGTCATCGTCGCCTGCGGCACCGCGTTCCACGCCGGGATGATCGCCAAGTACGCCATCGAGCACTGGACCCGGATCGCCTGCGAGACCGAGCTGGCCAGCGAGTTCCGCTACCGAGACCCGATCCTCGACCACCGCACCCTCGTCGTCGCGATCTCGCAGTCCGGCGAGACGATGGACACCCTGATGGCCCTGCGGCACGCCCGCGAACAGGGCGCGAAGGTCCTCGCCATCTGCAACACCAACGGCTCCACCATTCCCCGCGAGTCCGACGCCGTGCTCTACACGCACGCCGGGCCCGAGGTCGCCGTCGCCTCCACCAAGGCGTTCCTCACCCAGCTCGTCGCCTGCTACCTCGTCGCCCTGTATCTCGGACAGATCCGCGGTACGAAGTGGGGCGACGAGATCCGGACCGTCATCCGCCAGCTCTCCGAGATCTCCGGGGCGGTCGAACGGGTCCTGGAGACCATGGAACCCGTGCGCGCGCTGGCCCGCTCCCTCGCCGACCACGACACCGTGCTCTTCCTGGGCCGCCATGTCGGCTACCCCGTGGCCCTGGAAGGCGCGCTGAAGCTCAAGGAACTCGCGTACATGCACGCCGAGGGCT
Source organism: Streptomyces sp. NPDC058092 (assembly GCF_042884935.1). Lineage (NCBI taxonomy): Bacteria > Bacillati > Actinomycetota > Actinomycetes > Kitasatosporales > Streptomycetaceae > Streptomyces > Streptomyces sp. NPDC058092. Next base: position 100,432 of record NZ_JBHVSY010000017.1, read on the forward strand.
TCGCCGCGGGCGAGCTCAAGCACGGGCCGATCGCGCTCATCGAGGACGGTCTGCCCGTCGTCGTGGTCGTGCCCTCGCCGCGCGGCCGGTCGGTGCTGCACGACAAGATCGTGTCGAACATCCAGGAGATCCGGGCCCGCGGCGCGCGCACCATCGTCATCGCCGAGGAGGGCGACGAGGCGGTCGTCCCGTACGCCGACCATCTGATCAGGATTCCCGTTACGCCTACGCTGCTTCAGCCGCTGGTGTCGACCGTGCCCTTGCAGGTGTTCGCCTGCGAACTGGCGACGGCCCGCGGCAACGACGTGGACCAGCCGCGCAATCTGGCGAAGTCCGTGACCGTGGAGTAGCGAGAGTTGAGGGAACACGCGTGATCATCGGGGTCGGGATCGATGTGGCCGAGATCGAACGGTTCGACGCGGCGCTGGAGCGTACGCCGCATCTGGCCGACCGGCTCTTCCTGAAGAGCGAGTTGCTGCTGCCCAGCGGCGAGCGGCGCGGTGTCGCCTCGCTCGCCGTGCGGTTCGCCGCCAAGGAGGCCCTCGCGAAGGCGCTGGGTGCGCCGGGCGGCCTGCTGTGGACGGATGCCGAGGTGTACGTCGAGGACAGCGGGCAGCCCCGGTTGCGGGTGAGCGGCACGGTTGCCGCGCGCGCGGCCGAGCTGGGCGTACGGCACTGGCACGTGTCGCTCAGCCACGACGCGGGGGTGGCGTCGGCCGTGGTGATCGCGGAGGGTTGACCACATGCGTACCGCGTACAGCGTTCAGACCGTACGGGCCGCCGAGCGGGCCCTGATGGCCCGGCTGCCGGACGGCGCCCTGATGCAGCGTGCCGCGGCGGGACTCGCGGCGGCGTGCGCCGATGTGCTGCGCCGACGCGGCCGGGTCTACGGGGCCCGGGTCGTCCTGCTCGTCGGCAGCGGCGACAACGGGGGCGACGCGCTGTACGCGGGCGCCCGGCTGGCCCGCCGCGGCGCGGGCGTGCGCGCCGTGCTCACCTCGCCCGGCCGCGCCCACGAGGGCGGGCTCGCCGCCCTGCTCGCGGCGGGCGGGCGCGTGGCGGGCGGGGGCGCGGCGGAGGGAGGCGCGGCGGCGGGCGGGGGCGGAGACGCGGCCGGGAACCCGTTCGCGGCCGCCTGGGGCGGGCACGTCGATCTCGTCGTGGACGGGATCACCGGCATCGGCGGGCACGGCGGGCTGCGTCCGGAGGCCGCCGCGCTGGTGCGGGCCTTCGAGGCGACCGGCGCGGCCTTCGTCGCCGTCGACCTGCCCAGCGGCGTCGAGGCGGACACCGGCGAGGTGCTCGGCGACGCGGTGCGGGCCGACGCGACCGTCACCTTCGGCACGTACAAGCCCGGACTGCTCGTCGACCCGGCCGCCGGCCTGGCGGGCGCGCTGCACCTCGTCGACATCGGGCTCGGCCCGGAGCTGCCCGACGTGCCCGACCTGGAGGCGTTGCAGTACGCGGACCTCGCCGCGCTGCTGCCGGTCCCCGGCAGCGAGAGCGACAAGTACCGGCGCGGTGTCGTCGGCATCGTCGCCGGGTCGGCGCGGTATCCGGGAGCGGCGGTGCTGGCCGTCTCCGGGGCGCTGCGGGGCGGTGCCGGAGCGGTGCGGTACGTCGGTCCGGGCGCCGGCGCGGTGATCGCCCGCCATCCGGAGACGCTGGTCCACGCGGGGCCGCCGTCGAAGGCGGGGCGGGTACAGGCCTGGGTCGTGGGGCCGGGGCTCGGTGACGGTACGGAGGCCGTGGAGGCGGTCCGTGGCGTGCTGGAGGCGGACGTCCCGGTGCTCGTCGACGCCGACGGGCTGCGGCTGCTCGACGCCACCGTCGTACGCGCGCGCACCGCCCCGACCCTCCTCACCCCGCACGCCGGTGAGGCCGCCGCCCTGCTCGGCGTCCCGCGCGAGGAGGTCGAGGCGGGGCGGCTCGCCGCCGTACGGGAACTGGCCGCCCGCTTCCGCGCCACGGTCCTGCTCAAGGGGTCGACGACCCTGGTCGCCACCGATGCCGGACCCACCCCCGTACGAGTCAATCCGACCGGCACCTCCTGGCTGGCCACGGCCGGCAGCGGCGACGTCCTCTCCGGCCTGACCGGCTCCCTGCTGGCTGCGGGCCTCGCCCCGCGCGACGCCGCGTCGGCCGGCGCGTATCTGCACGGCCTGGCCGCCCGGCACGCCTCGGACGGCGCTCCCGTCGCCGCGCAGGACGTCGCGGAGGCGATCCCGGCGGCGTGGCGGGACGTACGGGCCTGAGTGATCCTGGGCGCAGACGGACGCCGACCGGGTCCGAAGGGCGTCGACAGGAGGGCCGACCGTGGGCAGCAGCGATGTACGCGTACGCCGGGTGTACGAGCCGAAGGAGGACGACGACGGCACCCGCGTCCTCGTCGACCGGCTCTGGCCGCGCGGCGAGTCCAAGGAGCGGGCCGCAATCGACAAGTGGCTCAAGGACATCACCCCGTCGAACGAGCTCCGCGACTGGTACCACGAGGACCGCACCGGCGCCCGCTATGACGACTTCGTCGACCGCTACCGCGCCGAGCTGGCCGACCCCGTCCACACCGCGGCCGTCGACGAGCTGGTGGAACTGGTCCGCGAGGGCGGCCCGGTCACGCTGGTCACGGCGGTCAAGGACGTACCGCACAGCCACGTCCCGGTCCTCGTCGACCATCTGGAACACGAGCTGCGCCACCACTGAGGTGGACCCACGTGGCCCGGCGGGTTGCCTCGGCGACCGGCCTCTCCCGACCCGCCGCCCGAGGGGTTTGCCGTACGCCTCTGAGAGACTGGGCGCGATGAACGAGACAGCGTCCTTGAGAGCCCGTGCCGAGATCGACCTCGACGCATTGCGCGCCAACGTGCGTGCACTGCGCGCGCGGACGGGCGGCGCGCAACTCATGGCCGTCGTCAAAGCCGATGCGTACGGGCACGGAGCGGTGCCCTGTGCCCGCGCCGCCCTGGAGGCCGGGGCCACCTGGCTGGGCACCGCGACGCCGCAGGAGGCGCTCGCGCTGCGGGCGGCCGGGCTCGGCGGCCGGGTGATGTGCTGGCTGTGGACGCCGGGCGGGCCCTGGCGCGAGGCGATCGAGGCCGACATCGATGTGTCGGTGAGCGGGATGTGGGCCCTGCGCGAGGTCGTCGCCGCGGCCACGGAGGCCGGCATTCCGGCCCGTATCCAGCTCAAGGCCGACACCGGCCTCGGGCGCAACGGCTGCCAGCCCGCCGACTGGCCCGAGCTCGTCGCCGCCGCCCGCACCGCGGAGGAGGCGGGCACCGTCAGGATCACCGGCCTCTGGTCCCACTTCGCCTGCGCCGACGAACCGGGCCACCCCTCCATCGCCGCCCAGCTGAACCACTTCCGCGACATGGTCGCGTACGCGGAGAAGGAGGGCGTCGACCCCGAGGTGCGCCACATGGCGAACTCCCCGGCGACGCTGACGATCCCCGAGGCGCACTTCGATCTCGTACGGACCGGGATCGCGATGTACGGCATCTCGCCCAGCCCCGAGCTGGGCACCCCGGCCGACTTCGGGCTGCGCCCCGTCATGACGCTCAGCGCGTCGATCGCCCTGGTCAAGCAGGTGCCGGCCGGCCACGGGATCAGCTACGGACACCACTACACGACCTCCGCCGAGACGAACCTGGGACTGGTCCCGCTCGGCTACGCGGACGGCATCCCGCGCCATGCCTCCGGCCGAGCCCCCGTCCTCGTCGGCGGCGTGTGGCGGCGGATCGCGGGCCGGGTGGCCATGGACCAGTTCGTCGTCGACCTCGACGGGGACCGGATCGAGGTGGGCGGCGAGGCGGTGCTCTTCGGCCCGGGAGACCGGGGCGAGCCGAGCGCCGAGGACTGGGCGCAGGCCGCCGGCACGATCGCGTACGAGATCGTCACCCGGATCAGCAGCCGTGTGCCCCGCGTCCATCTGCATGCAACCCCGGCCGAGTCCTGACCGAACAAGCGCCCCTGACCAGGCACGATCTGAGCACGACCGGAACAGACCGGCCCTGACCTGACGGACACGACCGACGAGGAGCGCGGCACGGTGAGCGAGATCAGCGCGGGGGACGCGGTGACGACGGCCGCCACGGCGGCCGGCTGGCGCCGGGCGGGGATCGCCGGGGCCGCCATAGGCGTGATCGCGGCGGGCGCGGCCGCCGGTGTCGCCGTCGAGCGGCTGACCGTGGGCCGCGGCATGCGCAGACGGGCCAGGCTGGCGCTGGACGCCTCGGGACCGTACGGCTCGCTGCGCGGACTGCCGGGCCGGGCGAACGCCGACGACGGCACCGAGCTGTACTACGAGGTCGACGAGGTCGACCCCGACGGCGGTACGGGGGCCACCGGGAGCGGTGCGACCGCTCCCGGCACCGCCGGCACGCGCCGGCGCAGGCTCTTCGGCCGCAAGGCGCCCGCGCCCGTCACCGTCGTCTTCAGTCACGGGTACTGCCTCAGCCAGGACTCCTGGCACTTCCAGCGGGCGGCGCTGCGCGGACTGGTCCGCACCGTCCACTGGGACCAGCGCAGCCACGGCCGCTCCGAGCGGGGCCGGGCCCAGGCGGACGGGGTGACGGTCGGCATCGACCAGCTCGGCCGTGACCTGAAGGCGGTCATCGACGCGGCGGCCCCCGAGGGCCGGCTGGTGCTGGTCGGGCACTCGATGGGCGGCATGACGATGATGGCGCTCGCCGAGCAGTACCCCCAGCTCGTCCGGGACCGGGTCGCCGCCATCGGCCTCATCGGCACATCGAGCGGGAAGCTCGGCGAGGTCAGCTTCGGGCTGCCGGTCGCGGGCGTGAACGCGGTGCGGCGGGTGCTGCCCGGGGTGCTCAAGGCGCTCGGTTCCCAGGCCGAACTGGTGGAACGCGGCCGGCGGGCGACCGCCGATCTCTTCGCCGGGCTGATCAAGCGGTACTCGTTCGGTTCGCGGGACGTCGACCCGGCGGTCGAGCGGTTCGCCGAGCGGCTCATCGAATCCACCCCGATCGATGTGGTCGCCGAGTTCTACCCGGCCTTCACCGAGCACGACAAGAGCCACGTCCTGCCCGCGTTCCGTGACGTCCCGGTGCTGATCCTGGCGGGCGACAAGGACCTGGTGACGCCCAGCTCGCACAGCGAGGCCATGGCGGACCAGCTCCCGGAAGCGGAGCTGGTCATCGTCCCGGACGGCGGTCATCTGGTCATGCTGGAACACCCGGAGACGGTGACCGACCGGCTGGCGGACCTGCTGGTACGCATCGGGGCGGTGCCCGCCGCGGCTGACGTCGGCGGGCAGGGAAGTAACGTTGGCGGACATGGAAGCACCGCACAACAGCCTGGCGGCTGAGGCCGACGCGGGCGCCGCGCCGGGCACCGTCACCGTGAACCTGGCCGTCGAGTCCCCCGAACAGATGCAGGCCCTCGGCCGCCGGATCGCCGCTGTCCTGCGCCCCGGCGACCTCGTGATGCTCTCCGGGGAGCTCGGAGCCGGGAAGACGACGCTGACCCGGGGGCTCGGCGAGGGCCTGGGGGTGCGCGGCGCCGTCACGTCCCCCACGTTCGTGATCGCTCGCGTCCACCCCTCGCTGACCGGCGGCCCCGCGCTGGTCCACGTCGACGCGTACCGGCTGGGCGGCGGACTCGACGAGATGGAGGACCTGGACCTCGACGTGTCGCTGCCGGAGTCGGTGGTGGTCGTGGAGTGGGGCGACGGCAAGGTCGAGGAGCTGTCCGAGGACCGGCTGCACGTGGTGATCCACCGTGCGGTCGGCGACACGGACGACGAACGGCGCTCGGTGACGCTGGTGGGGATCGGGGCGCGCTGGGCGGGCCTGTGCGGCGCGCGCGGGGTGCTGGAGGGCTGAGCGCGGGGGCGCTTTCCGACAGCTTTCCCCCACCTTTGCGACCGTTTGCCGACACTGTGTCGGCACATTGTTGCGTTGGGCGGGGCAGGCGTGGTCACATGGATGGCGAGAGCGGGTTAGGTCTGCCTAACCGCGCCTTCCACCGGAGCCTCAGGAGGCATCCATGACGACGTCCGCCGAACGTGAAGTGCCGCCGCCGCCATCGATGAGTGACCTGCTGGCGGCTTGCGCCGCGGCCACGGCGGTCTCGACGCCGCCGTCCGCCGACCCGGCCCCGGAGGCGCCCACGGACGCCGAATCCGACGCCGAATCCGACGCCGAGGGGGCTGAGGCGGGGCTCGAACGCCGGGCGGGCTGAACGACTGTCCCCGATCGAGGCGCGGGCTCCATTCCGGCCGAGGACGCCGGGGGCCCGGCGGCTACGGGACGACGACCACCTTCGTGCGTACCGTCGCGAACTTCCACAACGCGTCCCCGTCGGCCCGGGACATCCGCACGCCGCCCGTCTTCAGCGACGGATCCGGGCTCTCCATCGAGCCGTCCACTGCCGCGCTGAATCCGACGGACGCGCCCTCCACCATCGCGAACCGCACCACGTGCTCGATCATCACGCCGTCCGAGCCCTTGGTGGGCGGCCCCTGGCGCGGCGCACCCACCTCGTACGTCCCGGGCCGCGGACTCAGCGCGCTCGGCATGACCTCGAACGTCCTGTTCACCGTGCCGGACGCGTCGACGAGCCACACCTGACGGTCCTCCAGGGCGTACACCACACGCTTCCCGGTGCCGGAGCCGGCCGGGAGCGCGGCCGGCGGCTTCTTCGCCTTCGGCTTGTCGTGGCCGACGGCGGGTGCGCTGCTGGAGACCTTCGGCTTGGGGGCGGCGACGGAGTCGGGGGCGTTCGCCGATGCCTGGTAGGCCAGGAAACCGACCGCGGCGAGAGCCGCCGCAGTGAGCCCGGCCACGATTCCCGAGCTGCCCCTTGCCACCGTGCGCGCCCCTTTCGCTCCGTATGTCGTACAAGCGTTTAGCGATTACGTCGTACCCGCGTGTTCCCGGTGACGGTAGCAGCCGGGGCCGGTCGTACCGGGACGCCGTACGGGACACCGTGCCCCCGTCGGAGGAGCCGTAGGCTGTTTGCGTGCTCTTGCTCGCCGTGGATACCGCCACCCCCGCCGTCACTGTCGCCCTTCACGACGGGACCTCCGTCGTCGCCGAGTCCGGCCGGGTCGACGCCCGAAGGCACGGGGAGCTGCTGCTGCCCGCCGTCGACCGGGTCCTCGCCGAGGCCGGGGTGAAACTCGACGCCGTGACGGACGTGGTCGTGGGCGTCGGCCCCGGCCCGTACACCGGGCTGCGGGTCGGCCTGGTCACGGCCGCGACCTTCGGCTCCGCCCTCTCCGTGCCCGTGCACGGGGTCTGCACCCTGGACGGTCTCGCGTACGCCGCCGGGCAGGCCGGCCTGGAGGGCCCGTTCGCCGTCGCGACGGACGCCCGCCGCAAGGAGGTCTACTGGGCGCGCTACGAGGACTGCCGTACGCGCGTCACGGAGCCCGCCGTCGACCGGCCCGCCGACATCGCCGAGCAGCTCGCCCCGGTCCCCGTCGTCGGGGCGGGCGCGGTGCTCTACCCCGAGGCGTTCCCGGACGCCCGGGGCCCCGAGCACGTCAGCGCCGGTGCGCTGGCCGCCCTCGCCGCCGAGCGGCTCGCCGCGGGCGCGGAACTGCTGCCGCCGCGGCCGCTCTACCTGCGCAGGCCCGACGCCCAGGTCCCGAAGAACTACAAGGTGGTCACCCCGAAGTGACGAGCACGACTGCCGTACTGCGCGAGATGCGCTGGTGGGACATCGATCTGGTGCTGGCGCTCGAACGCGAGCTGTTCCCGGACGACGCCTGGTCGGCCGGCATGTTCTGGTCCGAGCTGGCGCACGCCCGCGGCCCGCGGGCCACCCGCCGCTACGTCGTCGCCGAGGACCCCGCCACCGGCCGGATCGTCGGCTACGCCGGGCTCGCCGCGGCCGGTGACCTCGCCGACGTACAGACGATCGGTGTCACCCGCGACCACTGGGGCGGCGGCCTCGGCTCCGAACTCCTCACCGATCTGCTGAAGCACGCCACGGCCTTCGAGTGCGCCGAGGTGCTCCTCGAAGTCCGCGTCGACAACACCCGGGCGCAGAAGCTGTACGAACGCTTCGGCTTCGAACCGATCGGCTTCCGCCGCGGCTACTACCAGCCCGGCAACATCGACGCACTCGTCATGCGCCTGACGGTGCAAGAGCCCGCACAAGAGACAGAGACTGACTGATGGCTGACGAACCGCTCGTACTCGGCATCGAGACCTCCTGCGACGAGACCGGCGTCGGCATCGTCCGCGGTACGACGCTGCTCGCCGACGCCGTCGCGTCCAGCGTCGACACACACGCCCGCTTCGGCGGCGTCGTCCCGGAGATCGCCTCCCGCGCGCACCTGGAGGCGATGGTCCCCACCATCGAGCGCGCCCTGAAGGAGGCCGGGATCAGCGCCCGCGACCTCGACGGCATCTCCGTCACCGCCGGCCCCGGGCTCGCGGGCGCGCTGCTCGTCGGCGTCTCCGCGGCGAAGGCGTACGCGTACGCGCTGAACAAGCCGCTCTACGGGGTGAACCACCTCGCCTCGCACATCTGCGTCGACCAGCTGGAGCACGGCCCGCTGCCCGAACCGACCATGGCGCTGCTGGTCAGCGGCGGCCACTCCTCGCTGCTCCTCGCGCCGGACATCACCAACGACGTACGGCCGCTGGGCGCGACCATCGACGACGCGGCGGGCGAGGCCTTCGACAAGATCGCCCGGGTGCTGGACCTCGGCTTCCCCGGCGGCCCGGTCATCGACCGGCTGGCGAAGGAGGGCGACCCGAAGGCGATCGCGTTCCCGCGCGGACTGAGCGGCTCGCGCGATCCCGCGTACGACTTCTCCTTCTCCGGTCTGAAGACGTCCGTCGCCCGCTGGATCGAGGCGAAGCGGGCGGCGGGCGAGGACGTGCCGGTACGGGACGTGGCGGCGTCCTTCCAGGAGGCCGTGGTGGATGTGCTCACCCGTAAGGCCGTCCGGGCCTGCAAGGACGAGGGCGTCGACCACCTGATGATCGGCGGCGGTGTCGCGGCCAACTCGCGGCTGCGGGCGCTGGCCGAGGAGCGGTGCGAGCGGGCCGGCATCCGGCTGCGGGTGCCGCGGCCGGGGCTGTGCACGGACAACGGGGCGATGGTCGCGGCGCTGGGCGCGGAGATGGTGGCCCGCAACAGGCCGGCCTCCGACCTGGAGCTGTCCGCGGACTCGTCGCTGCCGGTGACCGACCCCCACGTTCCCGGTGCCGACGCGCACGACCACGATCACGTGCACGAGATCAGCAAGGACAACCTCTACTCATGAGCGGCACGAGCGGTACGACCGTCGCACTGATGTGGGAGGCGCGCGCCACCGCCGGCCGGGGCCCCGAACTTCTGGAATGGGCGCGGGCCCGGTCGGCCGAGCTGGCCCGCGAGCCGCTGCGGCGCGAGCTGCTGCGCGCCCCGCAGGACCGGGTCCTGGTCCTCACCTGGTGGCAGGGGGAGTACGGCGACGAGCTGCCCGAACTCCCCGAGCCGGACCCGGAGTTGATCACCCGCCCGGTGCACCGGTGGCGCTTCGAGTCGCTGGGGGCCGTCGAGTCCCCCGGCTGATCAGCCCTCGGTGATCTCGTCGGGTTCCCCGGTCCCCTCGACCGCTCCGGTGGCCGACTCGGCAGCTGCTCCGGTGGCCGCCCCGGAAGATTCTCAGAAGAATTCCGGTGGAGCTGTCGATCCGGGCGTCTCCCGTTCGACGCAAGGGTGAGAGGCGGGGAAGGACCCCGCCCTCCCGACCGAGGAGTCACCATGCCCCGCTTCATGTCGCTGATCCGCATCGATGAGCAGAACCTCCCCACCGAGAACCCGGGCCCCGAGTTCGAGAAGCGCATGGGCGCCCTCTTCCAGGAGATCACCAAGGCCGGAGTCATGCTGGAGACGGCCGGGCTCACCCCGACCTCCCAGGGGACCAGGGTCACCTGGTCCGGCGGCAAGCTCAGCTACACCGACGGCCCCTTCACCGAGACCAAGGAGGTCGTCGGCGGCTACGCCATCCTCCAGGCCAAGGACAAGGCCGAGGCCCTGGAGTGGACCAAGCGGTTCCTGCAGGTCCACCCGGAGAACTGGACCGTCACCTCCGAGGTCCGCCAGATCGACGAGGCCCCGAGCATCTGACCGGCCCCGCTTGCCGCGTTCCCGCCCGGCTGCTCTGATGGGTGACCGTGACGGCAGCAAGCGCGCAGGCGGCGGTCGAGGCGGTCTTCAGGATCGAGTCCGCGCGGATCATCGCAGGTGTCGCCCGCATCGTGCGGGACGTGGGCATCGCCGAGGAACTCGCGCAGGACGCCCTGGTGGCCGCGCTGGAACAGTGGCCGCAGTCAGGTGTCCCGGACCGGCCGGGCGCCTGGCTCATGGCCACCGCCAGACACCGCGCGATCGATCTCGTACGCCGCAAGGAGACGTACGCGCGCAAGCTCGCCGAGGTGGGACGGGACCGGGAGGACGTGCCGCCGCCCGAGCCCCCGGAAGCGGACGACATCGACGACGACCTGCTCCGGCTCATCTTCACCGCCTGCCACCCGGTGCTCACCACCGCGGCCCGGATCGCCCTCACCCTGCGGCTGCTCGGCGGGCTCACCACGGAGGAGATCGCCCGCGCGTTCCTGGCCCCCGAGCCGACCGTCGCCCAGCGCATCGTCCGGGCGAAACGGACCCTGGGCCGGGAGGGCGTCCCCTTCGAGGTGCCGTACGGACCCGAGCGCGCCGCCCGCCTCGACTCCGTGCTCGAAGTCATCTACCTGATCTTCAACGAGGGGTACGCGGCGACCGCGGGCGACGACTGGCTGCGCCCGGCGCTGTGCGAGGACGCCCTGCGGCTGGCCCGGGTCCTCGCGGGCCTGATGGAGCGGGAGCCCGAGGTCCACGGCCTGGTCGCGCTGCTGGAGCTCCAGGCCTCGCGCACCGCCGCCAGGACCGGGCCGGACGGTGCGCCGGTGCTCCTCGCCGACCAGAACCGGGCCCGCTGGGACCACCTGCTGATCCGGCGCGGCGTCGCGGCCCTGGAACGGGCCGTGGCGGCGACGGAGGAGGGTGCCGGTCTCGGCCCGTACACCGTGCAGGCCGCGATCGCCGCGTGCCACGCCCGGGCAGTGACGTACGAGGACACGGACTGGACCACCATCGCCGCCCTCTACGCCCGCCTCGCCGCGATCGCACCGTCCCCGGTCGTCGAGCTGAACCGGGCGGTGGCGGTCTCCAAGGCGCGGGGCCCGGCGGCCGGTCTCGCGCTCGTCGACGCGCTGGCCGGCGACCCGGCGCTCAAGGACTACCACCTGCTGCCCAGCGTCCGCGGGGACCTGCTGGCCAGGCTGGGACGTACGGACGAGGCGCGGGCGGAGTTCGTACGGGCGGCGGGACTGACCCGCAACGAACGGGAGCGCGCGCTGCTCCTGGACCGCGCGGCAGGTACGGACCGCGCCGGCCGATGAGCTCCGGGCGCCGGACGGCACACCGGCCTGAGGCACAGCCACACCGGCCCAAGGCACAGCCACACCGGCCTACGGCACGGCCACGCCCATCGACTCGGCCGCCATCGCCTTCGGTGCGCCCTTCTCGTAGAACTCGTCGAGGTCGACGATCGTGAACCCCGCGGCCGTCAGCATCTCGGCGACCGGCCGGGTCAGGCGGCACCCGGCGAAGAGCCGCCGCTCCAGCGGATCGAGGCGGCGTTGCCAGCGGCGTACGTTCTCGTCCTCCTCCGGTGCCAGACCGTGCTCCAGGAAGTGCAGGGTCGCACCGGGTTTGAGGACCCGGCGCACCTCGCGCAGCGCCGCGTCGGCGTCGGGGATGGTGCACAGCGCCCACGTCGACAGGGCGCCGTCGAAGGTGTCGTCCTCGAACGGCAGGTACTGGCTGTCCAGACAGGCGCGCCGCACCAGGGTGTGCCCCGCGTCGATCCGGTCCCGGGCCAGCTTCCAGCCGAGATCGGACGGCTCGACCGCGGCCACTTCGGTGACGGCATCCGGGTAGTACGGAACGTTGTGTCCGGAACCGAACCCGATCTCGATGATCTCGCCGTACAGGCCCTCGCAGACCCGGCGCCGCAACGGTTCGACCTGCTTCATTCCGCCGACGGCATCGGCGATCCGGGGCACGATCCGTTCGGCATAGAACCCCATCGCGAACCTCCGTGTGTCCCTTTCCAGCATGGCACCGCGGCGGCCCCCGCGCACCGTGCCGCCCGCGGGGCGAGGGCGCGCGGTCGGTAGGGTCTGGCCCATGTTTCGCCGCGTACAACTGCCGCCGCCGCCACCGCCCGTGGAGATACGTTCCTGGCCCGACCGCGAGGCGATGCTCGCCGACCGGGCCGTGGTGCTCGGGGAGTTGGTGAGGGTGCATGTCTCACCGGTACGACTGGTGACGCTGTGGCTGTGGGGAGCGCTCTGTGCGCTCGGCTGGTCGCTGGTGAGCGCGGCGCTCATCACGTTCGAGGAGACGTACGACATCTTCAGCGCCCTCCTCGGCGTGATCGTCGCCGTCATGGGCGCCTGCTGCGCGGTGCCGGCGATCGTCTTCGTCGTCATCGGCCTGCGCCGCGACCACGAGATCCGCCGACTGCTCAGCGCCTGGGGCCAGTTGGACCGCGATCCGGTACGGGACGCGCGGCTGCGGATGCCGGGCGTCAGCCTCGTCTGGCTGCTGATGTCCTTCACGCTGTGCGCACTCGGGCTGTACGCGTGCATCGCCGTCCCGGCGACCGCCGAGGCGGCCCAGGACAGTTTCGGGCTGGTCGCTCTGGTCACGGGACTCGGGATGACCGGCTGGAACATCGGGCTGATCGGCATCATCAAGGCCTTCGCGCACCGCCGTTGGGTGCTGCGGGTGCTGATCGGGGCGCCCGCTCCGGAGCCGCTGCTCTCCGTCGGGGGCGGCGCGCACCGCTGAGTCCGGACCTATCCTGACCGGTACCTGAGTCGCACAGGGGGAGGAGTGTCACATGGAGTGGTACTGGTGGGTGCTCATCATCTTCTGGACGGGCGGCTTCGGGTGGGCTGTCGACAACGTCCGTACCGCACTGCGCAACCGGCACACCCGCAAGCTGGAGCTGCTGGAGGCGGCCAAGCAGGAGCGGCTGGCCGTCGAAGCGGCCCACCGGCCGCCGGAGCCGGTCTGCGGCTGCACGCACCATCTCGCCAAGCACGACAAGCGGGGCAAGTGCCATGAGCGGGTCGAGGTGCCGACGGCCTGGGACGAGTCGAAGAAGCCGGTCCGCTTCGAGTCGGGGCAGTGCAACTGCCAGCAGTACGTGGGTCCTCAGCCGCTCTCCCAGGTGTACGCCGAGGACCTGACCGACCTGGCCTAAGACGCCTCCGGCCGCACGGGGTGACCGATCAGCATCGTCGGGGCCCCGGCCACCCGGGTCAGGAAGACCGTCGCGGCGTTCGGCCCCTGGAGCTTCATCCTGCGGCGCAGCTCCTCCGGCTCGACGGCCGAGCCGCGCTTCTTCACCGTCAGGACGCCGACCTTCCGCTCCCGCAGCAGCGCCTTCAGTTTCTTCATGTTGAACGGCAGCCGGTCGGTGATCTCGTACCCGGTGGTGTACGGGGAGTCGTACGGCTCGTCGCTCGTGACGTACGCGATGGTCTCGTCGATCAGCCGGCCGTCGCACCGCGCCACGATGTCGGCGACCAGATGGGCGCGGATGACGGCCCCGTCCGGCTCGTACAGGTAGCGGCCGACCGGCCCCACGGGCGGGGCGGGCAGCGGAGCCGCGGACGACAGGGTGGCGCGGGCCGGGAGCACGGTGGCGCGGTACGAACCGGGCGCGAAGCCCTCGCCGAACCAGAGCACCGCCTCCTTCACGTCGCCGCCGTCCGAGATCCACTCGGCCTCCGCCCGTGCCGGGATCGCCTCGTGCGGGATGCCGGGGGCGATCTTCAGCGCGGCGCGGGGGGCGCCGAGCGCGGCACCGGTCGCCCAGGAGAGCGGCGGTGAGTACGCCTCGGGGTCGAAGATCCTGCCCCTGCCGCCGCGCCGGGCCGGGTCGACGAAGACCGCGTCGTACGGCGAGGTGTCGATCTCGGTGACGTCGGCGCACCGCACCTCGATCAGGCCGTCCAGGCCGAGCGCGGCGGCATTGGCGCGGGCCACCTCGGCGGTCAGCGGGTCGCGGTCCACGGCGAGGACGGAGATGCCCGCCCGCGCGAGCGCGATCGCGTCGCCGCCGATCCCGCAGCAGAGGTCGGCGACGCGCCGCACCCCGCCCGCCGCCACGAACCGCCGCGCGCGATGGGTGGCCACCGACGTACGGGTCGCCTGCTCGACGCCGTTCGGCGTGAAGAACATCCGGTACGCGTCCTCGGCGCCGAATTTCGCCACCGCCCGCTGGCGCAGCCGCGCCTGCCCCAGCGCCGCCGAGACCAGGGGGGCCGGGTGGTCGCGGCGCAGCCGGGTGGCGGTGGCGAGCTCCTGGGCGGGGTCGTACGACCGCAGCTCGTCCAGGAGCGCCGCACCTTCGGGGGTGCGCAGGGCCATGAAGGAGGCGAGGGGGGAGTCGGCGCCGGACGGGTCGTTCGGGCTGCTCGGGTCGTTCGGGTCGTTCGGAGCGAGAGCGTTCACCCGCCCCATTGTGAGCCAGCCGGGTTGACCGGCGGACCCGGCGGCGGTGTCGGGCGGGGGGTGCCCATCCCCTGCTGGCAGGATGCGACGCCATGCGTCTTGTACGACAAAAGGAAGAATTAGCCGTGAAGCGGAACGAATCGGTTGCGCGCGCATCCGGGCGCGCACGACGGCCCGGCGGGCACCGGCCCGTCTGCGCGGTCCTGGCCGCGCTCCTGATCGCCGCCGTCGGCTCCGGCTGCGCCTCCGGGACCGACGGCCGGGCCGACGCCGAACACCGCGCCCGGCCCTCCGCCGGACTCCCGGGCGGTCCGGGACTCCCGGGTGGTCCCGGGCAGATGGCAGGCCCCGAGCGGCCGGCCGGGCAGGGCCGCGCACCCGCCGGTCCCTATGAGAACGCGAAGTTCGGTCCGGCCGTACGGGCGGCCCTCGCCAAGAAGTGGAGGCTGGACCGGCCACCCCTGATCGCACCCCCGCCGCCCGCCGTCAAACCGCACATCACCACTCGGGAGGGCTTCGAGGTGAACGGCGGCGACGACTCGCTGCCGCCGGTCTTCACCACCGTCCCGACCAAGGACCGGGTCGTCTTCCTGACCATGGACGACGGGTCCGAGAAGGACCCCGAACTGCTCCGGATGATGGACGAGCTGGACATCCCGTACAGCGCCTTCCTCAGCGACTCGGAGGTGCGCGACAACTACGGGTACTTCGGGGAGGCGCAGCGGCTGGGCGTCGGCCTCAACAACCACACGCTCAGCCACCCGTACCTTCCCGGACTCTCGTACAGCGAGCAGAAGCGCGAGATCTGCGGCCAGCAGGCCATCCTCGAGAAGCAGTACGGGAAGCGCCCCGTCCTCTTCCGTCCGCCGTACGGCAACTACAACGGGGACACGCTCCGGATCGCGAAGTCCTGCGGCATCGAGGCCGTGCCGCTCTGGAACGCGGAGGCGTTCCCGGACCACATGGAGTGGCGCGGGGACCAGGACCTGCGCCCCGGCGACATCATCCTCACGCACTTCCGGGGCCGGGGGGCGTGGGGCGCGGACATGGCCGACCTGGTCCGCGCGGTCATGAAGACCGTCACGGACCAGGGGTACGCCGTGGCCCGGCTGGAGGACTACGTATGAGAAGGGCGTACCGGCTGCTCGCCGGCCTGCTGGCAGCCGGTGCGCTCCTGACCACCACTGCCGGGTGCGCGCAGTCGGTCGCCCCGATCGAACGTCTGGGCCGCAAGGCCGCACAGAAAGTGACCCACTCGGGGCCGGCCCCCGCGGCGGGCCCGCAGACGCATCCGCACGGTGATCGGGGTGATCGCAGCGGCCGCCGTGACCGCCGTGACCGCCGTGACCGCCATGACCACGGTGACCACGGTGACCACGGTGACCACGGTGATCACGGGGCGCCGGGATCGCTGGTCGTCATCGCCTGCCCTCAGCCGCCGGAGTCCAGGCACTCGTGGTTGTCGCCGCCGCTGAGGCACTGGTGGCCGGACCGGCCGGGATCGCCCGAAGGGGTGGAGGCCGGCGCCGGGTGCGAGCGGCGGTAGTCCTCGTGCCCGACGTGCACCGTCGCCACGCACAGCAGGAGCACGACCGGGATCTGGATCGCCCCCGCCCAGGGCCAGTTCTCGCGGATCAGCACCACGGCGATCAGCGCGACCACCGCCGCGATCGCGCCGAAGACGAGGACGGGCGTCCAGTCCATCGGCGGCGGGCCCGTCGTCTCCGGACCACCGGGGTCCCACCGCGACAGGGTCAGGGAGTGGGCGGCGACCGCGCAGATCAGCCCCTCCAGGAGCAACAGCAGCAGACCCAGCACCACATCGAGACAGCCGTTCACGGCGCGCGAGCCGTGCCGGGGCCGCGGGGGCCGTGGAGTCGACTGCCGGGACGGAGATTCGGACATGTTCACACGGTTGTACGGAACGCCGCGGTCCGTACGACCGTTGTCCCAGTGTTGTCCAGAACGTTGTCCAGACTGTTGTTCGAGCGGTGCCCCGGTCGGCGCGTGGCGCAGGGCGGGAGCGGGGCGCCGGTGGACGCCACGACCGCGTGAATTGGCACTCCGCTTGACCGAGTGCTAATCGCGGTCATAGTCTCGGTGCTGGCACTCACCACTGGAGAGTGCCAGCAGTACTGTGCGACTGGCAGGTCCGGCACCCGCGACGACGGATCCACCTGGTCGCCACCCAAAGACTGTTACCCCGTGAGATCTCCGAAGGGGGAGACCGGATCGTGTCGACCGCCAGCACCAAGGTTGCGATCAAGCCGCTCGAGGACCGCATTGTGGTCCAGCCGCTCGACGCCGAGCAGACCACGGCCTCCGGCCTGGTCATTCCGGACACCGCCAAGGAGAAGCCCCAGGAGGGCGTCGTCCTGGCCGTGGGCCCGGGCCGCTTCGAGAACGGCGAGCGCCTTCCGCTCGACGTCAAGACCGGCGACGTCGTGCTCTACAGCAAGTACGGCGGCACCGAGGTGAAGTACAACGGCGAGGAGTACCTCGTCCTCTCGGCCCGCGACGTGCTCGCGATCATCGAGAAGTAATTCACCCACGTTTGCTTCTGTTCTGCGCCCCTGGCCCCCTGCGAATAACCAGCCGGGTGGCCGGGGGCGCAGTTCGTTTGAGAGGAAAGCTCACCAGCCATGGCGAAGATCCTGAAGTTCGACGAGGACGCCCGTCGCGCCCTTGAGCGCGGCGTCAACAAGCTTGCCGACACGGTCAAGGTGACGATCGGCCCCAAGGGCCGCAACGTCGTCATCGACAAGAAGTTCGGCGCTCCCACCATCACCAACGACGGTGTCACCATCGCGCGCGAGGTCGAGCTCGACGACCCGTACGAGAACCTCGGTGCCCAGCTGGTGAAGGAGGTGGCGACCAAGACCAACGACGTCGCGGGTGACGGTACGACCACCGCCACCGTGCTGGCCCAGGCGCTCGTCCGCGAGGGTCTGCGCAACGTCGCCGCGGGTGCTTCCCCGGCCGCCCTGAAGAAGGGCATCGACGCCGCGGTCAAGGCTGTGTCCGAGGAGCTCCTCGCGACCGCCCGCCCGATCGACGACAAGTCCGACATCGCCGCCGTGGCCGCGCTCTCCGCGCAGGACTCGCAGGTCGGCGAGCTCATCGCGGACGCGATGGACAAGGTCGGCAAGGACGGTGTCATCACCGTCGAGGAGTCCAACACCTTCGGTCTGGACCTCGAGTTCACCGAGGGCATGGCCTTCGACAAGGGTTACCTGTCCCCGTACATGGTGACCGACCAGGAGCGTATGGAGGCCGTCCTCGACGACCCGTACATCCTGATCCACCAGGGCAAGATCGGCGCGATCCAGGAGCTGCTCCCGCTGCTGGAGAAGGTCATCCAGGCCGGTGGCTCCAAGCCGCTGCTGATCATCGCCGAGGACGTCGAGGGCGAGGCCCTGTCGACCCTCGTCGTCAACAAGATCCGTGGCACCTTCAACGCCGTCGCGGTGAAGGCCCCGGGCTTCGGTGACCGCCGCAAGGCCATGCTCGGCGACATCGCCACCCTCACCGGTGCGACCGTCATCGCCGAGGAGGTCGGCCTCAAGCTCGACCAGGCCGGTCTGGACGTGCTGGGCACCGCCCGCCGCGTCACCGTCTCCAAGGACGACACGACGATCGTGGACGGCGGCGGCGAGCCCGGCGACGTCAAGGGCCGGGTCAACCAGATCAAGGCCGAGATCGAGGCCACGGACTCCGACTGGGACCGCGAGAAGCTCCAGGAGCGCCTCGCGAAGCTGGCCGGCGGCGTGTGCGTGATCCGTGTCGGTGCCGCCACCGAGGTGGAGCTCAAGGAGAAGAAGCACCGTCTGGAGGACGCCATCTCCGCGACCCGCGCCGCGGTCGAGGAGGGCATCGTCTCCGGTGGTGGCTCCGCTCTGGTCCACGCCGTCAAGGTCCTCGAGGGCAACCTCGACAAGACCGGCGACGAGGCCACCGGTGTCGCGGTCGTGCGCCGCGCCGCCGTCGAGCCGCTGCGCTGGATCGCCGAGAACGCCGGCCTCGAGGGCTACGTCATCACGTCGAAGGTCGCCGAGCTCGACAAGGGCCAGGGCTTCAACGCCGCGACCGGCGAGTACGGCGACCTGGTGAAGGCCGGCGTCATCGACCCGGTCAAGGTCACCCGCTCCGCGCTGGAGAACGCCGCGTCCATCGCGTCGCTGCTGCTCACGACCGAGACGCTGGTCGTCGAGAAGCCGGCCGAGGAAGAGGCCGATGCCGGTCACGGCGGCCACGGCCACTCGCACTGACGCGTAGCTCCGCCCAGCCACTGAGGCCCGGTACCCCGTCGCGGGGTACCGGGCCTCTGGCGTGTGCTGCCCCGTGACGGGGGATCCGCCCGCACACCAGGCCCGTTCGGCGATTGAGGAGCGGGGTCCGGGCAGAGCCCCGGTTCAGGGAATGGGGCGGGTACGGGACAAAGCCCCGCGTCACGCCGAGCGCGGCAGCGTTCCCGCCAGCACCGGAGCCGCGAACGGCAGGCCGGTCGCGTACCGCTCCAGCTCGTCCAGCGCCTCGTCGGCCATCCGGTACAGCTCATTGCCCAGCGAACCCGCCACATGCGGAGTGAGCAGCACATTCGGCAACTCGTACAACGGTGAATGCGCGGGCGGAAGTTCGGGCTCCGTCACATCCAGCACCGCGTGCAGCCGCCCGCTCGTCAGCTCGGGCAGCAGCGCGCCCTCGTCGATGAGCGAACCCCGCGCCGTGTTGATCAGGGTCGTCCCGGTCGCCATGGCCGACAGCTGCGCCGCGCCGATCAGATGGTGCGTCTCGGGGAGCTGCGGCGCGTGCACCGAGACGACCGAGCTGCTCGCGCACAGCTCGTCGAGCGAGGAGAGCCGGGCGCCGAGCCGCGCTGCCTCCGTGACGTCCACGTACGGGTCGTACAGCAGGACGTCCAGATCGAAGGGGCGCAGCAGCTCGATCACCCGGCGGCCGATACGCGAGGCGCCGATGATGCCGACCGTGCGGCGGTAGTTGCCGGTGCCGTCGAGCTCCGCGAGCCAGTCGTGCTCGGTGCGCAGCGCGCGGTAGCGGTCCGCGGAGTGCAGGACGCGCTTGTTCGCGAACAGGATCGCGGCGAGGGTGAATTCGGCGACCGGCAGCGCGTTGGCCCCGGCCGCCGAGGTGACGGCGATCCCGCGCTCCCAGCAGGCGTCGGTGATGTGGTGCTTCACGGAACCGGCCGCGTGCACCACGGCCCGCAGCCGGGGCGCGGCCGTCAGCACCTCGGCGGTGAGCGGCGTCGCGCCCCAGCAGGTGAACAGCACCTCGGCATCGGCGAGCGCGGCGGCCACCTCGGGCGTCGGGTCGGCCAGGTCGTGGGCGACGAGGTGCGGGTCGGTGCGGGTGAGGGCGGTCAGCCGGGTGCGGTGGTGGTCGGTGAGGAGGCGTGCGGCGATGCCGGGGCCCATCGCGAGCAGGGCGGCCGGCCGGTTGTCAGTGGCGTGGGGCATGGTGGAACTCGTACTCCTCAGGGCTCGCGCGAGAGTCACTTGACGCTGCCGGCGGTCAGACCGGCCTTCCAGTGCCGCTGCAGCGAGACGAAGGCGACGATCAGGGGGATGACGGCGAGGAGGGAGCCGGTGACGACGAGCGGATAGAAGCTCGGCTCGCCGTGCGTGTTGGTGTTCCAGGAGTACAGACCGAGGCTCAGCGGGAACAGCTTGCGGTCCGAGAGCATCACGAGAGGGAGGAAGAAGTTGTTCCAGATCGCGGTGAACTGGAAGAGGAAGACGGTTACGAAGCCCGGCATGACCATGCGCAGTCCGATGGACCAGAAGACGCGCAGCTCGCCGGCCCCGTCGATACGGGCGGCCTCCAGGGCCTCGTTCGGTATGTAGCCGGCGCTGAACACCCGGGCGAGATACACGCCGAACGGGTTGACGAGCACCGGGATCAGCACGGACCAGTAGGTGTTGACCAGGCCGGTCTTGGAGGCCAGGAGATACATCGGCAGGGCGAGCGCCGTGGTGGGGACGAGCACGCCCATCAGCACGAGGCCGAAGAGCTTCTCCTTGCCCCGGAATTCGTACTTGTCGAAGGCGTATCCCGCGGCGACGCAGATCAGTGAGCAGACGATCGCCCCGCCGCCCGCGTAGAAGAGGCTGTTGAGGTACCAGCGGAAGTAGATGCCGTCGCCGTAGGAGGCCAGATTCGACAGGTTCTCGCCGAGGTTGAAGCCGTCGAAGGAGAACGCGTTGCCCGCGAGCAGCCCGCCGGTGTCCTTCGTGGCGGCGGTGACCAGCCAGACGAGGGGGAAGAGCATGTAGACGACGGCGAGCAGGAGGAAGCCGTTGACCGCGGTCTTCGACATCCAACGACCGTGGGAAGCGGGGGAGTTCATGCTTTCTTGCCCTTCCGGCCGGTGAAGCGGGTGACGACGAAGGACAGCAGCGCGGCCGTGAGCGCCAGCAGGATGGAGGCCGCCGCGGCGAGACCGTAGTCGTTGCGCTCGAAGGCCGCGGTGTACGCGTACATGTTCGGCGTCCAGGTGGAGGAGACGGCGGAGCCGGTCCCCTTGTTGAGGATCAGCGGTTCGGTGAACAGCTGGAGCGAGCCGATGACGGTGAACAGCGCGACCATCACGACCGAGGCGCGGATCAGCGGGACCTTGATGCTGAGGGCGACGCGCCAGGCACCCGCCCCGTCGACCGTGGCCGCTTCGAGTACGGAGCGGTCGATGGCCTGCAACGCGGCATAGAAGATCACCATGTTGTAGCCGAGCCACTCCCACAGGGCGATGTTGACGACGGAGGGGAGGGCGCCCTCGGGCGAGAAGAAGTCGAAGCCGATACCGCCGGACTCCATGGCGCTGACCACCGGGCTGAGCTGGGGTGTGTAGAGGTACACCCAGATCAGCGCGGCGATGATGCCGGGCACGGCGTGCGGCAGGAAGAGCGCGAGCTGGAAGAACCGGCGGGCGCGGGCCAGCGTGGAGTCCAGCAGCAGGGCGAGGGCGAGGGCCCCGATGAGCAGCAGCGGAATGTAGAACAGGCAGTATCCGAGGAGTACGCCGAAGCCCTCGCGGAACGCCCGGTCGCCCAGGGCCGCCGTGTAGTTGTCGAGTCCGCTGAAGACGGTCTCGGTGCCGCCGAAGCCCAGGCCGGACTGTTTCTCGGTGAACAGGCTGAGCCAGACCGCGTATCCGATCGGCAGCACCATGGCCACGGTGAACAGTGCGAAGAAGGGCCCCAGCAGGATGGCGGCGGCTCTGGTCGTCCGGGCGCGTTTCATCAGCCGGCGTCCTCGACCTTCAGACCGCGCTTCTTCAGCTCGGCGACCGTGGCGTCGTGCGCGGCCTTCACGGCGTCCTTGATGGTGGTGCCACCGCTCGCGACCTTGCCGAACTGGTCCTTCATGGTGGTGTTCGTGGTGCCGGTCGTCGGGCCCCAGTTCCAGTCCGGGCCGATGGACGCGGCGGCGTCCTCGAACACCTGGTAGATGTCCTCGCCGCCGTAGAACCCGGCGTCGAAGGACTTCTTCGCCACCGGGCGCAGCGCCGCCGCGGCCGGGAAGGCGCTCGACGTGCCGGACTCGATGCGGGCCTTGATGCCTTCCTCGGTGGTCGACATCCAGGTGGCGAACTCGACCGCGGCCTCGGCCTTCTTGCTGGTCTTCGTCACCGCGAAGGTGGAGCCGCCGAGCATGCCGCTGGCCGGCTTGCCGTCCCAGCTGGGCATCGGGGCGACGGCCCACTTGCCGCTCTGCTCGGGCAGCGTGCCCTTGAGGACACCCGCGCCCCAGGCGGCGCCGAGGTAGCCGACGGTGCCGCCGTTCTTGAGGGAGTTGGTCCACTCGGGGCTGAACGAGGCGTTGGCGCGGATCAGGTCGTCGTCGAGCAGACCCTGCCAGTAGTCGGCGACCTTGTTGGTGGCCGCGTCGGCCGTGCTGACCTTCCAGGTGTCGCTCTCGGGCTTGTACCACTGGGCGCCGGCCTGCCAGGCCATCGCCTGGAACGTGGTCGGGTCGTCGGGGAAGAAGGTGCCGATCCGGGCCTTCTTGTCGGCCTTCTTGATCTTCTCGGCGGCCTTGCGGAACTCGTCCCAGGTCTTGGGGACCTCGACGCCGTACTTCTCGAACAGGTCCTTGCGGTAGTAGAACGACTGCGGCGAGGCGTCGAACGGGACGGCCCAGTTCTTGCCGCCGAGCGTCGTCAGCTCGACCGCCTGCGGCAGCAGCTTCTTCCTGATGTCTTCGGTGAAGTACTGGCCGATGTCCTGGAGCGCGCCCTGACTGACGTACTCCGGAAGCTGCGGGTACTCGATGGAGACCAGGTCGGGGGCGTTGCCCGCCTTGACCGCGTTGGAGATCTTGGCGTAGCCGCCCGCGTTGCCGGACGGGATCTCCTCGAACACCACCTTGATGTTCTTGTGCGAGGCGTTGAACGCGTCAACGACCTCCTTGGACCCCTTGGTCCAGCCCCAGAAGGTGATGCTGACGGGTTTGCCGTCGCTTCCGGCGGCGGTTTTGCCGTCGCCGCCACCACCACAGGCCGTGAGAACGGCGAGGGCGGTGGCGGCGCCGACTACGGCGAGGGACGTTCTGCTCGAACTGCGGCTCACAGCGAGGCTCCTGAACAGGCGACGACATTGGCGTTGGCCGTGATCCTTGGACCAGCCGTGACCGAAGTCAAGAGCGAAAGAGCGATTGATCGAAAAAAGATCAGAAAAGTTGCGTACGGAAGTGTGTGGAACGCCCTGTGTGAGGGAACGCGGGGCCCGCGGGAACGCCTACGAGAGGGGCGCTCCGCACGAGTCCCGGACCCGCAGCTGCGGCAGCAGCATCAGATGGCGCCGTGGTGCGCCCCCGCCCTGGCCGAGCCGCTCCACCAGCAGTTCCGTCGCATGGCGGCCCACGTCGCGCTTGGGCGGTGCCACCGCTGTGAGCGGGGTGTCCGCAAGAGCCGCGACCTCGTCGTCGTAGGCGATCAGCGCCAGGTCGTCCGGCACTCGTACGCCCAGTTCGGCGAGGCGCTGCACGACCTGGATCGCGTCCACGTCGTTGTGGATAAGCGCCGCCGTCGCCACGCCCGAGTGGACCGCCTCGCGCAGCGCCCGCACGGCCTGGTCGAACGTGTCCGGAGCGAGTTCGGCCGGTACGGACTCGATCACGTCCTGCGGCGCGCGCAGTCCGAGCACGGCCAGGGCCTCCGCGTACCCGGACCGCACCGCGAGGGCGGTCGGCGAGTCCGCCCGGGCCATCAGGAGCGGCGCCCCGTGCCCGAGATCCACCAGGTGGCGTACGGCGAGCAGCACCCCGTGCGCATGGTCCGAGCAGACCCGGTCCAGGCCGTCCAGCGGGGAGCCGGCGGTGGGCCTGCGCTCCAGCAGGACGGTCGGCACGGGCAGCGAGGCGATCCAGTCGCCGAACGCGGCGGGGTCGCCGGGGTGCTGCCAGCCCGGTGCGATCAGCAGCCCCTCGGCGCCCGCGGAGAGCAGCCCCTCGGTGCGGCCCTGGTCCTCCTGCGGCCGGTAGTCGGAGATCCGCAGGATCAGCCGGGCACCCGCCCCGGCGGCCGCCTCGTGGGCCCCCCGGATGACCTCGGAGAAGTAGTACGTCGACGAGGGCGCGAGCATGCCGAGAACCAGGCCGCTGCCGCTGCCACCGGGCCCCGCGGCAGCGGCAGCGGCCTGCGGCCAGGACACCGAGCCGTGGACCCGGTCGAGCAGGCCCCGGCCGGCCAGCTCCTCCACGTCCCGGCGCACCGTGACGGGGGAGACCCCCAGCTGCGAGGCGAGATCCGAGACCCGGGCCGAACCCCGTTCCCGTACCAGCCCCAGCAGGCGGTCATGACGTTCAGCAGCACTCTCGCGCACGGCAGCAGTCCCCTCGCAGTGTGTGGCCCGGCCCCCGGTCCGGCCGGTGCCGGGGCCGTGGTCCGACCCTAGACCAAACGTGATCGAACGATGGGAGTTTCGATCATTCAAACGCAATCCATTGACGTTCGATCAATCCGAGTCCAGGATTCCGGCGATGCCGACTCGTCCCGTCCCTGACTGTTCGTACGGAGGAATTGTGAGACATCGCGTTACCGCTGCGACGCTCGCGGCCCTGACGGCCGCCGCCGGCCTGACCGCAACCGGCCAGAGCGCCGCGCAGGCCGCGGCACCCGCCGGCCGTGTCTTCCATGTCGACTGCGCGGCCGACCCGGCCGGCGCCACCGGCAGCAGGCGGCACCCCTGGACCACGCTCGCCGAGGCCAACGCACACACCTACGGCCCCGGTGACCGGCTTCTCTTCAAGCGCGGCGCCACCTGCACCGGCACCCTCGCCCCCACGGGCACCGGCTCCGCCGACGCCCCGTTCACCATCGCCGACTACGGCACCGCCCCGGCCCGCGCCAGGCTCGACGGCGCGGGCGCCCACGACGTCGTTCTGCTCTCCAACACGCAGTACGTGCACCTCAAGGCCCTGGAGATCACCAACGCGGACAACCCCGGCAGCGAGCGCAACGGCGTCCGCCTCCGTCTCACCGACTACGGCGTCGCCCGCGGCTTCGACATATCCGGCCTCTACATCCACGATGTGCGCGGCGGCGACTACAAGACGGTGTCCGGCTCCAGCGCGATCCACATCGCGGTCGAGGGCAAGGCGAAGGCCAGCTGGTACGACGGTCTGGATATCGGGCACAACCGCATCGAGGACGTCGACCGCGAGGGCATCTACTTCAAGTCGACCTTCTCCAAGCGCGATCTGGTCGGCCAGCAGCAGGACCCGAACGTCTACCCGGGGGAGTGGACGCCCAGCACCGGCGTCCGTATCCACCACAACACGCTGAAGTCCCTGGCCGGCGACGGCATGAAGCTCGACACCACCAGCGGCGCCCGCGTCGACCACAACCGGGTCGACGGCTTCCAGCTCCGCTCGCCCTCCGCCAACGCGGGCATCTGGACCTTCAACACCGACGACACGACCGTCGAGTACAACGAGGTCTCGGGTGGTGGCAACACCCACGACGGGATGTCCTTCGACGCCGACGGCGCCTCGCAGAACACGGTCTTCCAGTACAACTACAGCCACGACAACAAGGGCGGCTTCCTGCTGATCTGCCCGTACAGCGGCGCCAAGACCATCGGCACGGTCGCCCGCTACAACGTCAGCCGCAACGACGGCGCCCGCCTGATCCAGAACTGCTGGGGCCCGATCCTCGACACGGAGATCTACAACAACACCTTCCACAACAAGGAGCAGATCCCCGGCCATCTCGTCCAGGACGACGCCGGCAGCCCCGCCACCACCCAGCACGAACTGTCCATCCGGAACAACGTCTTCGTGAGCGAGGGCACCGGCGGCTACGCCTTCAAGAACCCGACGCCCGGGCTCTCCTTCGACCACAACGCCTTCTACGGCATCGAGATGACCCGCCCCGACCCCGGTGGCATCACGGCCGACCCGAAGCTCCGCACGGACTTCAGGCTCGGCGCGGGCTCGCCCGCCCTCGCCGCCGGAGCCGTCATCGAGAACAACGGCGGCAGGGACTACTTCGGCAACAAGCTGACGCCCGGCGCCCCCAACATCGGCGCCTACGCGGGCCGCGGAGTGCGCTGACCGCGCACCCGGCAGCCGCGCACCCGCTGACCGATCGCTCATTGAGGACCGTACTTGCGGCCTGTCTTGGAGGTGACCCCTCCTAGCAGGCCGCGCGGCGTCACCTTCACGAGCCCCATCAGCGCCTTGTACCGCGGATCCGGGATGGAGAGGGACTTGCCGCGTGCCAGGTCCGCCAGGGCCGTCGCCACCAGCTTGTCCGCGTCGAGCCACATCCAGCCCGGAATGCTGCCGGTCCCCATTCCGGCCCGCTGGTGGAACTCCGTCCGTACGAAACCGGGGCACAGCGCCATCAGCCGCACCCCCGAACCGGCCAGGTCCTTCGCCGCGCCCTGGGTGAACTGCACGACCCACGCCTTGGACGCGCCGTACGTCCCGCGCGGCACGAACGCCGCCACCGAGGCCACGTTGACGACCCCGCCCCGCCCGCGCTCGCGCATCCCGGCCGCGGCCGCCGAGGTCAGCCGCAGCACCGCCTCGCAGTGCACCTTCAGCATGTTCAGCTCATCGGCCATGGGCACATCCAGGTAGCTGCCCTTGTTGCCGAACCCGGCGTTGTTGACCAGTAGATCGACCGGCTGGTGACGGTCCGTCAACCGCTCCTCGACCGCGGCGATCCCCTTGTCCTCCGACAGATCGGCCGTCAGTACCTCGGCTTCGATGCCGTGCCGGTCATGCAGTTCGGTCGCCTGCTCGCGCAGCCGCTCGGTGTCCCGGGCCACCAGCACCAGGTTGTGCCCGTCGGCCGCCAGCCGCCGCGCGAAGGCGGCTCCGATGCCCGCGGTCGCGCCCGTAATCAGTGCAGTCGTCATACGCGGCACGTTAGTGCCTGTCCGCCGACCCCGACCGGACAGGAGCCGTCGCCCCGCGGACCACCGCGATCAGTCGCGCGCGGCCTCCTTCTCCATGTACTTCAGCGCGGCACGCAGCGACTCGGGATGCAGCGCGTCGCCCGCCGCGAGCAGCTTCGGGAGCAGCTCCCTTCGCGTCGTCGACGCCTGGAAGTCCAGCCGCACGGTGACGTCGTGGCCGGGCCGGTGCACGATCTCGACCGGGTCCCCGGAGCGGATCTCACCCGGCTCGATCACCCGCAGGTACGCACCCGGGGCGGCAGCCTGCGTGAACCGCCTGACCCAGCCCTTCTCGTCGAGATGACCGGCGAACGTACGGCACGGAATCCGGCTCGACGTGACCTCCAGCACCAGATCGGGGCCGATCCGCCAGCGCTCGCCGATCCTCGCGCCGTTCACGTCGAGACCCGCGGTCGTCAGGTTCTCGCCGAACGCGCCATTGGCCAGCGGGCGGCCGAGCACCCGCTCCCAGCCGTCGAGGTCCTCGCGGGCGAAGGCGTACACGGCCTGGTCGGAGCCGCCGTGATGGCGCAGATCGCACACCGCGTCCCCGGCCAGGCCACTGCCCCCGGTGCCCTTGGGGCCGGGATCGGCGACGCGTACGGGGCCGTCGACCGGCTGCTTGCCGATCCCGGTCACGCCGCCGGCGGCGTCTGTGTACTCGACGACCTTCGGTCGCCCCGCGTTCACGGTCAACAGCTTCAACAGCTTCATCGGCTTCATCGGCTTCATCGGCTTCATCGGCTTCATCGGCTTCATACGGAGAACGCTAACCATTCCATCCCCAAAGGTGCATGCCGATAATTCGCACCCAACCCAAGAGCGGCTTATGGTTGGAGGGTGATCGAAGCCCGTCATCTCCGTGTCCTGCGCGCCGTCGCCGCCACCGGCTCGTTCTCCGCCGCGGCCCGCGAACTGGGCTGCACCCAGCCCGCGGTCAGTCAGCAGATGAAGGCTCTGGAGGCCTCCGCGGGGACCACGCTGCTGATCCGCACGGGACGCGAGATGCGGCTCACCCAGGCGGGCGAGGCGCTCGTCCGCCATGCCTCCGGCATCCTCGCCGGACTCACCGCCGCCGAGGAGGAGGTCGCCGCGATCGCCGGGCTGCGGGCCGGCCGCGTCCGGCTCGTCTCGTTCCCCAGCGGCAGCTCCACCCTGGTCCCCGGCGCCCTCGCGGCACTGCGCGCGGCCCACCCCGGCACCCGGGTCTCCCTGGTCGAGGCCGAGCCGCCGCGCTCGGTCGAGATGCTGCGCGAGGGCGACTGCGACATCGCGCTGGCGTTCCGCTACGGCACCTCCGGCACCGAGTGGGACGACCTGGTCGTACGCCCGCTGCTCACCGACCGGCTGATCGGTCTGGTCCCCGAGGGGCACCGGCTGGCCGGTTCGGACGCCGTCGCCGTCGCCGAGCTGGCCGAGGAGTCGTGGATCGCGGGCTGCCCGCGCTGCCGTCGCCAGCTGGTGGAGGTCTGCGAGGAGTCCGGCTTCACGCCCCGGATCGACTTCGCCACCGACGACTACCCGGCGGTCGTCGGCCTGGTCGGCGCCGGACTGGGCGTGGCCGTACTGCCGGAGCTGGCGATCGAGTCGGTACGCCCCAAGCGGGCCCGTACTGTCGCGGTGGAACCGGCCATCGAACGCGAGATCGTCGCCCTCACCCTGCCCGACCTGGCCCAGGTGCCGGCGGTGGCGGCCACCCTGGACCAGCTGTCCCTGGCGGCCGCCCGCTGAACGGGGCCTGCCTGTAACCCGGCCTCCTTCGGTGGCCGGGTGAAGCGCAAAAACGTTTTTCTATTGGTGTGCGGGCGGGGCAGTTTCAGCCGTGCCCCGACGGGGACGGAACGCCCGACGGCGCCGCTGCCGCGATCAGGCGATTACGGGCCCGTCCCATGAGCTCCTCGCGCTCGTCCTCGGTCAGTCCGCCCCACACTCCGTAGGGCTCTCGTACGGCCAGCGCGTGTGCTGCACACTCGGCGCGCACCGGGCATCGCATACAGACCTCTTTTGCCGAGTTCTCGCGGGCGCTCCGAGCCGCCCCGCGTTCACCCTCCGGGTGGAAGAACAGCGAGCTGTCGACCCCGCGGCAGGCCGCCAGCAGTTGCCAGTCCCACAGATCGGCGTTGGGTCCGGGAAGGCGGGAGAAATCTGCCATTGCTTGTCCCCTCAAACCATGCTGAGTCGGAATCGTCGTTGTCATCCATTTTTGACCGTGCTCATGACATTACATCTACGGTGTAAGTAGATGTAAATATGACTGATTGCGAATCTAGCCACAGACACCAGCAAAAGGGAAGAAAACCCGCTAAATGGGGCATAGCTTCATATGAAGTTTCCGTTGACGGTTGGATGAACCGTGCCGCTCTCCTCCGTGTGCGGGTCCTCACGTAGGGTGCCGAACCCGGCCGTCCGACCCGTAACTCTTTCGAGTGACCGTCGTTGAGAGGGCGGAGGCGGTTGACAGAAAAAGCGATCGGGCAGATGTCCGAGAGCGTCAACCGCTCAGGTGACGACTTGTAACAGCCTGGAGGCTCAAGGTGACGCGCATCAGCTGCGGAGGACGGTCATGACATCCGTCCTCGTCTGCGACGACTCCCCGCTTGCCCGAGAAGCGCTCCGTCGCGCGGTCGCGACCGTGCCCGGCGTCGAGCGTGTGACGACGGCGGCCAACGGCGAGGAAGTCCTCCGCCGCTGGGGCGCCGACCGTTCGGATCTGATTCTGATGGACGTACGCATGCCCGGTCTGGGAGGTGTGGAGACGGTCCGGCGGCTGCTCTCCGCCGACCCCGGCGCCAGGATCATCATGCTGACCGTCGCCGAGGACCTGGACGGCGTCGCGCTCGCGGTCGCCGCCGGTGCCCGCGGCTATCTGCACAAGGACGCCTCCCGCGCGGAGTTGCGGGCCACCGTGACCCAGGCGCTGGCCGATCCGACGTGGCGGCTCGCCCCGCGCAGACTGCGGTCGGCCGAGATGGGCGCGGCGCCGACGCTCACCGCGCGGGAGATCCAGGTGCTCGAAGGAATGAGCCACGGCCGCTCGAACGCCGAGATCGGCCGTGAACTGTTCCTCTCCGAGGACACGGTGAAGACGCACGCCAGGCGTCTGTTCAAGAAACTCGGCGCCTCGGACCGGGCGCACGCCGTGGCGCTCGGCTTCCGCTGGGGCCTGGTCCGCTGAGGGCAGGTCATGGCCGGCAGTCGATCGATTCCCCGTCCGCACAACGGCGGACGGGGAGATGTGACCGAGGTGCGCGGCGTGGGCTCCACCCCGCCGGTGGCGCCTTCCGCGCCCACGGCATGTGACGCTTCCCGGCCGATGCCGCATCCTTGAGTCGTGGAGTTCCTCGGGGACGATTCGGTCGAGCGGAAGGGGAGGGCGCAGGACATGACTTCCGGCGCACCCGCTCATAACGCTTCGGTGTACAACTACGGACGCGGCGGAGCAGAAGATGAGGCTCCGAGGCACCATGGTCCGATGCGCGACGACGAGACGACGGTGATCGGTGCATTGGTGCACCGTGCTGTCGAGGGAGATGCGCAGGCCACTCATGATCTGCTGGCGCATGTCCACCCCCTCGCGCTGCGCTACTGCAGGTCCCGGCTGAACCGGCTGCCCGGTGATGCCCGCCACTTCGTGGAGGACCTGGCGCAGGAGGTCTGTGTCGCGGTACTGATGGCGCTGCCGCGCTACAAGGACACCGGCAGACCCTTCGAAGCCTTCGTCTTCGCCATCGCGGGCCACAAGGTCGCCGATCTCCAGCGCGCCGCCATGCGGCACCCGGGATCGACGGCCGTGCCCTCCGACGAGATGCCCGAGCGGCCGGACGATTCGCTCGGGCCCGAGGAGCGTGCGCTGCTCAGCAGCGACGCCGCCTGGGCCAAGAAACTTCTCGCCAACCTCCCGGACAACCAGCGTGAGCTGCTGGTTCTGCGGGTCGCGGTCGGCCTGACCGCGGAGGAGACCGGACAGATGCTGGGCATGTCGCCGGGCGCGGTCCGGGTCGCCCAGCACCGGGCGCTGAGCAGGCTGCGGGCCCTCGCGGAACAGTGAGCAGGGCCTTTCCGGATCCGTACGAGCCGCCTGTGCGGGGCTGTGCGAGTCGCCCGTCCGGGTCCGTACGAGCCGCCTGTCCGGGGCTGTGCGAGCCGGCTGCCCCGGTCCGTACGAAGCTACAGAACCTCTGGTTGATCTTGCTCGTGGAATGAGACACCCCCGGAGGCCGTTAGCATGGACATCCGCACCGATCAAGGCCATTTGGGGAAGGTGTCATGACTGCAAACGTCGACGGAGTGCCCGAGAAATTCGCGACGCTCGGGCTGACATACGACGACGTGCTGCTGCTGCCCGGCGCGTCGGACATGGCGCCCGATCAGATCGACACCTCCTCGTACATCTCCAAGAACGTGCGGGTGAACATCCCGCTGCTCTCCGCCGCGATGGACAAGGTCACCGAGGCCCGCATGGCGATCGCCATGGCGCGGCAGGGTGGCGCCGGTGTGCTGCACCGCAACCTCTCCATCGCCGACCAGGCCAACCAGGTCGACCTGGTGAAGCGCTCCGAGTCCGGCATGGTCACCGACCCGATCACGGTGCACCCGGACGCGACGCTGCGCGACGCCGACGAGCTGTGTGCCAAGTTCCGCATCAGCGGTGTCCCGGTCACCGACGCCGCGGGCAAGCTGCTCGGCATCGTCACCAACCGTGACATGGCCTTCGAGCCGGACCGTACGCGCCAGGTGCGCGAGGTCATGACGCCGATGCCGCTGGTCACCGGCAAGGTCGGCACCTCCGGCGTGGACGCCATGGAGCTGCTGCGCCGCCACAAGATCGAGAAGCTTCCGCTGGTCGACGACGCGGGGGTCCTCAAGGGCCTCATCACCGTCAAGGACTTCGTCAAGGCCGAGAAGTACCCGAACGCCGCGAAGGACAAGGAAGGCCGGCTGCTGGTCGGCGCGGCCGTCGGTGTCGCGGGCGACGCCTTCGAGCGGGCCCAGGCACTGATCGAGGCGGGTGCCGACTTCATCGTCGTCGACACCGCCCACGGCCACTCCCGGCTGGTCGGTGACATGGTCGCCAAGATCAAGTCGAACGCCTCCGGTGTCGATGTCATCGGCGGCAACATCGCCACCCGTGACGGCGCCCAGTCGCTGATCGACGCGGGCGTCGACGGCATCAAGGTCGGCGTGGGCCCCGGCTCCATCTGCACCACCCGCGTCGTCGCCGGCATCGGCGTCCCGCAGGTCACCGCGATCTACGAGGCCTCGCTCGCCGCCAAGGAGGCCGGTGTTCCGGTCATCGGCGACGGCGGCCTGCAGTACTCCGGCGACATCGCCAAGGCCCTGGTGGCCGGCGCGGACACCGTGATGCTCGGCTCGCTGCTCGCGGGCTGCGAGGAGTCCCCGGGCGAGCTGCTCTTCATCAACGGCAAGCAGTTCAAGTCGTACCGCGGCATGGGTTCGCTCGCCGCGATGCAGACCCGTGGCGACCGCAAGTCGTTCTCCAAGGACCGCTACTTCCAGGAGGGCGTCGCCTCCGACGAGAAGCTGGTCCCCGAGGGCATCGAGGGCCAGGTCCCCTACCGCGGCCCGCTTTCCGCGGTCGTGCACCAGCTCGTCGGCGGACTGCGCCAGTCGATGTTCTACGTCGGCGGCCGCACCGTCCCGGAGCTCCAGGCCAACGGCCGGTTCGTCCGGATCACCTCGGCGGGCCTCAAGGAGAGCCACCCGCACGACATCCAGATGACGGTCGAAGCGCCGAACTACAGCAGGAAGTAACGCATCAGCGCAGCCGAGGGGCGGCCCGGGGGTTCCAGGACACTGTTGACCAACAGTGTCGGGGGTTCCCGGGACCGCCCCTCAGCCGTGTGTCGGGGATACTGGACAGCGCAGACGTAGAGGGAAAGGCCACACCATCGTGACTGAGATCGAGATCGGGCGCGGCAAGCGCGGCCGCCGGGCGTACGCATTCGACGACATCGCCATCGTTCCGAGCCGCCGTACCCGCGACCCGAAGGAGGTCTCGATCGCCTGGCAGATCGACGCCTACCGTTTCGAGCTGCCGTTCCTGGCGGCCCCCATGGACTCCGTGGTCTCCCCGCAGACCGCGATCCGCATCGGTGAGCTGGGCGGCCTCGGTGTCCTCAACCTCGAGGGCCTGTGGACCCGGCACGCCGACCCGCAGCCGCTGCTCGACGAGATCGCCGAGATGCCCGTCGAGTCGGCGACCCGCCGTCTTCAGGAGATCTACTCCGCGCCGATCCAGGAGGAGCTGATCGGGCAGCGCATCAAGGAGGTGCGCGACTCCGGTGTCGTCACCGCCGCCGCGCTCTCCCCGCAGCGCACCGCGCAGTTCTCCAAGGCCGTCGTCGACGCGGGCGTGGACATCTTCGTCATCCGCGGTACGACGGTCTCCGCCGAGCACGTCTCGGGTGCGGCCGAGCCGCTCAACCTCAAGCAGTTCATCTACGAGCTGGACGTCCCGGTGATCGTCGGCGGCTGCGCCACGTACACCGCCGCCCTGCACCTCATGCGTACCGGCGCGGCCGGTGTCCTCGTCGGCTTCGGCGGCGGCGCCGCGCACACCACGCGCAACGTCTTCGGCATCCAGGTCCCGATGGCGACCGCGGTCGCCGATGTGGCCGGGGCCCGCCGCGACTACATGGACGAGTCCGGTGGCCGGTACGTGCACGTGATCGCGGACGGCGGCGTCGGCTGGTCCGGCGACCTGCCCAAGGCCATCGCCTGCGGCGCGGACGCCGTGATGATGGGCTCCCCGCTGGCCCGTGCGACGGATGCGCCGGGCCGCGGCCGCCACTGGGGCATGGAGGCCGTCCACGAGGACGTGCCGCGCGGCAAGCTGGTGGATCTGGGCTCCGTCGGCACGACCGAGGAGGTCCTCACCGGTCCTTCGCACACCCCTGACGGCTCGATGAACATCTTCGGTGCGCTGCGCCGCGCGATGGCGACGACGGGGTACAGCGACCTCAAGGAGTTCCAGCGCGTCGAGGTGACGGTGGCGGACTCCCAGCACCGCCGCTGAGCGACAGCGGGGCTGTGACATTACGGGAGGGCCCGGACCGCGCGTGTGTGGTCCGGGCCCTCCCGTATGTCGCGGGCGAGGCCGCGATCAGTCGGCCGCGATCAGTCGGACGCCTTGCGGGCGGCCGAGAAGGCGACCACTCCGGCGATCACGATGAAGACGAAGGTCAGCGCGTCGGCGTCTTCCTTCCACACCTTGTTCAGGTCGCTGAAGTGGTCGAAGAAGATCTCGCTGACCGAGAGCGGGAGCTGCTTGCTGATGAAGATGGCCTCGCCGAGCAGCTGGCCGAAGTAGACACCGATCAGCGCGAGGACGGCGCTGATGGCCGGCAGGGCGGGGTTGCGGCCGCCGACCTTGCCCGCGGCGAAGCCGACGATGGCGCCGACACCCACGGCCGCGTAGCTGATCTCGTGCTTGGTGGCGCCGAGGATCCCGCCGTAGATGCCCGCGGCGACGAGGGTCGCGACGACGGCGGCGGCCAGGCCGAGGCCGATGTTGTTGCGGGCGGGGGCCGGCGGGGCGAACGGCGCGCCGCCGAACGGGACGCCGGGCTGGCCGGGCTGCTGGCCCGCGAACGGGTTGCCGGTCGGGACGTCGGGCCGGCCCGGCTGCTGGCCCGCGAACGGGTTGCCGCCGCCGGGGTGTGCGTCGTACGGCTGCTGTGGCTGGTTCGGTGGCACGGGCTGGCTCATTGGTGGGATCCCCCTGGGACGGAAGCGCACGACTGTGCGAGAAGTGACGCCGCAGGCTAGCAGTCACCTACGACATCACCCACCGAAATCCACGGGGAATCCCCTCTCACAACCGGTGTGCGGCCCCCGCCGGGGTCGCGCCCCGGGTGTCCAGGAGCAGTTGGGCCTTCACGGCGAGGCCCTGGAGGTCGTACGTGCGGTGGTGCTGGAGCAGCACCGTGAGGTCCGCGCTCGATGCCGCCTCGTACAGCGAGTCGGCGCGCGGGACAGGGCGTTCACGGACCCGCCAGTCCAGGACGTGCGGGTCGTGGTAGCCGATCTGGGCGCCCATGTCCATCAGCCGGGCCGCGATCTCCCGGGCGGGGGAGGCCTCCTGGTCGGCGAGGTCCGGCTTGTAGGTGACCCCGAGGAGCAGCACCCGGGCGCCGCGTACCGACTTGCCGTGCTCGTTCAGGAGGGTGGCGCAGCGCTGGATCACGTACTGCGGCATCCGGTCGTTGATCTCCTGGGCGAGCGAGACCATCCGCAGGGGGTGGCCGGGGGTGCGGCTGTTGTACGGAAGGTAGCCGGGGTCGACGGGGGCGCCGTGGCCGCCGACGCCGGGGCCCGGACGGAACGGCTGGAAGCCGAAGGGCTTGGTCTCGGCGCACCGGATGACGTCCCACAGGTCGACGCCGAGATCGTGGCAGAGCACCGCCATCTCGTTGACCAGGGCGATGTTGACGTGCCGGAAGTTGGTCTCCAGGACCTTGGTCATCTCGGCCTCGCGGGGCCCGCGGGCCCGGACGACCTTGTCGGTGAGCCGGCCGTAGAAGGCGGCGGCGGATTCGGTGCAGGCGGGGGTGAGGCCGCCGATGACCTTGGGGGTGTTGGCGTAGACGTGGGTCCTGTTGCCGGGGTCGAGGCGGCTGGGGGAGTAGGCGAGGTGGAAGTCGCGGCCGGCGCGGAGCCCCGAGCCCTCTTCGAGGAGGGGCAGTACATAGCTCTCGGTGGTGCCGGGCTGTACGGCCGATTCCAGCAGGACGGTGGTGTGCGGGCGCAGCCGGGCGGCGAGCGCGCGGGCCGCGTCGCCGACGGCGGTGAGGTCGAGGGTGCGGTCGGCACCGAGCGGGGTGGGCGCGCAGATCACCGCGGTACGGATCCGGCCCAGTTCGGCCGGGTTGGTGGTGGGCCGGAAACCCCCCGAGAGCATCCGGCGGAGGTCCGAGGCGGTGAGCGATCCCTCGACGGGGGTGCGGCCCGCGGCGAGTTCCGCGTAGGCGCGTGGGTCGGTGTCGTAACCGACGGTCTGGACACCGGCGGCGACGGCGGCTTGGGCGAGGGGCAGGCCGAGGTGGCCGAGTCCGATGACTGCGAGGTCTGCGGGCATGTGGATGGGCCGTCCTTCCCTTGGAC
Organism: Streptomyces sp. NPDC058092; assembly: GCF_042884935.1. Lineage (NCBI taxonomy): Bacteria > Bacillati > Actinomycetota > Actinomycetes > Kitasatosporales > Streptomycetaceae > Streptomyces > Streptomyces sp. NPDC058092. The sequence goes on from NZ_JBHVSY010000017.1 coordinate 136,509, forward strand.
CGACCGGCAGATGGAGGGCGCCACCCTCTATTTGCCGGTCGGTGCCAAGACACATGAGAGCGGAAAGCGCAACCGCTGGGGACAGCGCAATGTCAGACTAGGCGTAAATATGACCTATATGTCGCATTGTGCGGCTCCTGTCGACCTGGTGTTGTCCACAGGCGGTGGCCGAAGTCGTGGACGGCGGACAGAATCGAGAGGTGGGCACGGGGCGTCCGACCGCTCGGTCGGGCCGCGCCCTGTGCCGGACCACCCCGATCTACCCGGGAGGCAGCGGTGAGGACAGCGACACTGGGACCTGCGGAGCGCGCCGAGGCGCTCGCCGCGATGGCCGAACGCGAACTGGACGTGCTGGTCGTGGGGGCGGGCGTGGTCGGCGCGGGAACGGCGTTGGACGCGGCGACGAGAGGCCTCTCGACCGGCCTGGTGGAGGCGCGTGACTGGGCCTCGGGCACATCCAGCAGGTCGAGCAAGCTGATCCACGGCGGGCTGCGGTATCTGGAAATGCTCGACTTCACGCTGGTCCGGGAGGCGCTGAAGGAGCGTGGGCTGCTCCTGGAGCGGCTGGCCCCGCATCTGGTGAAGCCCGTGCCGTTCCTCTACCCGCTGCAGCACAAGGGCTGGGAGCGGCTCTACGCCGGATCCGGAGTGGCGCTGTACGACGCGATGTCGGTGTCCTCGGGGCACGGCCGCGGCCTGCCCGTCCACCGGCATCTCTCCCGCCGCCACGCCCTGCGGGTCGCCCCGGCGCTGAGGAAGGACGCCCTGGTCGGGGCGTTGCAGTACTACGACGCGCAGATGGACGACGCCCGCTATGTCGCGACGCTGGTGCGCACCGCCGCCGGATACGGCGCCCGGGTGGCGAACCGGGCGCGGGTGATCGGCTTCCTCCGGGAGGGCGAGCGGGTCGTCGGCGTACGCGTGGAGGACGTCGAGGCGGGCGGTGAGTACGAGGTCAGGGCCAAACAGGTGGTCAACGCGACCGGGGTCTGGACGGACGACACCCAGGCGCTGATCGGGGAGCGCGGGCTGTTCCACGTCCGGGCCTCCAAGGGCATTCACCTGGTCGTCCCGAAGGACCGCATCCACTCCTCGACCGGCCTGATCCTGCGGACCGAGAAGTCCGTCCTCTTCGTCATCCCGTGGGGACGGCACTGGATCGTCGGGACGACGGACACCGACTGGGACCTGGACAAGGCGCACCCGGCGGCGTCCAGCGCCGACATCGACTATCTGCTCGAACACGTCAACTCGGTCCTGGCCACGCCCCTGACCAGGGATGACGTCCAGGGCGTCTACGCGGGGCTGCGGCCGTTGCTGGCCGGTGAGTCGGAGGCGACCAGCAAGCTCTCGCGCGAGCACACGGTGGCGCATCCGCTGCCGGGCCTCGTGGTCGTGGCGGGCGGCAAGTACACGACGTACCGGGTGATGGCGAAGGACGCCGTGGACGAGGCGGTGCACGGTCTCGACCAGCGCGTGGCGGACTGCGTCACCGAGGACATTCCGCTGCTGGGGGCGGAGGGCTACCGGGCGCTGTGGAACGCCCGGGCGAGAATCGCGGCCCGGACGGGGCTCCACGTCGCGCGGGTGGAGCATCTGCTCAACCGCTACGGCTCCATGACCGAGGAACTGCTCGAACTGATCGTCGACGATCCGACGCTGGGTGAGCCACTGCCGTCGGCGGACGACTACCTGAAGGCCGAGATCGTCTACGCCGCTTCGCACGAGGGGGCCCGCCATCTCGACGACGTACTGACCCGCCGCACCCGGATCTCCATAGAGACCTTCGACCGGGGCACACGCAGCGCCAGGATCTGCGCGGAGCTGATGGCGCCGGTGCTCGGCTGGGACGAGGGGCAGATCGACCGGGAGGTCGAGCACTACGAGAAGCGGGTGCAGGCGGAGCGGGAGTCGCAGCGGCAGCCGGACGACCTCACGGCGGACGCGGCACGGCTCGGCGCGCCGGACATCGTGCCGATCTAGGGCCGGGCCGGGCGGCTGCAGAACTCCGCGTCGAGCAGCGCCGGTTCGAGCGTCTCCGCATGGGTCAGGGTGTCCGTGTCGATGCGGTATGTCAGGGTGTGCCGGCCGTCGCGCGTGGCGGCGGTACGGACGTAACTGCCCGCTATGTGGCCGTTGTGGCCCCAGACGGTGATGCCGCAGGAGAGCTTCTGCGGATAGATGCCCAGGCCGTAGACGCCGTGCGTGGCACCGGTGTTCAGGAGGGCCGTCAACTGGGCGGGCGGGAGGAGGCGCCCACCCAGCAGGGCCGCGTAGAAGCGGTTCAGATCGGCGAGCGTGGAGATCAGCTCCCCGGCCGCGCCCGCCGTGCGAGGGTCGAGCTCGGTGACGTCGCGGAGGCTGCCGTCGGCCGGGTCGCGGGTGAAGCCGCGGCCGTGCGGGGAGGGCAGCGCGGTACGGGAGCCGGGCAGGGAGGTACCGGTGAGACGGAGGGGGGTGATGATGCGGTGACGGATCTCGGTGGCGTAGCCGTGTCCGGTGACGCGTCGGATGACGAGTCCGAGTACGACGTAATTGGTGTTGGAGTAGGCGTAGTGGCCGGGGGCATTCGTCGGGCGGTGGGCCAGGGCGACACGAACCGCCGAAGTGGCGGAGACGGGGCGGGCGGAGGTGTCGGCGGTGTAGTCGTAGAGGCCGCTGGTATGGCTCAGCAGGGCGCGCAGGGTGATACGGCGGCCGTCGTTGCCGTTGCCGCGAATCAGACCGGGCAACCGCCGGTCGACGGTGTCCGACAGCTGCAGCCGTCCCTCCCGGGCGAGTTGGAGCACGACGGTGGCGACGAAGGTCTTGGTGACGCTGCCGGCCCGGAACCGGTCCTCCTTGCGAATACCGGGTCCCGTCGAGCGATAGGTGTCGTACGGTGCGGAAGAGGCGTGACGGGCCAGCAGCGCCGCCGTGGGAGCACCGCCCCCGGCGACGAGCCGGGGAAGGTGGGAGGCTGCGGGCGTGAGGTGTGGTTCGCTGGGCAGGGTCGCTGTTCCCAGGCCGAACAGCGCCAGCAGCAGCGGGGCGGCGAGCAGCGCCCTGAGTGTCGGCATGGCAGGGATTCCCTTCCTCCGGGCACATCATGACGGGCCCACGGACCCGGCACCATGACCGGTCCCGGGGTGAGGGACAATGAACGCTCTGCCAGGGCGGGTTGATCGCAGAGGGGACGCATGTCGGAGGCGGAGCAGGCACGGGAGCCCCAACGGGACAAGGACGGACGTCTCCTTGCGGGGCGTTACCGGCTCGGGGAGGTGCTCGGCCGGGGCGGTATGGGCACGGTCTGGCGCGCCGTCGACGAGACGCTGGGCCGCACGGTCGCGGTCAAGGAGCTGCGGTTCCCCTCGGCCATCGACGAGGACGAGAAGCGCCGCCTCATCACGCGCACGCTGCGTGAGGCGAAGGCGATCGCCAGGATTCGCAACAACGGCGCGGTGACGGTCTACGACGTGGTCGACGAGGACGACCGGCCGTGGATCGTGATGGAGCTCATCGAGGGCAAGTCCCTCGCCGAGGCCATCCGCGAGGACGGGGTGCTGACGCCGAAGCGCGCCGCCGAGGTCGGCCTCGCCATCCTCGACGTGCTGCGTTCGGCACACCGCGAGGGCATCCTGCACCGCGATGTGAAGCCGTCCAACGTACTGATCGCCGAGGACGGCCGGGTCGTGCTGACCGACTTCGGCATCGCGCAGGTCGAGGGCGACCCGTCGGTCACCTCGACGGGCATGCTCGTCGGCGCCCCCTCGTACATCTCCCCGGAGCGCGCCCGCGGACACAAGCCGGGGCCGCCCGCCGACCTGTGGTCGCTCGGCGGACTGCTGTACGCCAGCGTCGAGGGCACCCCGCCGTACGACAAGGGGTCGGCCATCGCCACCCTGACCGCGGTGATGACCGAGCCGCTGGACCCGCCGAAGAACGCCGGTCCGCTGGAGGAGGTCATCTACGGCCTGCTCGCCAGGGATTTGGATCAGCGGCTCGACGACGCGGGCGCGCGCGCCCTGCTCAATGACGTGATCCACGCCTCAGAGAAGCCGGACCCGGTGGTGCCCCCGCCTGCCGACGCCACCCAGGTCATGGCACTTCCCGGGGAGCCCGCCAAGCCCACCAAACCCGCCGCCAAGGCGGCGTCGAAGTCCGGGGAGCCGGGGGAGGGCGCGCGGGACCGGCTGCGGGGTGCGCTGCGCTCCGTACGGAACGCGAAGGCGACACCCGCCGCAGCGGTGGGTGCGGCCGCAGCATCGACCACTGCGCCGCCCCCTCCCTCGACCGCTCCCTCGACGGGCCCTTCGAAGCCTTCGACTCCGGCGAAGCCGGCCACGGCCTCCGCCGCCGTACCGCCGCCGCGGCCGGCCACGTCGCCGACCGCACCGTCCCGCGCGTCCATCACGGACGTGGTGCCGCGCCGCACTCTCGCGATCATCGCGGCCGTGATCGTGCTCGCCGTGATCGGCACGGTACTCGCGCTCACGCTCCGCGGGGACGACAAGAACGACGCGAGCGGTAGCAACGGCAAGGACGACAAGTCCACCTCGGCCGGGGCCTCGACGACGACCGGGGGCTCCGCCGACACGGACAGCGGCAGCGGCAGCGACAAGGCCCAGGACCAGGGCAAGGACCAGGGCAAGGGCAAGGGCAAGGGCAAGGACGACAGCGCGGACAAGGGGTCGGACGGTTCGAAGGGCGACAAGCCGGGCGACGCAATGCCCGCCGGATATCGGACGGTCACGAACAAAAGCTTCCACTTCACGATTGCCATGCCCGAGGACTTCCGGTTCGACAAGAATTCGGGCAATAACTCCGGTGCCATTTACAACGCCGGCGGCGGCTTCCCGCGCGTCCAGGTCGACTACACCGACTCGCCCGGCGGCGACGCCGCCGCGGCTTGGAACGCCGCGAAGGGCGCCGTCGCGGCCAGCAGCAACGGCTACCACCACCTCGGCGTGAACAAGGTCCAGTACAACGGCTACCCGACCGTCGCCGACTGGCAGTTCGAGCGCACCCAGCAGGGCCAGCAGGTCCACGTGCTGAACCGGGGCTTCAAGGTCGACGCCACCCACGGCTACGCGATCATGATCAGTTGCAAGGCGAGCGAATGGGACAGCAAGGAGTGCCGGACACTGCGCGAGACCGCGTTCGACACGTTCGAGCCCACCGACTGATCCGTGGGTGAAAAGGGCCGGGATGCGCTGACCCCGACGCGTGGCCGTCACTTGCCACGTATCGTGAGAGCCTGAAGACCGTACGCAGCCGGAACGGCGGGTCAATTGCACGGTAAGTGACCGCAATTGATGGGTTTGTGCGGTCATCGTGACCGGGGGGACAGCGCGCTCTGGGGAGGCGTCGTGGACGACTACGCGGGTCGGGTGCTTGCCGACCGCTACCGCCTTCCGCTGCCGCCGTCCGACGAGTACGAACTGGTCGAGACCCGGGCGTTCGACACCTACAGCGGACAGGAAGTCCTGGTCCGGCAGGTGCCGTTGCCCGAGGTGGTGGATGCCGAGGTGCTCGATGCCGACGGTCCGGCACGGGCGGCCCGGCAGGTCACCGGGCGTGCCGTGCGGCGGTCCACGGATCCGGCGGTGCGGCGCGCCATCGAGGCGGCGCAGGCGGCGGCCCAGGTCCCCGACCATCCCAGGCTCGACCAGGTCTTCGACGTGTTCGCCGAGGCCGGTTCGCTGTGGATCGTGAGCGAACTGGTCATGGCCCGCCCACTCGCGGCCCTGCTGGCGGATCGCCCGCTCGATCCCTTCCGGGCCGCCGAGATCGGCTCCGACGTGCTGACGGCGTTGCGGGTGCTGCATGCCCATGGCTGGACCCACCGGAACATCACCGTCCGCACGGTGCTGATCTGCGACGACGGCCGCGTCGTGCTGACCGGTCTGGCGGCCGGGGCGGCGGAGGAGGCGCTCTGCGGGTACGTACCGACGCCGCAGCCCGACGACGAGGAAGAGATCGGTTTCGGCCGTCCGGCGGCCGAGACGGGTCCGTCCGGGCCGTACGCACCGCCCGTCCCGTCAGTCCCACCCGTCCCTCCGGCCGAGGTGCCGGCCTCGCGCGGCCCGGCGGCGATCGAGACGGGTGGCGCGGCCGGCGGCGATCCGTACGGTGACGACGCGTACGGCGGTGACGACGCGTACAGCGATGGCGGTCCGTACGGCGGTGGCGACGCGCAGACCGGTGTGCCGGGCGAGCTGGAGGGCGTACGGCGGCCGGGGAGCGCCGCACCCGGAACGGGGAGCGCCGCGCAGTCACGAGCCGAGCGCGCCGGAGCCATCGCGGCCTACCGCGCGGGCGCCCTCGCCGCCGCCCGGGCCGGTGAGGAGCGGCGTCGGGCCGGGGCAGGCGACGCGGAGGACGCGGAGGACACCGGATCCCTCCCCGTCCAGCGCCCCGCGGGGCCGTCCGACCCGGACCGCGGCCACCCGCGGCCGACCGGCCCCTGGAGCCGGCCCGCCGAGGACCCGTACGACGACGAGGACGACGAGGACGACGAGGAGGACGAGGAGGACGAGGAGGACGACGGCTACGGAGGCGACGATCAGTCACCTCCCGCCCGGCGGCTGCACCTCACCGGCAGTTGGAGCGACGGGCCCGGATCCGGGCGTCCCGTGCCCGCCGGGGGCTCGGGCGAGGACGCGCTGCGTGCCGATGCCCGCCGTCACGGCAACTCCCCGGCGCTGCCCGCACACCGGCCCGAGCAGCGGCAGGAGCCGACCCGCTGGGACGACCTCGTGGCGAGCGGCAGTGCGGGCCCCGCCTACCGCGGCCCCGTCACCACCCTCGCCGCCGAGCGTGCCCGGCAGGCCCGGATCGCCGTCGTCGGCGCGGTCACCGAGCGCTGGGCGCCCGAGCAGGCCGGCCCCGTCCACGAGAACTGGCAGCTGGCGCCGCCGATCGGCCCCGCCACCGACCTCTGGGCGCTCGGCGCGCTGCTCTACCGCGCCGTCCAGGGCCACGCCCCGTACCCCGAGGAGAACGCGGCCGAGCTCGTCCAGATGGTCTGCGCCGAGCCGCCCGCCTTCGCCGAGGAATGCGGTCCGCTGCGCCCCGTGGTCGAGTCCTTGCTGCGTCAGGACCCCACCGAGCGGCCGGATTTCGAAGAGCTGCGCGGCTGGCTGCGCTCCCTCGTACGGTCGGCGCCCGAGCCCGAGGCCGGTCTGGACGTCGTACCCCTGCCCTCCCTCGACAGCGCCCGGCTCCCCGTCGTACGCCGCCGGGGCGAGCTGGTCCGCAGGCGTCGCGGTCGCCTCGGCCAAGGGGCGTCCCACGGCCGCCACCGCCACACGAAGGAGAAGCCCGACCGGCACGACAGGCCCCGGGCGGAGAAGGCGCCCAGGGCACCGCGCGAGCCCAAGGGCCCCAAGGCGCTGCGCACCCCGCCGCCCCACCCCCAGCAGGGTGAGGGGCGGGCGCCGCGTCGGCTCGGGCGGCTGCTTCTGGTGCTGATCCTGCTGGCCCTGGTCGCCGCCATCGCGTACGCCGTGATGTTCATGCCCAAGGCGGACAGCGGCTCCGGCACCCGCTCCTCGGGCCCGGCGTCGTCGGCGTCCGGTTCACCGGAGCCCGGCGCCGGCGCGTCCGGCGGGCAGTCGCCCTCGCAGCCCCCCGGCGCGCAGCAGCCGCAGACCAGCCGCTCCGCCGTCGCGCTTGCCCCCGGCTACGTCCTGCGCAAGGACCCGGAGGGCTTCGAGATCGGTGTGCTCAAGGGCTGGCAGCGCAGCCCCGCCAACGCGGACCGGCAGATCCGGTACGGCAGCGACGGCTTCAGCCTGCTGATCGTCCCCGGACGCGACACCGTCAAGGCCAACGGCAACGACCCGCTGGCGTACCAGGCCGACAAGGAGCCGGAGTTGCGGCCGTTCCGCGACTCCAGCTGGTCGGGGTCGAGCGGGCTGCGCCGGATCGACGTCGGCCGACAGGCCATGGCCGAGGGGCAGTTCACCTGGCAGGACGCCAGTGGCCGCGAGGTGTACGCCCGCAACCTCGCGATGATTGTCGACGGCCGCTACCACATTCTCCAGGTCATCGGCCCGGAGGATCGGCGCGACAAGGTTTCGGACATCTACGAACAAGCCATCACCTCCTACCGCGTGACGCCCTGAAGCATTCCGGTACGTCACCTCGGCAGTGGGCGGAGCGACAAGCATCACAGTGCGGTCTCTTGGGGGTTGCGAGGTTCCGTGGCCGTGCGTCCCCTCCGTAATCTGGCCTCCGAGGGAACGGGGCGGAATACGTGGATCGATCACAGGGCACGGACGCGGGACTGGTGCTGGCCGGAAGGTACCGGCTCGGTGAAGTCCTCGGGCGCGGCGGCATGGGCAAGGTCTGGCGCGCCCACGACGAGGTGCTGCACCGCACGGTCGCGGTCAAGGAGCTGACCGCCGGGCTGTACGTCGCCGAGGCCGACCGGATCGTGCTGCACGCCCGCACGCAGAAGGAGGCCCGCGCGGCCGCCCGGATCACGCACCCGGGCGTGGTCACCGTCCATGACGTGATCGAGTACGACAACCGGCCCTGGATCGTCATGCAGTACGTCGACGGTCCGTCACTCGCCGACGCGGCCAAGGAGTCCGGCGAGATCGAGCCCCGCGAGGCCGCCAGGATCGGCCTCCACGTGCTGGGCGCCCTGCGTGCCGCACACGGTGCGGGGGTGTTGCACCGGGACGTGAAGCCCGGCAACGTACTCCTGGCCAGGGACGGCCAGGTGCTGCTCACCGACTTCGGGATCGCGGCGATAGAGGGCGACTCGACCATCACCAGGACCGGTGAACTGGTCGGCTCCATCGACTATCTGGCGCCGGAACGGGTACGCGGCGGCGATCCGGGCCCCGCGTCCGACCTGTGGTCCCTCGGTGCCACGCTCTACACCGCGGTCGAGGGACGCTCGCCGTTCCGCCGTACGTCCCCGATCTCCACCATGCAGGCCGTCGTCACCGAGGAGCCGCCGTCGCCGGAGCGGGCGGGTCCGCTGGGTCCCGTGATCACCGCGCTGCTCCGCAAGGAGCCCGAGGACCGGCCGTCGGCGGCCGAGGCGGAACGAATGCTGCTGGAGGCCATGGAGGGCCGCGAGCCCCGGGCCGCGCAGGCGTACGTACCGACGCAGCGCGTCCCCGACGAGGTCCTGCGCACGCTGGGCCCGGACAGCGCGTCGGGAGCGGGTGCGGGTGCGCATTCGGCGGCGGGTGCTTCCGGTGCTCCTGGTACGGCGGGTGCGCCCGGTACGGCCCGGCTTCCGCACCCGGCCGCCGGTTTTGTCGCCGGCCCGGCGTCGTCCCCGGTGACCCGGCGCAGCCGGAGCCGGTGGCGTACGACGGTCCTGGTCATCGCCGCGGCCGCGCTGGTCGGCGGCGGCGCGGGGCTCGCCGCGATGAAGTACGGGGACCGTGCGGACAGTGCCGCCGGGCGCGGCGGCACGGGCACGCACGCGACCGACACCCCCTCGAAGCCCAGCACTTCGCGGGCGCCGAAGCCGGACACCCCGGGGAAGGGCATACCCGACGGCTGGAACCGGGTGAACGACCCCGAGGGCTTCAGCCTGATCGTGCCCGACGGCTGGGTGCGCCGGGCGGACGGCAACCAGATCGACTACACCCCGGACAACGGCGTGCACTACATCCGGATCAGCATCGACCCGGCGCCCGACTTCGAGAACTCGTACATGCACATGCTGAACCTGGAGAAGCAGCTGGCCGAACGGCTTCCCGGCTACCAGCGCGAGACCCTGCACTCCAACACGTACCGCGACCGGGAGGGCTCGCTCTGGGAGTTCACCTGGACCGAGACCAAGGACCACCCGGGCCCGCGCCACGCGATCGACCAGATGTACTACGGGGAGGACGGCGGCCCGGAGTACGCGATGTACATGACGGGTCCGGCATCGGACTGGGACACGACCCGGGAACAGTTCGACACGATGCTGCGCGGCTGGCGGGCGCCCGACAGCTCCGGCTGAGATCCGGCAGCCCGGACCGAGATCCCGCAGCCCGGGGCCCGTCGGGTGTGGGTCCGGCGACCGCAGGGGTCCTGATCAGGGGCTTTGTTGCCAGTGATCACTGGCTTGTTTGTGGGGAGTGTGAAAACCCGTTACTCACGGGTACCCAAAGTGTGCGGCTGGACGTACTCTCGCCCTCATGACGGACTCGCAGGCCTCCACGTCCACACCCGCAGACCCGGTCGGCACCAACCCCGTGGCCGCCGCCCCCGCAGGCGTGCGCACCGCCGCCGATGTGGTGACACCCGAGGTGATCGCCCAGCTGACCCGTGGCATGGCCGGCTCCGGCCGTACGGCCAACCACACCCCGTTCACGGGGGAGAAGCTGGCCGATCTGCCCGAGTCCACCCCCGAGGACGTGGCGGCGGCCTTCGAGCGGGCCCGGGCCGCCCAGCCGGGCTGGGCCGCGACCCCCGTCCGCGCCAGGGCGGCCGTCCTGCTCCGCTTCCACGACCTCGTGCTCAGCCGCCAGGCCGAGGTGCTCGACCTCATCCAGCTGGAGACCGGCAAGGCCCGGCTGCACGCCCACGAGGAAGTGCAGGCCGTCGCCGTCGCGGCCCGGCACTACGGGCGCAAGGCCCCCGCGTACCTGAAGCCGAAGCGGCACACCGGAGTCGTACCGACCCTCACCAAGGTCACCGAGCTGCGTCAGCCGCGCGGTGTCATCGGCCAGATCGCGCCGTGGAACTACCCGTTCGAGCTGTCCGTCGGCGATGCGCTGCCCGCGTTCGTCTCCGGCAACGCCGTCGTGATGAAGCCCGACACGGAGACCGCGCTGACCGCGCTGTGGGCCCGGGACCTGCTGATCGAGGCCGGGCTGCCCGCCGAGGTGTTCCAGGTGGTCCTCGGTGACGGACCGGTCGTCGGCCCCGAGGTCGTCAAGCACGCCGACTACGTCTCGTTCACCGGTTCCACCCGCACCGGCCGCGAGGTCGCGCAGGGCGCGGCGGCCCGGCTCGTCGGGGTCTCGCTGGAGCTCGGCGGGAAGAACGCCATGCTGGTCCTGAAGGACGCCGACGTGGAGAAGGCCGCCGCGGGTGCCGTCCGCGCCTGCTTCTCCTCGGCCGGCCAGCTCTGCATCTCCATCGAGCGGCTGTACGTCCACGAGTCGGTCGCCGACGACTTCGTGGCGCGGTTCGCCGCCCGTACCAAGGCCATGCGGCTCGGCAGCTCCCTCGCGTACGGCGCCGACATGGGTTCGCTCGTCAGTGAACGCCAGCTGGAGACTGTCACGCAGCATGTCGCGGAGGCCGTCGAGAAGGGCGCCACACTCGTCGCGGGCGGCGTCGCCCGCCCGGACATCGGCCCGCTCTTCTACGAGCCGACCATCCTCGACGGCGTCGAGGCGCCGATGGCCGTGTGCAACGAGGAGACCTTCGGCCCGGTCGTCTCCATCTACCGCTTCACCGACGAGGACGCGGCCGTCGCCCTCGCCAACGCCACCCCGTACGGCCTGAATTCGAGCGTCTGGACCAAGGACGCCAAGCGCGGCCACCAGGTCGCCGCCCGGCTCCGGACCGGCACGGTCAACATCAACGAGGGGTACGCCCCCGCGTACGGCAGCGTGCAGTCCCCGATGGGCGGCATGAAGGACTCCGGTCTCGGCCGGCGGCACGGATCCGAGGGCATCCTCAAGTACACGGAGGCGCAGACCGTTGCCCAGCAACGGCTGATTCCGCTCGCCCCGGCGTTCGGCATGGACGACGAGAAGTACGCGGCGTTCATGACCCGCAGCCTGAAGGCGATGAAGGCGTTCCGCCTGCGCTGACCCCCGTAGCAGGGCGTTCCGCCCGCGCTGCCCCGTAACACCGCAGCACGTTCTGCCCTTTTCGTACCGAGGAGAGCCATGTCCCAGGACAGCCCTGCCCAGAATCAGGCCGAACCGGCCGGCGGGACCGACGACGACGCCGCGTACGACTACGACGTCCTGGTCGTCGGCTCGGGCTTCGGCGGCGCGGTGTCGGCCCTGCGGCTGACCGAGAAGGGATACCGGGTCGGGGTCCTGGAGGCGGGCCGCCGCTTCGGCCCCGGCACCCTCCCCAAGAACTCCTGGGACATCAAGAACTACCTGTGGGCCCCCGCGCTCGGCCTCTACGGCATCCAGCGCGTCCACCTGCTCGGCAATGTGATGGTGCTGGCCGGTGCGGGCGTCGGCGGCGGCTCGCTCAACTACGCCAACACGCTGTACGTGCCCCCGGCGCCGTTCTTCGAGGACCGGCAGTGGGCGTCCATCACCGACTGGCAGGACGAGCTGAAGCCGTACTACGACCAGGCGAAGCGGATGCTCGGGGTCCGGCTGAATCCGACGATGACCCCCTCCGACGTCCATCTGAAGGCGGCCGCGCAGACCATGGGCGTCGGCGACACCTTCCGTCTCGCCCCGGTCGGCGTCTTCTTCGGCGACGGCAAGGACGCCGACGGCACGGCCACGGCGAAGCCCGGCGGCACGGTCGCCGACCCGTACTTCGGCGGCGCGGGGCCCGCCCGCAAGGCCTGCACCGAGTGCGGCGAATGCATGACGGGCTGCCGTCACGGCGCGAAGAACACCCTCAACGAGAACTACCTCCACCTCGCCGAGAAGGCCGGGGCGGTCATCCACCCGATGACCTCCGTCGTCGCGATCACGGACCACCCGGAGGGCGGTTACCACGTCACCACCGTCCCCACCGACCGCCGCAGGAAGGCGAAGCCCACGCGGCTGCGGACCCGCAAGGTCGTCGTCGCGGCGGGCACGTACGGAACGCAGACCCTGCTGCACAGCATGAAGGACCGCGGTCTGCTGCCCCGGCTCTCCGACCGGCTCGGTGAGCTGACCCGTACCAACTCCGAGGCGCTCGTCGGCTCGCAGACCAGCGACCGGCGCTACCGCAAGAAGCACGGCACCGCGAAGGCCGACTTCACGCAGGGCGTCGCGATCACCTCCTCGATCCACCCCGACGAGAACACCCACATCGAGCCGGTCCGCTACGGCAAGGGCTCCAACGCGATGGGCGCGATGTCCATCCTCCAGGTGCCCTACGGCGGCCGCCGGGTGCTGGGCTGGCTGGGCAATGTGGCCAAGCATCCGACCCTCGCCCTGCGGTCGCTCTCCAACCGCCGCTGGTCGGAGCGGACCATCATCGGGCTCGTCATGCAGTCGCTGGACAACTCCCTGACGACGTACCGCAAGCCGGGCGGAATCGGCAAGGGCCTGCTCACCGCCCGGCAGGGGCACGGCGCACCCAACCCGACCCAGATCGAGGAGGCGACGCGCAGCGCCTCCCTGCTCGCCGACGAGATCAACGGCTTCGCCGGCTCGAACATCGGCGAGCTGATGGGCACCCCGCTCACCGCGCACTTCCTCGGCGGCTGCCCCATAGGCGCGAGCGCCGAGGAAGGGGTGCTCGACCCGTACCACCGGCTCTACGGACACCCCGGCATCTCCGTGGTCGACGGCTCCGCGGTCTCCGCGAACCTCGGCGTCAATCCATCGCTCACCATCACCGCACAGGCCGAGCGCGCGATGTCCTTCTGGCCCAACAAGGGCGAGGCGGACTCGCGCCCCGTGCAGGGTGAGGGGTACGAACGGCTGGCCGCGGTCGAGCCGCAGGCACCGGCCGTACCGAAGGAGGCGTTCGGCGCGCTGAAGCTGCCGTTCCTCGGGCTGCCGACGGTCCCGCCGAAGAAGAATCCGTAGAAGCAGTCGGAGTAGTCGGAGCAGCGGTAGCAGGGGCCCGCGGCGGACCGGGACAGCAGAAGGGGCTGCACCCCCCTCCGAGTGCAGCCCCTCCGTGCTTACGGTGACGAAACGCCTTACGCGGCCGCGTCACCGTTCCTGCGGCGCCGCACGATGAACATCGCGCCCGCGCCGAGCACGATGGCCGCGCCGCCCGCGGTGGCGAACACCGGCACCGCGGAGGACGAACCGGTCTCCGCGAGGGAGCCGGAGACCTTGGCCGTCGGGTTGTCGGCCGGCTTCGTGGACGGGACCGGAGCGGTGCCGCCGGTCTGCGGCGTCGAGCCGCTCTCGCCGGAGTTCACGATCTTGAACTTGTACGCGACGTCGCTGAAGCCCAAGCAGTCCTTGTCGCCCACGTACAGACCGGCGCCGAGGGTGAAGCCGGCGCCGACGGGGGCGGTCGACTTCACGTTGATGCGCAGCGGGATGTCGACCTCGTAACCCGGACGGATGTCGTCGGACTGGCCGACGTAGCCGACCGCGCGGCCGTCCTCGTTGAGGTCCTCCCACTTGTTCGTGTCCTGGTCCAGGGCCTGGAGGCTGACGTGCTTCGACTTGAAGAGGTCGTTGCCGTCCTTGTCGGAAGAGGCGCCCGCGAAGTAGTCGATCTCCTTCACGACGGACTTCGAGGAGTTGTAGACGTTCATCTTGAACTGGTGCCAGCCGCTGCCCCGGGCGATCTTGCCGGGCAGGCCGTTGATGGAGATGTCCAGGTCGGACTTGGAGCACTCCGCCGGCTCCTCCGGGTCCTCGGACTCCGACGGGGGCGCGGCCGAGGAGGACGCGGACGGGGAGGCGGATGCGCGCGCAGAGTCGCTCGGGCTTGCGGCGACCTCGTTCGGGGCGGTGCTCCCGGTCGGCTCGGCCGTCTCGCCCGGGCCGGGCTTGCCGGACTCCTCGGCGGGAGCGGTGGTGGACTCACTGGCGGAGGGGCTCGCCTCGGCCTCCGTGGACTCGGAGTCGCTCGGCGAGGGCGAGGCGGTGGTCTCGACGGCAGCGGTCCCGTCCGTCGTCTCGGCGAACGCGGCCGGGGCGGCCAGGACCGCGGCGGGAGCGATGACTGCCGTGGCGGCGGCGAGCGCCATGGTGCGGCGAAGCTTCATGATGACCTCAGAAGTCCGGCGTACCGCTTTGAGCAGTACGGATAAGGGACTGGCCCGGCGTGGCGGGGGAACACGAGCGGGGCCGGTGGTTCCGCATGATTGACCCGTGGTCCGCCGCAATGGTTGTCCGCTTGTTCACAGAACCTTTATGTGACGCCGCTCACGTGCCCCTCCGCGCCCGACCCGTGGTCGCCGGGAACCTGGACACGGCACATGAGCAAGGGCCCCGCGGACCGGAAGTGGTCCAGGGGGCCCTGCTGGATGAACACCCGGACGCGGCTTCGGCGCCGAGCTGGACGGGCTGCTCCCCGAGCAAACCGTTCCGACCGGATACGGTCGGCTCCGGGCGTCCCCGGAGCCGACCGTTTCTTGGAGTGACCGGGCTGCTGTCCCCTGCCGACCGGTCACGCACGCTGGGGCGCGGTCCCACGGCGTACCTGCAGTACGCCACACGCTCCAGCGGAGCCACGCGTGGTTTCTTCCAAAGCCGCCCCTGGCTGGCACGGACACCGGGACCAACGAAGCCGCGACGGACCCGGTCACGCGCCGTACGGGTGAGAGTCGGCCCGAACTGGGATACGTCCGCACACTCCCGGGCCCCGGGCTCGGGGCGTCAGGCCCGGCCGCGGCAGAGCTCCAGCAGCGTCATGGCGAGGGAAGTGCCGGGCTTGCCGAGCGCGTCCCGGTACTGGCCGAGGATCTCCATCTCGCGGGAGAGATTGATCCGGCGGCCGCCGGAGGTGATCCTCGCCTCCTGGATGACCGCCGAGACGGCCATCCGCTCCTGGACGAGTCCGATGATCCGGTCGTCGAGGGCGTCGATGCGGGACCTGGCGCCGTCGATCAGGGCGGCGGCCTCATCGGTGTGCGCGCCGGTCTTCTCGGCGGCGGTCTTCGTGGGGGCGGTCTGCTCGGTAACGGTCCTCGTGGGGGCGGTGCCGGCCATGGTGGTGACTCCTCGTGGGGTGCGGCCCCCGAAACCGACCGGTCCGGAACGCCAGAACGCCCCGGGCCTTTCGGCCCGGGGCGCCTGGAACGTTGCTTGTCAGTGGATCAAGCAGCACGACCATGGCAGCCGGCGGGCCGGATGCCATAGGTAAAGACGAAGGTCGTGTGCTGTCGCATGGAACTCAGTATGGCCCGGCCCGCCCGGGCGGGCCAACACGGCGCCCGGATGCTGAGACACCACCCGGAGGCCGCTCCGGAGCCCGTGCTTCCCGCACCCGCGGTCCCGGGTGGGACGACGGCCGGCTCCGCACCCGCGGTCCCGGGTGGGACGACGGCCGACTCGGTAACCCCGGTCGACCGGTAGAATCGACAAAACCGACCCCCCTTCACCGCCGGAAGGCCGCCCGTGCCAGCAGCACCCCTCGCCGCCCCCGACATCGCCACCGACGTGGTCCTCGTTGTCGACTTCGGGGCGCAGTACGCCCAGCTCATCGCCCGACGCGTCCGTGAGGCCCGGGTCTACAGCGAGATCGTCCCGTCCACGATGCCGGTGGCCGAGATGCTGGCCAAGAACCCCCGGGCGATCATCCTGTCCGGCGGCCCCTCCTCGGTGTACGCGGAGGGCGCGCCCTCCCTCGACCGGGCGATCTTCGAGGCCGGGGTCCCGGTCTTCGGCATGTGCTACGGCTTCCAGCTGATGGCCACCACGCTCGGCGGCACCGTCGACGACAACGGTGCCCGCGAGTACGGCCGTACCCCGCTCACCGTCTCCAAGTCCGGCTCCACGCTCTTCGAGGGCACGCCCGCCGAGCAGTCGGTCTGGATGTCGCACGGCGACGCCTGCTCCGCCGCCCCCGAGGGCTTCACCGTCACCGCGTCCACCGACGTCGTACCGGTCGCCGCCTTCGAGAACGACGAGAAGAAGCTCTACGGTGTCCAGTACCACCCCGAGGTCCTGCACTCCACGCACGGCCAGCAGGTCCTGGAGCACTTCCTCTACCGCGGCGCCGGAATCGAGCCGACCTGGACCACGACCAATGTGGTCGATGAGCAGATCGCACTGATCCGCGAGCAGGTCGGCACCAAGCGCGCCATCTGCGGCCTGTCCGGCGGAGTCGACTCCGCGGTCGCCGCAGCCCTCGTGCAGAAGGCCATCGGCTCCCAGCTGACCTGTGTGTATGTCGACCACGGCCTGATGCGCGAGGGCGAGACCGAGCAGGTCGAGAAGGACTTCGTGGCCGCCACCGGCGTCCAGCTGAAGGTCGTCGACGCCGAGGAGCGGTTCCTGACCGCGCTGGCCGGGGTCTCCGACCCCGAGCAGAAGCGGAAGATCATCGGCCGCGAGTTCATCCGCGTCTTCGAGCAGGCCCAGGCCGAGCTCGTCGCCGAGGCGGGCGCGGCCGGCGAGGACGTCGCGTTCCTCGTCCAGGGCACGCTCTACCCGGACGTCGTCGAGTCCGGCGGCGGCACCGGCACCGCCAACATCAAGTCCCACCACAATGTCGGCGGTCTCCCCGACGACATCGAGTTCCAGCTCGTCGAGCCGCTGCGCCAGCTGTTCAAGGACGAGGTCCGGATGGTCGGCCAGGAGCTCGGCCTGCCCGACGAGATCGTCCAGCGCCAGCCGTTCCCCGGCCCCGGCCTCGGTATCCGTATCGTCGGCGAGGTCACCAAGGAGCGGCTCGACCTGCTCCGCGAGGCCGACGCCATCGCCCGCGAGGAGCTGACCGCGGCCGGTCTGGACCGCGACATCTGGCAGTGCCCGGTGGTCCTGCTCGCCGATGTCCGCTCGGTCGGCGTCCAGGGCGACGGCCGCACGTACGGCCACCCGATCGTCCTGCGCCCGGTCTCCTCCGAGGACGCCATGACGGCCGACTGGTCGCGCCTGCCGTACGAGACGCTCGCCAAGATCTCGACCCGCATCACCAACGAGGTCGCCGACGTCAACCGCGTCGTGCTCGACGTGACGAGCAAGCCGCCGGGCACCATCGAGTGGGAGTGACCTTTTTGCAGGGTCAACGCTGATGCCGTCGCTCATTCGTTTGGGCGGCGGCATTGTCGTACCAGCTGGGTAGGCTGGCTTATTGGACGAGACTCACTCCCATGGGAGCAATCATGAGCGCCGCACCCGAGTTCGAGTTGGACGAGAAGTACAACTATCCGGTTCCGCCGCCCGGTGGCTGGACGGCTGACGACCTCGATCGGCTGCCGAATCTGCCGAGGCGCACGGAGTTGATCGACGGGAGTCTCGTTTTCATGAGTCCGCAGACAATGTTTCATATGCGAACCATGCGTCTGCTGGAAAACGCACTTCTCGACCAGGCTCCGGACGATCTCGATGTCTTCCGGGAATTCAGCATCAGGCTGAACAAGCGGAACCGGCCGGAGCCGGATGTGCTCGTGGTTCCGCTCGGAGCGGATACCGGACCGAACGACACGTGGCTGCGGCCGGAGGACGTCATTCTGGCCGTGGAGGTCGTCTCGGAGGAGTCGGAAGACAGGGACCGCGAGGTCAAGCCCCGCAAATACGCTGCCGCAGGCGTTCGGTACTTCTGGCGGGTGGAGCAGAACGAGGGCCTCCCGGTGGTGTACGTCTACGAGCTCGATCCCGCGCTCAGGGCTTACGTGGCCACCGGCATCCACCACAGCAGGCTGAAGCTGGACGCCCCCTTCCCCATCGATATCGACCTCACCGCGATCAACCGTCGCCGCCCCTGAAGGAGCCCGCGCCCGGCCCCACAACGGATCGTTCCCCGACACCCCTGGCCACTTGCGGCAACCGGCGGTAACTTCCGGTTCCGTACGCCCTGGGAGTCCGGAGGAGCCGCCATGCCCGAGCCCACACCGATACCTGTGGAACAACTGCAGTTCGCGCTGCCGCCCGTCCATGAAACGGTCGACGAGGAACGCGCGTACCGCAAGGAGCGGCTGGCCGGGGCGCTGCGGCTGTTCGGCGCGTACGGGTACGAGGAAGGCGTGTCCGGTCACCTCACCGCGCGGGACCCGGAGTTCGCCGACTGTTTCTGGGTCAACCCCTTCGGGGCCCCCTTCGACGGGCTCGCGCCGGACGAGCTGATTCTGGTCAACGGGGAAGGGCAGGTCGTCGAGGGGCGGCACCACGTCAATCAGGCGGCGTTCGCCGTCCATGCGCAGGTGCACCGGGCGCGTCCGGACGTCGTCGCCGTCGCGCACACCCACTCCGTGCACGGGCGGGCCCTCTCCGCGCTCGGCGAGCTCATCGAACCGATCACCCAGGAATCCTGCGCCTTCTATGAAGATCATGTGCTGTACGACGCGTACACCGGCGTCGTGGTCGACGAGGAGGAAGGGCGCCGGATCGCCGCCGCGCTCGGCGGGCACAAGGCGGTCGTGCTGCGCAACCACGGGCTGCTGACCGTCGGCGACTCGGTGGACGCGGCAGCCTGGTGGTTCATCGCGCTGGAACGCTCCTGCCAGGTGCAACTGGCCGCGCGGGCGGCCGGAAAGCCGGTGCTGATCGAACATCGGGACGCCGTCGCCACCCGTGAGCAGCTCGGTAGCGACCTGGTGGCCTGGATCAACTACCAGCCGCTGTGGCGCCGGATCAGTCGCACATTCTGACGATACGCGCCGACGGACCGCCCCGATGCGGTCCGCAGCCCTGCCGTACGGCACAATTCGCAGCAATCACAGCCGAGTTGGCTGTACCTGGGCTTGAAAGGGCGGCGTTCTCCGTGGCGTTGGACGAGGCGAGGGCGAGCAGCACGCACGGCGGCGGCTGCACGTGCGGCGACTGCCCGCACGGGGCGCGTGAGGGCCACCGGCGCGCGGTGGCCGCCTTCCTGACCAAACGGGACGAATTCGCCGCGGGCCAGGGGCTGCCGCCCGGGGTCGCCCAGTCCGCCTCCGCGACCCGCCAGTGGGTTTCGGACGAGCTGACCCAGTCGGCCAGGACCGTGGCCGAACGGGGCCGGGAGGCGGGCGGCGCCTGGCTGTACCGGGTGTGGCGGCGCACCCTGATCGCGGTGTGGGGGAGCGTCGCCGTGCTGGTCGTCGCCGAGGCCGCCACCGCCATCGGTGCGGGCTGGACCAACGCCCGTACGGCGGGGCTCGTCGCCGGGCTCGTCACCGCGGGCCTGCTGACCGCCGCCGCCCACGTCCACCGGGCCCGCGGCGGCCTGTTCGCCCCGGTGATCGGCGAGGACAACCGGCTCTCCACCTCCCGGGCGGTCGCCGCGTCCTGGGTGCTGATCGCCGTCTTCTCCGTCCTCGTGCTGGCGCTCCAGCTGGCGGGCGCGTCCGGCCACGCCGAGCGCGACGAACTGATCGAGGGGCTGGAGTTGTCCCGGGGCGCCGGGGTGGTGACCGTGCTGGCGCTGGTGTGCGCCGTCGCCGTGGTCGTACGCCGGGTGGTGACCGTACGCGCCCTGTCCGGGCGGCTGCAGAAGCTGCGGGCCGAGCGGCCGCGCGCCGCGGATCTGCTCACCGACGACTCGGGGCGGGGCAGCTTCACGGATGTGCAGTACGTGCTGGTGAGCACCGTCGCCGTGCTGTTCGCCGCGGTCCGGCTGGCCCGGCGGCCCGAGCAGCTGCCCGACCTGCCCTGGGGCCTCGCGCTGCTGGTCACCGTCTCGGCGCTCGCGTACTTCGCCGGGAAGTACGTGGAGGGCGGGCGTCCGGTGGTGCTCTCGGTGGTCCGGGCCCGGGAGGCCGGGGATCTGGACGCGCCGATCCGTACCGGCGACGACATCGAGATCCGCGGTGCGGGCTTCGTGCCGCCCGGCGCCGGGACGCCGGACCGGCTGGCCCGCATGGTCGTGCGGATCGGCCGGGTCCATGTGCATGTGCCGCTGGTCCCGGTCGCCGGCGGCTTCGCCAACCCGACCGACGGCGTGCTCACCGTGCCGGTACCGGTGGAGGTGGAACCGGGGCTGGTGGAGGTGCAGGTCGTGACCGCCGCCGGGGTCGAGACGAACCGGGTCGAGATCGATGTGACGGACTGACCGCCGGAGCCCGTGCCCCCCCGCCGAGGGGTGGCGGATACCGGCCGAACGGATGCCCCACCGGGTGAGCCGCGCGTTCACCACGTACGTATGGTCTGTCAACGGGTCTACGGAAGGCGGGGCAGCCACATGCAGGACATTCAGGGTTACGGCACGAGGGTACGCGGTCTGGGTGAGCCGAGAGGGATCAAGGAGCTGGCACGGGAGCATGCCCTGCTGCCCCTGCGGATCTTTCTCGGTGTCACCTTCATCTACGCCGGGCTCGACAAACTGACGGACAGTTCCTTCTTCCGTGCGAACGGCGCCGGCTCCATCGGCGAGACGATGCACGCGGTGCGCGACTCGTCCGCGATCCCGGCCCTCGTCGACCTCGCGCTGAAGAGCCCCGGCGCCTTCGGGTACGCCATCGCCATCGGCGAACTCCTCGTCGGCATCGGCACCCTCATCGGGCTCCGGGCGCGGCTTGCCGCGCTCGGCGGGGCACTGATCTCGCTGAGCCTGTGGCTGACGGTGAGCTGGCAGGTCGAGCCGTACTACTTCGGCAACGACCTGGCCTACCTCATGGCCTGGCTGCCACTGCTGCTCGGCGGGGCCGCGGCGTTCTCCGTGGATGCCTTTCTCGCGTCCCGACGGCGACGGATCAGGTAGTTCGCCCAGGTCACGGTGGCGGCCAGCCAGAGGCCGCCGAAGAACAGCGGGAAGAAGAACACCCAGGGGGCGTTCCAGGCCCCCGCCGCGTCCGCCGCGTATCCCGCTGCCAGCGCGAGCATGACCACGCCCGCCACCGCCCGTCCCGGACGGATCTCATGACGCAGCACGGGTGACCTCCACCTGTCCGATGCCGACTTCGAGAGTGAGCTCGACCGTGCCGGCCGGTTTGCTCCCCGGGGGCGGCGGCAGCGTCCTGTGCTCATTCTGCGAAGGATTGACATTCACCTCGCGCGCCTTGCCGGCCGGTGCGCCGCTCGGCCGGCTGAGCGGCAGCGTGATGTCGCCGAGGGTCGCCCGCGCGTCCACCTTCACCGTCACGGCCTTCGGTACGACGACGACCGCGCGGCCCGCCCCGACGTTGACCTCCGTACGGACGGTGCCGCCCGGCGGAACCGTGATCTCCGTGAGGTCCAGCCGCGCCACCCCGGAGCCCAGTTCGTAGTGCGGCCGTACCGCCGCCACCGAGGCCGGCCGCCAGCCCTCGCGCACCCACTGGGTGGTGATGTCCTTCGGTAGCGCGGACGCGCCCGCCAGCAGGGCCGCCGTGATCATCGACAGCATGACCGTGCCGAATCCGGTCCGCCCGAGGAACGCGCTGACCAGCATCCCCAGCCCGAACACCGCGAGCGCACCGGCCAGACCGATCTGCAGACTCGTGCCGAGGGGGTGGGAGTCCCAGCTCAGCCCCGTGCCCAGCCCGCCCGCGATCAGCGCGAACAGGAACACGAGACCGCCGATCGAGACCGGACCCGTGGTGCCGGGCTCCCGCCGGGGCGCGCGGAACGGGTCCTTCGGCGTCGCTCCCTGGGGGCGTACCGCCCGCCCGTCGAACGCCGCGTCGGCCGGACCCCACAAATAGCCGGGGCCCACCGGTCCCGAGGTGCCGTCCTTGACGATCGGGTCCCGCCACCACGACGGGCTGCCCGGCCTGGGCGGGGCCTTCACCTCGGGCGGCGCGTCCGCCACCGCCTGCGCGGTCGCCGGATGCAGCGGGTCCTCGGGCGCCGCGGTCCTGCGATTCTGCGTCCAGACGGCGAAGCCGACGACTGCGAGCGTCAGCATCGCGGAGAACGCCAGCGTGCCGCCGTTGCCCAGCATCGAGAGGAACAGCCCGCAGCCGATCAGCGCGAGCAGCACCGCGATCAGCGACGCCCCCTCGACGCGACCGGACAGCAGTCTGCGTGCCTCGTTCTCGTCCGCCCCCTCCAGGGGGATGAGCAGCCAGGCGAAGCCGTAGAAGATCAGCCCGATGCCGCCGGTGACGGACAGCACACCGAGCACGATCCGGAAGATCACCGGATCGACGTCGCAGTACCGGCCGAGCCCGCCGCACACCCCGGCCACGACCTTGTGCCGCGAGCTGCGCCGCAGGTGGGGTCCCGGGGCCGGGGGCGGTGCGACACCGGGGGAGGCGTCCTGGGGAACGGTCATGGCTCCATGGTGACGGGCCGGGCGCCCGTCCGGGACCCGCGCCGACCCTGGCCGATCCCTGATATTGGCCCGCGGGACCCCTGGGGGGAAATGTTCGCGCCCCCGGAGCCGAGCTCTCAGGGTCGAGTCCGGGGCGGACCCTGATGCCGTCGCCCGTGCGGGCATGTGACCATCGGGTCATGCCAGCCGCCACGCCCCGAGCCGCCGCGAGCTCCCCCGGAACCGACCCGGAGGAGCCGCCGCTGCGCAAGCTGTACCGCAGCGCCGACGGACGGATGCTCGGCGGCGTCGCGCGCGGACTCGCCGGGCATCTCGGGCTGCCCGTCGTCTGGGTACGGTTCGTCTTCCTCGGCCTGTTCTTCGCGGACGGCCTCGGCGCGCTGCTCTACGCCGTTTTCTGGATCATCGTCCCGCTCGGTGTCGGTGGCGTGGAGGTGCCGCGCTCCGTCTTCGAGACCGCCCCGGACGGCAGACGCCGGCTCCGCAAACCCGACAGGGGCCAGATCTTCGCCCTCATCGCGCTGTTCGTCGGCGCCATGATCTTCGTCGGCAACGTCAACATGGGCAGCAAGGCCGACCGCTACATCTGGCCCACGCTGCTGATCGGCGCCGGCTCCGTACTGGTGTGGCGGCAGGCCGACAACGCCCGGCGCGCCCGCTGGATGGAGGTCGGCAGCCGCCGCCGGGTCCTGCATCTGGCCCGGGGGCTGGCCGGGGTCGCCCTGGTCGGCCTGGGACTGGCCGTCTTCATGGTGGTACGCGGCTCCGCGGCCCAGCTCGGCAACGTCCTCACCGCCGCGATCGCCGTCCTCACCGGCATCGCACTGCTGGCCGGCCCCTACCTCGTCCGCATGACCCAGGACCTCTCCGAGGAACGCACGATGCGCATCCGGGCCCAGGAGCGCGCCGAGGTCGCCGCCCATGTCCATGACTCGGTACTGCACACCCTCACCCTGATCCAGCGCAACGCGGAGGACGCGGGCGAGGTCCGCAGACTGGCCCGCGCCCAGGAACGCGAACTGCGCAACTGGCTGTACAACCCCGAGGGCACCGGCAAGGACGAGGACGACGAACCCGAGACCCTCGCCGAGGCGGTCAAACGCGCCGCCGCCGAGGTCGAGGACAAGCACGGCGTCCCGCTGGAGGTCGTCGTCGTCGGCGACTGCCCGCTGGACGAGAAGCTGGCCGCGCAGATGCAGGCCGCGCGCGAGGCGATGGTCAACGCTGCCAAGTACGGTGGCGAGGGCGGAGCCGTGCAGGTCTATGCCGAGGTCGAGGGCCGCACGGTCTTCGTCTCGGTACGCGACCGGGGCCCGGGATTCGATCTGGATTCCGTACCGGGGGACAGAATGGGCGTACGAGAATCAATCATCGGCCGGATGCAGCGCAACGGCGGTACGGCGCGGCTGCGTTCGGTGCCCGGCGGGGGCACGGAAGTCGAGCTGGAAATGGAGAGGGCGAGCGATGACGGAGACCACTGAGGCGACCGGGGGCCCGGAGCGCCGGGCACGGGTCGTGCTCGTCGACGACCACCGGATGTTCCGCACCGGCGTCCAGGCCGAGATCGGCCGCACCGAGGAGACGGGCGTCGAGGTGGTCGGCGAGGCCGCCGACGTCGACCAGGCGGTCACCGTCATCACGGCGACCCGCCCCGAGGTCGTCCTCCTCGACGTCCACCTGCCGGGCGGCGGCGGCGTCGAGGTGCTGCGCCGCTGCGCCCCGCTGATGGGCGCCGTGGAGAACCCGGTGCGGTTCCTGGCGCTGTCCGTCTCGGACGCCGCCGAGGACGTCATCGGCGTCATCCGCGGCGGCGCCCGCGGCTACGTCACCAAGACGATCACCGGCACCGACCTGGTCGACTCGGTCTTCCGGGTCCAGGACGGCGACGCGGTGTTCTCGCCCCGGCTGGCCGGCTTCGTCCTCGACGCCTTCGCCTCCACGGACGCCCCGCCGGTCGACGAGGACCTGGACCGGCTGACGCAGCGCGAGCGCGAGGTGCTGCGGCTGATCGCCCGCGGCTACGCGTACAAGGAGATCGCCAAGCAGCTGTTCATCTCGGTGAAGACGGTCGAGTCGCACGTCTCGGCGGTGCTGCGCAAGCTCCAGCTGTCCAACCGGCACGAGCTGACCCGGTGGGCGACGGCGCGACGGCTGGTCTGAGTCGGCGGGCTGGTTCCGGTACCGGCCCGCCGAGGGCGGGTCCCGTCTCAGCCGGCCGTACCGTCGGGGTCGAGCGAGATGTTCAGCTTCTCGCCGACCCGGCGGTAGCCGATGCCTGCGTAGATCCGCTCCACATCGGCGTCGCCCGGCTCCAGCCACACCACCCGGCAGCCCCGCTCGAAGGCGGTCGTGGTCAGGTGGGCACAGAGCGCGGCGCCGATGCCGCGGCGGCGGAAGGCGTCGGCGACGGCGAGGCCGGTCAGTTCGCTGAGGCCGTCGGCCGGGATCGAGCAGCCGCCCGCGCCCGCCGGGACGCCGTCGACCGTGGCGAGGGCCGCGGCCCCGCCGCCCCCGGCCGCCGCGCGCAGCCAGGCCGCCTCGCCGCCCTCGGGTTCGCCGGTCCCGCCGTAGCCGTGGTGCTGGACGAGCGCGGCGGCGTCGAACTCCGCGTCGGTGACCGGTTCGGCGATCACGAGGGATTCCACCGGCTTCGGCGGCAGCAGGTCGTCCGGGGCGCAGGCCATGATCGGGGCCCGGTTCTCGACGGTGAACCCGGCGGCGAGCAGAGCCGGTTCGACTGCGGGCGCCCAGCCCGGCAGATACTCCAGCCGAGGCAGCCTCTCGCGCTCGCGGAACGCAGCGATCAGCGCGTCGAGGTCCGCGGCCGTCGGCTCGGCGTCCTGGTCGGGTATCGCGTAATTGGCGTACTTGAGCGACCAGCCGGGGGTGTACTGCACGGTGAAGGGGCCGACCCGCAGATGGTTGGGGGAGCGCAGGGCGAGCGTACGGGCGTGGATCTGGACCTCGGCGTCCATGGGCATGTGCGGGTGTCCTCTTGCCTATTGACCGGAAGCGGCGAGCCTATGCCACCCGGGTCGCTCCGGCGAAGGGCATGTGATCGATGGGCGCGATCCGCACCGGCGCTCCCGGGCGCGGGGCGTGGATCATCTGGCCGTTGCCGATGTAGAGCCCGACATGGCTGATGCCCGAGTAGAAGAACACCAGGTCGCCCGGGGCCAGTTCGGAGCGCGAGACGTGCTGACCGGCGTTGATCTGGGTGTACGTGGTCCGGGGCAGCGAGACGCCGGCAGAGCGCCAGGCGGCCTGGGTGAGCCCGGAGCAGTCGAACGAGGACGGACCGGTCGAGCCCCAGACGTACGGCTTGCCGAGCGCCCCGTACGCGAACGCGACGGCCTCGGCGGCGCGGGAGTTGGGGGCGAGGACGGGGCCGCGCGCGGTGCCGCGGTCGGCGTGGCCGGCGGAACGCACGCCGTCCAAGCCCTCGTAGGCGGTGCGCTCGGCCGGGGACAGGGCGGCGAGGAGCCGTTGCGCGTCGGCCAGTTCGGCCCTGATCGTCGCCTTGTGTTTCTTCAGTTCGGCCTGGCGCGATGCCAGCGCCGCCAGCTTGCCCTTGGCCTGCGAGCGCAGCTGGGCGATCCGGACGACCTGCCGCTCCACCTCGTCGACCCCGGCGGCCTGGCGGTCGCCGATCCGGTCGACGTACGACGCGCGCTCCAGGTACTGGTCGGGGTCGGAGGAGAGCGCCAGCTGTACGGACGGGTCGAGGCCGCCGGTGCGGTACTGCGCGGCGGCGAGCGAACCGAGTGCGTTGCGCGAGGCGTTGAGGCGCTCGGTCCTGCGGGCGGCCTCGTCGCGCAGGGTGTCGACGGCGTCGGCGGCGGCGGTCGCCTTTTCCTTCGCGCCGTTGTACTGCTCGGTGGCGACCTCCGCGTCGTGGTAGAGCCGGTCCACCTCGGCCTTGATCTGGGCGGGGGTTCGCTGGGGGTCGGCGTGCGCCGACCCCGGTAGTACGGCAGCGGTGGCGGCCCCGGCGAAGGCGAGGGCGGCCGCGGTGCGGGCAGCAGAGCCGGTGTACGGGCGCTGCTTGGGTTTCCGGTGCGCTGCCACGGGGGCGTGCGTCCTTCCTGGCGACTGCCCGTCGGGGACTACCGGCGGGCCCGCCGGAGGTCCGGCGGCGGGTCGCCAACGGGGGAGCGGCCCGCCGCCGGATCTCCCAGCGGGGTGACCGGTGTGCCGTCCGGGTGCGGAGCGGCGGTGAGGCCGGTCACCTGGTCAGGACGCTAAACCCGGGGCACGGGGAAGAGTCGTAATGACGCCTATTGCCCGAATTTGGCGCGGCACTGTCGCCAATCGATCGGAAAAATTGCACCAGAGTCAGGCAATTGGTGCAGACGCGAGCGAAGCGGCAGGAAGCCGTACCTGCCTGCGGAGTGGTGATATGGGCGGGGCTAGGCTGCGGCCTCATGGACGTACTCATTCATGTCTTCGTCGCCCTGCACATCATCGGTATCGCCTCTCTGCTGGGCGGTTTCCTGACCCAGATGAAGGCGATGGGCGCGGGCACGGCCCGGTTCGTTCCGGCGATGCTCCACGGCGCGCTGACGATGCTGGTCACCGGTGTCGCACTGGTCGGGCTCAACCAGGCCGATGACAACCCCGTGAACAACATCAAGATCGGGGTCAAGCTGCTGCTCCTGGTCGTCGTCCTCGCGCTGGTCTACATCAAGCGGGACGAGGAGAAGGTCGACAAGGGCGCCTTCTCGGCCGTGGGCGGGCTGACGCTCGCCAACATCTTCATCGCCACGCTCTGGACCTGAGAACTGGGGCCTGAGGTCGCTGCCCTGGGGCCTGGGGCCTGGGGTCTGAGGTCGCTGTCCTGGCGCCTGGCGCCAGGCGCCAGGCGCCTGAGGCCTGGGGCCTGAGCCGGACCCGGGTCCTGAATCGGCCGGGGCGCGGGCGGGCCGGGGCGCGGGCCGGCTCACGCCCCGGCCGATGTCGGCTCACGCCCCGGCCGATGGTCACGCGAACCGCTAGGCCGGCCGCACGCTGCCGTAGATCGGCATGTAGTAGATCGACTCCTCGCGCACATTCGCCCCCGGCTTCGGCGCGTGGATCATCATCCCGTCGCCCTTGTAGATGCCGACGTGGCTGATGTCGTCGTAGAAGAAGACGAGGTCGCCCGGGCGCAGGTCCGCCGTCGCGACCCGGGTGCCTGTTTTCACCTGGTCCCAGGTGGTGCGCGGGATGTCGACGCCCGCGGCCTTCCACGCCGCCTGGGTGAGCCCGGAGCAGTCGTACGAGGACGGGCCCGTCGCGCCCCAGACGTACGGCTTGCCGATCTGGGCCCGGGCGAAGGCGAGGACCTGCTCCGCCTTGGCGGTGGCGCTGCTGTCCGAGCCGGTGCCGGCGCCCGTACCGCTGCCCGTGCCCGTACCGCTGCCGGAATCCGCTTCCTTCGCGGCCTCCGCGGCCTTGCGGTCCGCCTCCGCCTTGGCGGCGGCCTGCTGCTTGGCCAGTTCCTCCGCCTTGCGCCGGGCCTCCGCCTCCTTCTTCCGCTCCAGCTCCGCGAGCCGCGCCTTTTCCTCGGCGGTCAGCTTCGACAGCAACGCGCGCGCCTCGCCCAGCTTCTTCTGGACGTCCTGCTTGCTGGTGCGCAGCGTGGTCTGCGTCGTGGTCAGCGTCTCCAGGCTCTGCACCGCTTCGGCACGCTTCTTCGCCGCCTTGGTCTGCTGCGTACGGAAGTCCGTGATCGCCTTCTGCTGCCGGCTGGTCATCCGGTCCATCAGCTGGCTCTGGTCGAAGTACGACTGCGGGTCGTCGGCCAGGAAGAAGGTGGCGCTCGGCGCGATGGTGCCGCTGCGGTACTGCGCGGCCGCGTACGTGCCGAGCGTCCTGCGGGCGTCGTTGAGCTGGTCGGCGCGCTTGGCGACATCATCCAGCAGGGCGTCGACCTTGGTGCGCTGGGTGGCGGCGGCTTCCTTCGCCTGGTTGTACTGCTGGGTCGCGGTGCCCGCCTGCCGGTAGAGGTCGTCGACCTTCTTCTGGACGTCCTCGATGCCGGGTTTCGGGGCGGGGGCGGCCGTCGCGCTCTGCGTGGAGAGCAGGGTCACGGACGCCAGTGCGGCCGTCGTGAGCCCGACGGCCGGTGCGGTGGTGCGCATCCGGGTGCGCGGTTTGCGATGCGACGCCAAGGTCGGCATCTCCTTCCGTGGACCGCCTACCGGGTTAGCTGTCGGGTTCGGGCGGAACGGAAGGCTGCCCTACGGTCCGCATGGGGAAAAGGACCGATTCACCCCGGTACTGCGTGTGGGTCCCCGGTTCCGAACTCCCACGAGGGCAGCCCGGATTCGGCGTGGGCGCCCGCTCGGCGTGGTTCGCCTCAGGGGGTACGGGCCGCCCGGACGAGCACGCTAGCCAACCCACGGTGCTGCTGTGAAGGTTGATGTTCGATATGCCCGATACATTTTCGTGACCTCGGCGAAGTGGGGCGGCAGGGGCGGACGGAGGCCCGGAATTCCTCACCGGGAGTGGGTGTCCGCTCTCTTTGCGTGCCCGGTCGCGGGGTGGGGCGGGCACGCGGCCCGGGTGCGGTTCGGCATGCGGCCGTCGTGTGTCGTTGCGGCGGCCTAGACTCGACAAGCGATGAGCAGCCTCTTTGACGACAGCTTCCTGGCCGGCCTCCAGCACTCGGAGGAAGAGCCCCCGCCGCCCCCCGAGGACTCCGCACCCGAAGCGGTGCCGGAGGACCTCTTCGCGGGCGTATTCGACGGGCCCCCGCCGCCCAGGGAGGCGTACTACCGCGACGGCGCGCACCGCCCCGTCATCGACCCCGCGGCGCTCCTCGACGGGCTGAACACCGAGCAGCGCGCCGCCGTGGTCCACGCGGGCTCCCCGCTGCTCATCGTCGCCGGGGCGGGTTCCGGAAAGACCCGGGTGCTGACCCACCGGATCGCCCACCTCCTCGCCGAGCGCGGGGTGCACCCCGGCCAGATCCTGGCGATCACTTTCACCAACAAGGCCGCGGGCGAGATGAAGGAGCGCGTCGAGCAGCTCGTCGGACCGCGCGCCAACGCCATGTGGGTCATGACCTTCCACAGCGCGTGCGTACGCATCCTGCGCCGCGAGTCGAAGAAGCTCGGCTTCACGTCGTCGTTCTCGATCTACGACGCCGCCGACTCCAAGCGGCTGATGGCCCTGGTCTGCCGCGATCTCGACCTCGACCCGAAGCGCTTCCCGCCGAAGTCGTTCACGGCGAAGGTCTCCAACCTGAAGAACGAGCTGATCGACGAGGAGACCTTCGCCGGCCAGGCATCGGACGGCTTCGAGAAGACCCTCGCCCAGGCCTACGCGATGTACCAGTCCCGGCTGCGCGAGGCCAACGCGCTGGACTTCGACGACATCATCATGACGACGGTCCACCTGCTCCAGGCGTTTCCCGGCGTCGCCGAGCACTACCGCCGCCGCTTCCGGCACGTCCTCGTCGACGAGTACCAGGACACCAACCACGCCCAGTACACCCTCGTACGCGAACTGGTCGGCCCGGCCGGCGAGGTCGACGCCCCCGCCGAGCTGTGCGTCGTCGGTGACGCGGACCAGTCGATCTACGCCTTCCGCGGCGCGACCATCCGCAACATCCTCCAGTTCGAGGAGGACTACCCGGACGCGACCACGATCCTGCTGGAGCAGAACTACCGCTCCACGCAGACGATCCTGTCCGCCGCCAACGCGGTCATCGAACGCAACGAGAGCCGCCGCCCCAAGAACCTCTGGACGAACGCCGGCACCGGCGCCCGGATCACGGGCTATGTCGCCGACACCGAGCACGACGAGGCGCAGTTCGTCGCCGAGGAGATCGACCGGCTGACCGACGCGGGCGACGCCAAGGCCGGCGACGTCGCGGTCTTCTACCGTACGAACGCGCAGTCCCGGGTCTTCGAAGAGATCTTCATCCGCGTCGGCCTGCCCTACAAGGTCGTCGGCGGCGTGCGCTTCTACGAGCGCAAGGAGGTCCGGGACGTCCTGGCCTACCTCCGGGTCCTCGCCAACCCCGAGGACACCGTCCCGCTGCGCCGCATCCTCAATGTGCCCAAACGCGGCATCGGCGACCGCGCCGAGGCGATGATCGACGCGCTGTCGATGCGCGAGAAGATCACCTTCCCGCAGGCGCTGCGCCGGGTCGACGAGGCGTACGGCATGGCGGCCCGGTCGGCCAATGCCGTCAAGCGGTTCAACACGCTGATGGAGGAGCTGCGCACGATCGTCGAGTCCGGCGCGGGCCCGGCGGTGGTCCTGGAAGCCGTCCTGGAGCGGACCGGCTATCTCGCCGAGCTCCAGGCGTCCACCGACCCGCAGGACGAGACCCGCATCGAGAACCTTCAGGAACTCGCCGCCGTCGCCCTCGAATTCGAGCAGGAGCGGGGGGAAGAGGAAGGCGCGGGCACGCTCGCCGAATTCCTGGAGAAGGTCGCGCTCGTCGCCGACTCCGACCAGATCCCCGACGAGGACGAGGACGGCTCCGGTGTCATCACGCTGATGACGCTGCACACCGCGAAGGGCCTCGAATTCCCGGTGGTCTTCCTGACCGGCATGGAGGACGGCGTCTTCCCGCACATGCGGGCGCTCGGCCAGGTCAAGGAGCTGGAGGAGGAGCGGCGGCTCGCGTACGTAGGCATCACCCGGGCCCGCGAGCGGCTCTACCTGACCCGGGCGGCGATGCGCAGCGCGTGGGGGCAGCCCTCGTACAACCCGCCGTCGCGGTTCCTGGAGGAGATCCCGGACCAGCACCTGGAGTGGAAGCGGACCGGGCCGATGGCGGCCCCGGCCGGACCGACGTCGGGGATCACCTCGTCGCTGTCCTCGTCCCGTTCGCGCTCCGGCCCCTCGGGCTTCGCGACCCGGCGGACCTCGGACAAGCCGACGATCACGCTGGCCGTCGGGGACCGGGTCACGCACGACCAGTTCGGGCTCGGAACGGTGACGGCCGTCGAGGGCTTCGGCGACCAGGCGAAGGCGACGGTCGACTTCGGGGACGAGCGGCCGAAGAAGCTGCTGCTGCGGTACGCGCCGGTCGAGAAGCTGTAGTGCGGTAGCCGAGTGGGCGGCCGGGGCAGTTGCACCGGCCGCCGGGTGGCTCAAGTCGGGTTGAGGCCGTGGCTGCGGAGCCAGGGCAGCGGGTTTATTGCCGCTCCGCCCCCGGGCCGTACCTCGAAGTGCAGGTGCGGGCCTGTGGAGTTCCCCGAATCCCCGGAGTACGCGATCACATCGCCGGCCTTCACCGGGCCGGAGCGGATCCTGGTGCTGCTGAGGTGGCAGTACCAGGTCTCGGTGCCGTCGGCCATGGTGACGATGGCCATGT
Source organism: Streptomyces sp. NPDC058092 (assembly GCF_042884935.1). Lineage (NCBI taxonomy): Bacteria > Bacillati > Actinomycetota > Actinomycetes > Kitasatosporales > Streptomycetaceae > Streptomyces > Streptomyces sp. NPDC058092. The sequence continues at coordinate 168,715 of NZ_JBHVSY010000017.1, forward strand.
TCCCGTAGGCGCTGTTCAGCTGGGTGCGTACGGTGCCGTCGGTCGCGGCCATCACGGGCGTGCCGTACGAGACGGGGAAGTCGATGCCCGTGTGCACGGACATCCAGTTGACGCCCGCCTGGCCGAAGTACGCGCTGAGGCCGTGCTGCGCGACCGGCAGGAGGAATTTGGGGCGCAGCGCCTCCTTGCGGGCGGCCTCTTCCTCGCGCTTCTTCTTCTCGGCGGCCTGCCGCTCCCTCAGGTCGATGCGTTCCTGGGTACGGCTGGCGCGGTCGGCGAAGTTCTCCGCGTCGGCGCTGAGGTTGGCGAGCTGGGTGTCCAGCTTGTTGTTGGCGTCGACCGGCTTGACGGAGCCGGGGTCGGCGGCCGCCATCGTGGTGTTGTTGTCCTTCTTGTCCTCGCCGCCCAGTCCGCTGACGGAAGCCGCGGCGATACCGGCCACGCTCATCACGCAGGCGGAGGGAATGGCGACGGTGAGGAGCGCGGAACGCTTCGCGGGGGAACGCCGCCGACTGCGACCACCGGCGCCGCGGGTGGCGGTGCGGCCGAGGGGGCGGTGGGCTTCGAGGGGAGCGTCGGCCGTGTCGCGGTTCGCGGCGGCGGCCTTGTCGTCGCCGGTGGCTTCGTCGGCTTGGTGCCCGTCGGTGTCGAAGTCCGTCTCCGGGAGGCTGAACTCGGCGGTGTGGTGGGCCTCGTACGGGGCGTACGGCTGGTGTGCGTCGTACGCCTCGTGTGGCGCTGGTGCCTCGTGCAACACCTGTGCGGTTTGCGTGGTTTGCGCGGTTTGCTCTTCGTGCTCGGGCGTGGCGCCGGTGTTCCAGGCGGTGGCGTCGTACGCGCCGGTGTCGTAGACGGCCGTGCCGGTCGTCGCCCACTGCCCGGTCCGGTGCCAGTCGTTGGTCTCCCACTGGCCCGTGGCGTCCGGGGCGCCACCCTGTGCCGGAACGCCGGCGAAGGTGGCGGTGGGCGCCCAGGCGGCTGTGGTGTCGTACACCGGGCCTGCGGCGTACTGCTGCTGCTCGGGCTGTGCCGGGTACGGGGCGTAGGCGTCGTGCGAGGTGGTCGGGTGCGCGCCCGTGTCCCACTGGGTGGAGTCGTACTGGCCGCTGTATCCGGCCTGCCCGGTGTCGTAGCCGCTGTCGTACGCGCCGTCGTAGTGACCGGGGAGGGAGCCGAAGAGCGGATCGCTGTCGAAGCTGCCGGTGGCCTGGCTGTCGTATCCGGCGAACCCGGCGTGGGGGTGCTGGTCGTTCACCAACTTCTCTCTCGCCTCGGCAGCAGGACCTGTGTGCTGGGGTCCGGTGGGGGAATTCCGAATCCCAGGGGGAGTAGTGGCCGCGACTGTACCCGGCGGTATGCGACGTCGACAATCTTCGACGGGTTCGGGTGGCTCAGGAAACGGGCAATCGGCCGCCTTTCGACGGACCGTCCACACAGCCTTGGCTCTATGTTCGAAACCTGTTCTATTCGTGTGGTCCGGTGGAGGTCGGCGGGGTGGCCTGTGCCATCGAAGCTCGAGTGACTTGTGGTGCTGGTGCTGGTGCTGGTGCTGGTGCTGGTGCTGGTGCGTCAGGGGTGGCTGCCGGGGGCGTCCCCCGGGCGGGTGGCCGGGCCGGCGTCCCCGGCTCCCGCACCGAGAACCCTGACCGGAGACCGCTTGTCCCAGTCCGGCATCTCGGCCGTCGACGCGACCCACGCCAGCACCTGCTCGGTGGGCGAAGCCACAGCACCACCCCGGCTCAGGCAGCTCCTCCGGCCTCGGAATCTCCCTCAGCTTCGGAAGTTCCAACAGCTTCGGAAGTTCCAACGGTTTCGGTCGTCGATTCGCCGGACTCCAGCGCCTGCCGGACCGCGGTGGCGACGGTCGGGTGCACCGGGAGCGCGAGATGGCCGATCCCGCTGACACGTACGTTCAGCGCGTCGAGATCCGGATGGTCGATGCAGGCCGCCTCGGCAGGGACGATCACCTGGTCCAGCTCGCTCCAGAAGCTCACGAACCGGGTGCGGCAGCCGGGCGCCGGCCTGCGCAGTTCCTCGATCGGCGCGGAGCCCGTACGCATCTGGCGCACGATGGGATGAGCGCTGGCCAGCGGGGCGACGGCCGTGCCTCCGTGCGGTGTGCCGAGCGTGACCAGGGTGCGGACCCGCTGGTCACCGCCCAGCCGCTGCACGTAGTAGCGGGCGATCAGCCCGCCGAGGCTGTGCCCGACGATGTCGACCTCGTGGTGTCCGGTGCGGGCGCAGATCTCCTCGACGTGCCGCCCGAGCAGCTCGGCCGCCGTACGGATGTCGCAGGTCAGCGGCGAGTAGTTGAGCGACTCCAGATGGTGCCAGCCGTGCCGGGCGAGGGAGCGGCGGAGCAGGACGAAGACCGAACGGTTGTCGATGAAACCGTGCAGGAGCACGACGGGCGGCCGCTCGCTGCCCTCGGTGGGGAGGGCGGATGTCCCGGCGGGCGCGGTGCCGGTGGGTGGTCCGGCCGGGCGTGGCGTGGGCTGCCGCTCTCCGGCGATGCCGGTGGCGTACAGGAGTACGTGCCCGGTGAGAACCACCAGCTCGAGCACGGTGGCCTTGAGCAGTGCGGATGACAGCCGGATGCGACACGGACACGGCCGGCGCAGCAGTGGCGGTGGGAAAGGCAGGACCTGCATGGCCGACCTCCTGCTTCGGCAAGCGGGGAGGCGGCTCCGGTCCCCGTCTGCCCTCGTGGAGTGCCGTTGCGGAGGCACGGGCGGTCAGCCCGGCCGGGGTCCGGTCCCGATGCCGACGGGCCCGGCGGTCCGTACCACCGTGCCGCGCGGCTGGCGGCGCGGTGGTACGGCGACCTCGTAGCGGCTCCCCTGGCGGCCGGTCCCGCACGGCAGGTGTGCCGCATCGAAGGGAACGGCGCCCGGTGAACATGTCCCACGTGTGATTTCCCCCTCCCCGTCCACCGCGAAACAGCGGGTTGCGGGATGCTGTCGATAACGTTCGTTCACATCCCCGGCCCTTCAGGCACGGGAGACGCATGTGGAGGCAGTGATGGGTGTGACCGGTCCGATCCGTGTGGTGGTGGCCAAGCCGGGCCTGGACGGCCATGATCGCGGAGCCAAGGTGATCGCGCGGGCGCTGCGCGACGCCGGTATGGAGGTCATCTACACCGGGCTCCACCAGACGCCCGAGCAGATCGTGGACACCGCGATCCAGGAGGACGCCGACGCGATCGGCCTCTCGATCCTCTCCGGTGCGCACAACACGCTCTTCGCCAAGGTGATCGAGCTCTTGAAGGAGCGCGAGGCGGAGGACATCAAGGTCTTCGGCGGCGGCATCATTCCGGAGGCGGACATCGCACCGCTGAAGGACCAGGGCGTCGCGGCGATCTTCACCCCGGGTGCGACGACGGCGTCGATCGTCGACTGGGTCAACGCAAACGTCCGCCACCCGGCGGAAGCCTGACCCCCCCACCCAGGCCGGGCTGGCCCACTGACCCTGACGGGCGCCGGGGACGGCTGTGCGGGGACGGCCGCACGGGGCGCCTGCGTGGGGAGGTACGTACGGGGTGGTCGGCCGGAGCTGCGTGCCCGGGACCGGCCCGCCGCCCGCCCGTGTCGCTTGCCAGGGCGACCGGTCCGGGCGGCCAAGCGTATGGGCGCGGGGACCGGGCCGAGGCCACCGGGACTGATACCTGTCCCTGGTCCCCGACCGCGCCCAGGAGGCCCGCGCCCGCTGAGCAGTCCTCAGCCGGGGCTGCTGTGCTTCCCGCGGTCGAAGTTCGCCGATTCGACTCGGCCCGGTATCAGTTCCAGGTCCATCGCCGCGCGCAGTCGCAGTGTGGAGACCAGTCGTTGGAAGGCCTCCGACCAGTAGCCGTTCGCGCCCGGTGAGGCGTTCTCCGGTTCGTCCGGGGTGGTGGTGAGGACCTCCAGGCGGTCTGCCTCGGCCGGGTTCAGGCAGCGTTCGGCCAGGCCCATCACGCCGCTGAAGCTCCACGGGTAGCTGCCCGCGTCCCGGGCGATGTCCAGGGCGTCGACGACCGAGCGGCCGAGCGGCTCGGACCAGGGGGTCGGGCAGACCCCGAGCAGCTGGAACGCCTCCGACAGCCCGTGCGCCGCGATGAAGTCGGCCACCCATTCGCCCCGTTGGGCCGCGGGAAGCATGGCGAGGAGCTTCGACCGCTCGGCGAGCGACGCCGTGCCGGGGCCGTTCGACGGAGGGACGGAAGGGGCGCCGAGCAGTGCGCGGGCCCACTCCGGATCCCGCTGGCGCACCGCTGCCCGGCACCAGGCGGCGTGCAGTTCCTCGGCCCAGCCGTCGGCCACCGGCAGGGCGACGATCTCCTGCGCGGTGCGCCCGCCGAACCGCGCCGGCCAGGTGGCGAGCGGGGTCGCCTCCACCAACTGGCCGAACCACCAGGACCGTTCCCCCCGCCCGGACGGCGGCACCGCCACCACGCCGTCGCGCTCCATCGAGGCGTCGCATTCGTGCGGGGCCTCCACGGCGACGGAGGCGTCGTCCGCGAGGTCCGGGCTCACACAGGACAACGCGCGGGCCGCCATCCGTCCGGCGAACGCCGACTCCGGCAGCGCGGACAGCAGTTCGGCAGCCGTCGAGCGGACATTGCGGCTGCGGTCGGAGAGGGCCTGTTCCAGGAAGGTCTCGTCCACGGCGGACAGCCCTGTGCGCAGTGAGTCCAGGAACATCAGCCGGTCTTCGGCGCGCTCGGTGGACCATGTGGTGGCGAGCAGCGCGAGCGCTTGCGCGGGATCGTGTGCCCGTACTGCCCCGAGCAGGGCGACCCGTTCGGCGAACAGACCCTCCTCCCACAGCCGGGTGACCGCTTCCGAATCCGTGACATCGGGCAGCAACGAGCCGCCGGGCGAGCCGCGCAGCGCGAACTTCCACTCGGGGTTCAGCCCGGCCAGCCACAGCCCGCGCGGCCCGGCGAAGGCCAGGGCCTGCGGCCGTAGATCGGTACGGGATCTGGCTGCGTCGAGCAGGGGCGGGAGCAGCGCGGCCGGTGCCCGGAAGCCGTGCTGATTGGCGGTGGCCAGCCACTGCGGGATCAGTTCCGTGAGATCGGGGGCCGTACCGCGCCGGCCACCCGAGCCGCCCGCTGCCGACCGGTCCGCGAGCAACTGGGCCAGTCTGCGCCGCGCGGCCGTGGGCAGCGGTGGCCTCGGGTCGGCGGGCGCCGGCTCGGGCCGGGGGCAGGCAGGGGCGGGCAGCAGCCCCGCTCTGCGCCGCACGGTGTGGAGCGCCGCCGCGTCCAGCAGTCCGGCCGGCCCGTCGTTTCCCTCCGCCGGCCGGCGGTCGGTGCCGAGAAGCGCCGTAGTGACGAGTTCTTCCCATGGCGCGGGTGTGATGGTGCGAGGCATTGGTCCCCCTTCGGACTTCGAACCCTTTGGACTTCGGCCCCTTCGACCCCTTCGAACCCTTTGAGTCCTTCGAGGAGCCCTTCGAATCCTTCGAATCCAGCGTCAGATGAGCCGCACGGTCTCGGACGCCGTATCGGCGCTGCTGATCCCGGCGCTGCCTGCGGCGTCGGCCCCGTCCGCGGACCAGGCCGCGAGCGGGTCGAAACCGCGGTGGCCGCATTCGCCGAAGACCGTGACCGGAGAGCCGCCGGAGAGCGCGACGAGCTTCCACAGCCCGGGCCGGGACAGCGCGGACGGAGCGAGGGGCAGGGCCGCCTCGCCCGCCGCGTCGACCAGTTGCCAGCCGTCCCCGGACGGCACGGGTATGACCTCGTGCAGCGTCACCGGCCAGGTGTCGAGCCATGGGTCGTCCCGCAGGGCGTCCCCGTACGCGCCGATCGCGGTCGCCACCGTGCCACCCGGAGGTGGTGTGCCTGCCGGGGACGGGACACCGAACTGCCGGCCCAGCTCCGCCCGTAGCCGGCCCATGCCCGGATAGGGCGTGATCTCGGCGTCGATCGTGACACCCACCGGCAGTGCCAGCCCGGGGGAGCGCCCGGCCGCCCCGAAGGAGAGCAGCAGCGCCGCGCGGCCCGAGTCCTTGCCGTGGAGCCAGATCCGGCGCGTGACGATCTTGCCGTCCGGGGTGTCGTACTGCGCGAGGACCAGCCACTTGTCGCGGATCGGCGGGCCCTCGGCGGAGGCGGTCAGCCCCACCCGGGTACGCACCGTGGCCGCCAACGGCTCCGGCAGCCGGCTGATTCCCAGCCAGGCGCTGTCCAGCAGATGCAGCAGCGCGCACTCCTCCAACAGCCGTTCCGGCCAGCCCGGCCCGGACGCGGGGATGGACCCCAATTCCCTTACGCGGGCGGCCAGTCCGGGAGCCTGGGCATCGACCATGCGGGCCGCCGTCTCCTCCCACAGCCCGTACCCCGATTGATCGGCCGCCGCCAGGCCGCCGTGCAGCAGGTCCGTCAGCCGCTGCTCGAGCTCCTGTGCTCCGCCGGTGATCCGCTCGGCCCGGCGCTCGGCACGTCGCCGGGCGGCCTCCGGGTCGGCCGGGCCCGTGGCCGAGGCGCCGCCCGGCGCCGGCCCGTCATTTCCCTCCTTCTCCGACGCACGCTTGCGACGGCCCGTCAGCCACTCACCGGCCCAGTCCGGAACCTCGCCCGTGGGCAGGGCCGATTCGCCGGACGCCCAGACCAGCAGCAGGCCCAGCGCGTGCTTGCACGGGAACTTCCGGCTGGGGCAACTGCACTTGTACGCAGGGCCGGTGGTGTCGACCACCGTCTGGTACGGCTTGCTTCCGCTTCCCTTGCACAGCCCCCACACCGCACCCGAACCGTCACATCCGCCGCCCGACCAAGGGCCGGTCGAACCGAGCTTGCTCCCCGCCTTGCGTGATGCCTCGTCAGGAGCGAGGGCCAGGACCTGCTCCACCGTCCAGCGCGCCGCCGGGTCGGCCGTGCGCGAGGGTTCTCCCCCGTGAGATAGCAGCATGGGAACGACGGTAGAACCCACCACTGACAATCGACCTGAACTGCTGATTCGTCGTCCCGAGCAGACCTTGACCTCGCTTTCGCTCTGCGATTCGCTGCGAGCTCCTGACCTCTGGATCCGGGGGGATCAACCGATGAGCCACACCGCCCGCAACTTCCGCAATGTCCACAGCTTCCGTGACCTCTGCACCGTTCACAGGGCTCGCACGGTTCGTACCGCAGTCTGCGCAGCGGCCGTCCTCGGCCTCGCCGTGGGCCTCGGCGCCTGCTCCGAGACCGTCGATCAGGTGGACAAGGCCGTGAACGAGGCGTACGAGGTCACCTACGAGGTCACCGGCACGGGCGTCGACGAGATCCAGTTCCACGGGGGCGGTGGAAAGGCCATGGAACCGGAGATCGAGACGGTCAAGTCCCCCACCCTGCCGTGGCGGAAGACCGTCACGCTGCGTGGAATCATGCCGCCCGCCGTCATGCCGATCGCCCTGGACGGGAACGGGGCCGACGTCGCCTGCTCGATCACGCACAAGGGCAAGGTCATCACGGAGGCCAAGGGCGAGGGCCTCATCACCGCGGGTGGCTGTGTCGCCGTCTCGCCGGTGGCCGGTTGAACTCCCGGTCCGTAGTGGCCGAATCGGCCCTGACCTGCGGTCGGGGCCGATTGTCAGTGCCATGGTGCACGGTGGGAACCACATCAGGTCGACCGATCTGGAGGGGGATCCATGACCGTGTCCGAAACCACCGCCACCGATGGCGTTCAGGCCCTGCGCCCGCATGCCGAGGACGTCTTCGCCCATGAGCTGAAGGCCCTCGCCGCGGCCGACGACCGCCCGCGGCCCGCCCGTTGGCAGCTGTCCCCGTGGGCCGTCGCCACCTACCTGCTCGGCGGCACACTGCCGGACGGCACGGTGATCACGCCCAAGTACGTCGGCCCGCGCCGCCTCGTCGAAGTCGCCGTGACCACACTCGCCACCGACCGTGCCCTGCTGCTCCTCGGCGTCCCCGGCACCGCGAAGACCTGGGTGTCCGAGCATCTCGCGGCCGCCGTCAGCGGTGACTCGACACTGCTCGTCCAAGGCACGGCAGGCACCCCGGAGGAAGCCATCCGCTACGGGTGGAACTACGCCCAGCTGCTCGCGCACGGGCCCAGCCGCGACGCCCTGGTGCCCAGCCCCCTCATGCGCGCCATGTCCGGCGGCATGACCGCGCGGATCGAGGAACTCACCCGTATCCCCGCCGATGTGCAGGACTCGCTCATCACCATCCTGTCGGAGAAGACGCTCCCCGTCCCCGAACTGGGGCAGGAGGTCCAGGCGGTCCGCGGTTTCAACGTCATCGCCACCGCCAACGACCGTGACCGCGGGGTCAACGAGTTGTCCAGCGCGCTGCGCCGCCGGTTCAACACCGTCGTGCTGCCGCTGCCGGAAACCCCCGATGCCGAGGTCGACATCGTCTCCCGGCGCGTCGACCAGATCGGGCGCTCGCTCGACCTCCCGGCCGCGCCCGACGGCCTGGCCGAGATCCGGCGCGTCGTCACCGTCTTCCGCGAACTGCGCGACGGCGTCACCACCGACGGCCGTACCAAACTCAAGTCCCCCTCGGGGACGCTGTCGACGGCCGAGGCGATCTCCGTCGTCACCAACGGCCTGGCGCTGGCCGCGCACTTCGGGGACGGCGTGCTGCGCCCCGGTGACGTGGCGGCCGGCATCCTCGGCGCGGTCGTCCGCGACCCCGCGGCCGACCGGGTGGTCTGGCAGGAGTACGTGGAGACCGTCGTCCGGGAGCGGGACGGGTGGAAGGACTTCTACCGCGCCTGCCGCGAGGTATCCGCATGACCCGGGCCACGCCGCCCGGCGGACCGCTGCTGCTGGGGGTGCGGCACCACGGACCGGGCTCGGCCCGAGCCGTCCGTGCGGCCCTGGATGCCGCCCGCCCGCGGGCCGTGCTCATCGAGGGGCCCCCGGAGGGTGACGCGCTCCTTCCGCTGGCTGCCGACGAGCGGATGCGCCCGCCGGTCGCGCTGCTCGCCCACGCCGTGGACGACCCGGGGCAGGCGGCGTTCTGGCCGCTGGCCGCGTTCTCCCCCGAATGGGTGGCGATCCGCTGGGCGCTGGCTCACGACGTGCCGGTCCGTTTCATCGACCTGCCCGCGGCGAACTCGCTGGCCATGACACGGGCAGCGGAACACCAGGACGGCCAGGACGGGAACGGGGAGGGAGACGGGGAGTCGGGGACGCTCGCCGGCGGCTCGCCTGCGCGCGCCCCGGTCGACCCCATCGGCGTACTGGCCGAGACGGCGGGTTACGACGACCCGGAGGCCTGGTGGGAGGACGTCGTCGAACACCGCACCCAGGACGGTGAGGCCACCGACCCGCGGGCACCGTTCGCCGCGCTCGCCGAGGCCATGACCGCCCTGCGCGAGGTGTACGGCGACGGCGGCCATCCCCGGGACACCGTCCGCGAGGCGTATATGCGCATCCAACTACGCAAGGCGGCAAAGGAGTTCGGCGACGACATCGCCGTCGTCTGCGGCGCCTGGCACGTGCCCGCGCTCGGTACGAGGGCCACGCTCGCCGCCGACCGGGCCCTGCTCAAAGGGCTCCCCAAGGTCAAGACCGAACTGACCTGGGTGCCCTGGTCGCACCGCCGACTCGCCCGGCACAGCGGTTACGGGGCGGGCATCGACTCGCCCGGCTGGTACGGGCACCTCTTCGACGCCGCCGACCGCCCGATCGAGCGGTGGATGACCAAGGTCGCCGGACTCCTGCGCGACGAGGACCGGTTCGTCTCGTCGGCCCACGTCATCGAGGCCGTCCGGCTCGCCGAGACCCTGGCCGCCATGCGCGGCCGCCCGCTCGCCGGGCTGACTGAGACGACCGACGCGATCAGGGCCGTGATGTGCGAAGGCTCCGACGTGCCGCTCGCGCTCGTACGGGACCGGCTGATCGTCGGCGAGACACTCGGTGAAGTGCCGGACACCGCCCCCGCCGTACCCCTGCAACGCGACCTCACCCGACAGCAGCGCACGCTCCGGCTCAAACCGGAGGCGCTGGAGCGGGAGTTGGAGCTCGACCTGCGCAAGGACACCGACGCGGCCCGCAGCCGGCTGCTCCACCGGCTGCGGATCCTGGCCGTCGGCTGGGGCGAGTCCGCTACCGGCCGGGCCGGCACCGGCACCTTCCGGGAGAGCTGGCGGCTGCGCTGGGAACCGGAGCTGTACGTACAGGTCGCGGAGGCCGGGACATGGGGCACCACCGTGCTCTCCGCGGCGACCGCCAAGGCCGAGTTCCGGGCGACCGCGGCGACCGGGCTCGCCAAGGTCACCGCGCTGGCCGAGCACTGTCTCCTCGCGGAACTGCCCGAAGCGCTGCCCGTGGTCATGAAGGCCCTCGCGGACCGTGCCGCGCTCGACGCCGATGTCGGCCATCTCGCCGACGCCCTGCCCGCACTGGCCCGCACCCTGCGCTACGGCGACGTGCGGTCCACGGACACCGCGGCGCTCGGCAGGGTCGCGGCCGGGCTCGCCGAGCGGATCTGCGTCGGACTGCCACCCGCGTGCACCGGACTCGACGCCGAAGGCGCCGCCGAACTCCGCCGCAGGGTGGACGGGGTCCACACCGCGATCGGCCTGCTCGGCGGGGCCGTTCGGACGGACGCCGACGGGGACGGGCTGCGCGAGCGCTGGACCGCCGTACTGCACAAGCTCGCCGCCCGGGACACGGTCGCGGGCGTCATCCGGGGCCGTGCGGCCCGTCTGCTGCTCGACGAAGGACGGCTCGCGGAGGACGACGCGGCACGTCTGATGGGCCTGGCCCTCTCACCCGGCACACCCCCGGCCGACGCCGCGGCCTGGATCGAGGGGTTCGTCGGCGGAGCCGCCGGGGGCGGCATGCTCCTCGTCCACGACGAGCGGCTGCTCGGCCTGGTCGACGCCTGGCTCACCGGGGTTCCCGCCGACACCTTCGCCGATGTGCTGCCCCTGCTGCGCCGCACCTTCTCGGCGTACGAAGCGGGCGTACGGCGCACGCTGGGCGAGCTCGTACGGCGCGGTCCGGCCGCCGGGGGACCGGCCGCCGGCGCCGACGGCACCGCGGCCGCGGCACCCGGCTTCGGCCCCGGACTCGACGGGGCCCGGGCCGACGCGGTGGTACCGGTACTGCGCCTCCTGCTCGGTCTGGACACCGACACCCACACGCACACCGAATTGGATCCGGCCCCGGGAGGCGTCAACCCGGGCGAGCGTGCCGAGAACGTCAAGGAACCGCTGGGGGCAACGGGATGACCACGAACACGGCCGACACCACACCGCACCCGGCCCACGGCTCACCGCCCAGCCCGGCCGACGACGAACGGCTGCGCCGGTGGCGGCTGGTCCTGGGCGGGGACAGCGCCGAGAGCACCGGCTGCACCCTCACCGGACGCGACGCCGCGATGGACGGGGCACTGGCCGCGCTCTACGGCGGCGGAGGCCGACCCGGAGGACGGGGCGGGAACAACCGCTCGGCCGGACTCGGAGCCTCCGCCCCCTCCGTGGCCCGCTGGCTCGGCGACATCCGTACGTACTTCCCCAGCTCCGTCGTCCAGGTCATGCAACGTGACGCGATCGACCGGCTCGGCCTCTCCGCCCTCCTCCTCGAACCGGAGATGCTGGAGGCCGTCGAGGCGGACGTCCATCTCGTCGGAACGCTCCTCTCGCTCAACAAAGCCATGCCCGAGACGACGAAGGAGACCGCGAGAGCGGTCGTACGCAAGGTCGTCGACGATCTGGAGAAGCGGCTCGCCACCCGCACCCGGGCCACCCTCACCGGCGCACTGGACCGCTCGGCGAAGATCAACCGGCCCCGCCACCACGACATCGACTGGAACCGCACCATCCGGGCCAACCTCAAGAACTACCTCCCGGAGTACGGCACCGTCGTACCCGAGCGCCTCATCGGCTACGGGAGGGCCGCGCAGTCCGTGAAGAAGGACGTCATCCTCTGCATCGACCAGTCGGGATCGATGGCCGCCTCCGTCGTCTATGCCTCCGTCTTCGGCGCGGTGCTCGCCTCCATGCGCACCCTGCGGACCAGACTCGTCGTCTTCGACACGGCCGTGGTCGACCTCACCGACCAGCTCGACGACCCCGTCGACGTCCTCTTCGGCACCCAGCTCGGCGGCGGCACGGACATCAACCGCGCGCTCGCCTACTGCCAGTCGAGGATCACCCGCCCGGCCGACACCGTCGTCGTGCTCATCAGCGACCTGTACGAGGGCGGCATACGCAACGAGATGCTGAAGCGGGTAGCCGCGATGAAGGCCTCCGGCGTGCAGTTCGTGACGCTGCTCGCGCTGTCCGACGAGGGGGCGCCCGCCTATGACCGCGACCACGCGGCGGCCCTCGGGGCCCTGGGCGCACCGGCGTTCGCGTGCACCCCGGATCTCTTCCCGGAAGTGATGGCTGCGGCGATCGAGAAGAGGCCGCTCCCTGTACCGGACAAGGAGGCCCAGCAGTGAGCCCCATCGGGGAAGGGGACCCGCGCCGGCAGGGAAACTCGCATCAGCAGGGGCTCGCGCCGGTAACTCGCACCGGTAGGGAAAGGGGCTCGCGTGGAGCGCGTCCCGGCCTGTTCGGGGGTCCGTCCCGGTACACCACGGCCGTGCGGAGTTGTCCGCTGCGACCCGGCGACCGGCCGGGTCTGTGACCGTAATCACCGCTCAGGTGCGACCTGCGATTTAGGGTCACGCGGAGCGCGGGGATAACCTGCGAGATGGACATGCCGCGTACTCCGGGTCACCCTGTGCGCCTTCCTAGTGACAGAGCAGTCACATTGCCCCTCGCGGCACGCCCACGCAGAAAACGAACCGCGAGACCATTGATTAAGGGACGGACGCGCGTGGACCTGTTCGAGTACCAGGCGAGGGACCTCTTCGCCAAGCACGGTGTACCGGTGCTGGCCGGTGAAGTCATCGACACGCCTGAGGCAGCCCGCGAGGCGACCGAGCGGCTGGGCGGCAAGTCGGTCGTCAAGGCGCAGGTGAAGGTCGGCGGCCGCGGCAAGGCCGGCGGCGTCAAGCTGGCCGCCACCCCCGACGAGGCGGTCGCCCGCGCGACCGACATTCTCGGCATGGACATCAAGGGCCACACGGTCCACAAGGTGATGATCGCCGAGACCGCGCCGGAGATTCTTGAGGAGTACTACGTCTCGTACCTCCTCGACCGCACCAACCGCACCTTCCTGGCCATGGCCTCGGTGCAGGGCGGCATGGACATCGAGGAGGTCGCGGAGAAGACCCCCGAGGCCCTCGCGAAGGTCCCGGTCGACTCCAACACCGGTGTGACGATCGAGAAGGCCCGCGAGATCGTCGCCCAGGCGAAGTTCCCGGCCGAGGTGGCCGAGAAGGTCGCCGAGGTCATGGTGACGCTGTGGGACACCTTCGTCGCCGAGGACGCGCTCCTCGTCGAGGTCAACCCGCTCGCCAAGGTCGCCTCCGGCGACGTCCTGGCGCTGGACGGCAAGGTGTCTCTCGACGAGAACGCCGACTTCCGTCAGCCCGAGCACGAGGCGCTCGAGGACAAGGCCGCAGCCAACCCGCTCGAGGCTGCCGCCAAGGCCAAGAACCTCAACTACGTCAAGCTCGACGGCGAGGTCGGCATCATCGGTAACGGTGCCGGTCTGGTCATGTCGACCCTGGACGTCGTCGCGTACGCCGGTGAGAACCACGGCAACGTGAAGCCCGCCAACTTCCTCGACATCGGTGGCGGCGCCTCCGCAGAGGTCATGGCGAACGGCCTGGAGATCATCCTCGGCGACCCGGACGTCAAGTCCGTCTTCGTCAACGTCTTCGGCGGCATCACCGCGTGCGACGAGGTCGCCAACGGCATCGTCCAGGCTCTTGCGCTGCTCAAGAGCAAGGGCGAAGAGGTCACCAAGCCGCTGGTCGTGCGCCTCGACGGCAACAACGCGGAGCTGGGTCGCAAGATCCTTTCCGACGCCAACCACCCGCTCGTGCAGCGCGTGGACACCATGGACGGCGCGGCCGACAAGGCCGCCGAGCTCGCCGCGGCTGCGAAGTAAGGGACGAGGGACTCCAACACCATGGCAATCTTCCTCACCAAGGACAGCAAGGTCATCGTCCAGGGGATGACCGGTGCCACCGGCATGAAGCACACCAAGCTCATGCTCGCCGACGGCACCAACATCGTCGGCGGCGTGAACCCGCGCAAGGCCGGCACGTCCGTCGACTTCGACGGCAACGAGGTACCCGTGTTCGGGACCGTCGCCGAGGCGATGGAGAAGACCGGCGCGAACGTGTCGGTTCTCTTCGTGCCGCCGGCCTTCGCCAAGGCCGCCGTCGTCGAGGCGATCGACGCCGAGATCCCGCTGGCCGTCGTGATCACCGAGGGCATCGCCGTCCACGACTCCGCCGCCTTCTGGGCGTACGCGGGCTCGAAGGGCAGCAAGACCCGGATCATCGGCCCGAACTGCCCCGGCCTGATCACCCCCGGTCAGTCCAACGCCGGCATCATCCCGGGCGACATCACCAAGCCCGGCCGCATCGGTCTCGTGTCCAAGTCCGGCACGCTGACCTACCAGATGATGTACGAGCTCCGTGACATCGGCTTCTCCTCCGCCGTCGGCATCGGTGGCGACCCGGTCATCGGTACGACGCACATCGACGCCCTCGCGGCGTTCGAGGCCGACCCCGAGACCGACCTCATCGTGATGATCGGCGAGATCGGCGGCGACGCCGAGGAGCGTGCGGCCGACTTCATCGCGAAGAACGTCACCAAGCCGGTCGTCGGTTACGTCGCGGGCTTCACCGCCCCCGAGGGCAAGACCATGGGCCACGCCGGCGCCATCGTCTCCGGCTCCTCCGGCACCGCGCAGGCGAAGAAGGAGGCCCTGGAGGCCGCCGGCGTCAAGGTGGGCAAGACGCCGACCGAGACCGCCAAGCTGGCGCGCGAGATCCTCGGCGCCTGATCGCTTCACCGCGTCGGAGCAGTACCGCAGTATCGCGTCACCCGCACAGACGGCGCGGGCCCGTACCCCGGTCAGGGATACGGGCCCGCGCCGTTTCTTTCTGCGCGGCCGCGGCTCCGTCCGCGCCTCGGGCCGTGCCCCGTTCGCGCCTCGGGTGAGGCCCCGTCCGTGCCTCCCGCCGTGGCTTGTCCGTCAGCCGGTTCCCGCTCGCGTTCAGCCGGGGTGGGGGAGCAGCCGGGCCGGGCCCTGTACGAGCTCGCCGTGCAGCTGCTTCTGCAGCTTCAGGTCCTGCGGCGTCAGCCTCTGCGGGCCACTTCGTGGCGGCACCCCCTCGACTTGCTGAGCGGGTGACTCCGGGGTCTCGTACCGCGTCGGACCCGTCGCCAGGGTGAACAGCGTCGCCCCGATGAGCAGCACCACGAAGGAGATGACCGCCCTGGTCCACAGCTGGGCCCGGCGCGCGCTGTCCGTACGGATCACGTCGGGCGAAGGGAGCGAGGCGGGGGTCTGGGCCTCGGCGAGCGCGCCGAGCTGTTGATGCAGGAGTGCCGACTGCTCGGCGGGGGACGACGGTTCCGCCAGCTCGGGCAGCCGCTCGGCGACCGCGGCACGGGCGTTCATCAGCCGGCTCGCCGTCGCCGGAGTGCTGGCCTCCGTCTCCGCCGCGGTCTCCGGCAGGCCCAGGCCGACACCGTCGTGGAGCAGCAGGGTGCGGCGGTACGACGGCGGCAGGTCGAGCAGCGCGTCGAGCAGTGCGCGCGCGCCGGGTTCGGCGGGTGGCGGCTCGCGGTGCGTGCGGCGCAGTCGGTGCCAGGGTGACATCGCGTACTCGTACGCGGCCGCCCGCACCCACCCCACCGGATCACGGTCCGCCACGACCTCGGGCCAGCGGTCCCAGGCCAGCGCGAAGGCCCGCGCGACGGACTCCTGGGAGAGGCTCCGGCGCCCGGTCAGCAGAAACGTCTGCCGGAAAAGGGCGGCAGCGCAGTGCTTGTACAGGGCATCGAAATCCTCGACCGCTGCGGCTTCTGCTGCTGCCGCCGCTGCCTCTGCCGCCTCTGCCTCGACCGCTGCCTCAAGTGCTGGTGCTGTCGCCTCAGGTTCTTCACTCGCGCCGGATGCCTCGGGGGTGCCGGGCAGATCGGGGGTGGTGCCGGGCTCGGTCGGGGCCATGGCGGAACTCCCGGTGGCTTCGACGGGGGTCGGCGGACGGGACGGCGTGCGGGACGGCGGTTTCATGGACGTCACCAGCTTGGACAGCCGCGCGACCGCCGTCGGCGTCGCCGGACGGGCCGCCCGCTTGACGGCGGCCTTCGGCCGGGTGCTCGAGGCGGTGGACTTGGTCCGGGCGCTCGGAGGCGCGGCCTGCGGGCCTGTCCGGCCGCCGCTGATCAGCCTGGCATACACCTCACCCTTTCGCCCCCGGGGCGTGGTGCGGCCCGTCTCCCAGGACCGGACCGTGGCCCGGGTGACGCCCACCGCCATCGCGACCTGCTCTTCACTCAGCGACTTCGCCTCACGCAGTCTGCGGAGCGCCTTGGGGGAGGGGAGCGCAGGGGCGGTGGCCACATCGGTCGAGCTCTGCGTCATGAATGAACCCCCGTGGACCTGCACTGGGCGAAAAAGTACATAAACGCATATTGGGCGACACGGCGGCTGTTCGCCCGTTACACGGAATAAGCGCGTGTCGTTGGGAGCATGACGGGGTGACCCAAGTGACCGAAGGAAGCCCGTCGTTGTCGGCAGAGCAGGGCCGGTCCGCCGTGCTGGCCTTCACCTTCCTGCGTGGGGTTCTCGCGGCCGGGCTGGGGCTGGGCACACTCACCGTGCTCGTCATGGTGCTGTGGATCAGCTCTCCGGCCCCCGACGACGGCCCCGGCGGCGCCCTCCACACGGCGGCCGGGCTCTGGCTGCTCGCCCATGGTGCGGAGCTGATCAGGACCGACACGCTTGGCGGAGCCCCCGCTCCGGTCGGCCTCGTTCCGCTGCTGCTCGCCGTCGCGCCGGTGTGGCTGGTGCACCGCGCGGCCCGGGATGCCCTGGAGCCGGACGAGGGGCGTCCGGCACCCTCGGCGGCGGCCGCGTTCGCCCTGGTCGTCGGCGGATATCTGTTGGTCGGGGGCGCTGTCGCGCTCTACGCGCGGGGCGGTTCGCTGTCCGTGCACACGTCGTCGCTGCTCTTCCCTTCGTCCATTGTGGTGGCGGGCGCGGCGGCGGCCGGGGTCTGGACGGCATCCGGGCGCCCGTTCGGGCCGCCGCCGTCCTGGGCGCCGGTGCGCCTGCACGAGGAGCTGGCGCGTTCCCGGTTCAGGGAGCGTGCCGATGCGGTGTGCCGGTCGGCGGCGGCCGGGGTGGCGGTGCTGCTGGGCGGCGGGGCGCTGCTCGTCGCTGTGGGACTGGTCTGGCATGCCCCGGCGGCTCAGCAGTCGTTCGTCCAGCTCTCGGGCGACTGGGCAGGCCGCGTCTCGGTGGTGCTGCTCGCGCTGGTGCTGGTGCCGAACGCGGCGGTGTGGGGTGCCGCGTACGGACTCGGGCCGGGGTTCGCGCTCGGTACGGCGTCCACGGTCACCCCGCTCGCGTTCTCGGGGCGCCCGGCGCTGCCCGTCTTCCCGTTGCTCGCCGCGGTGCCGGACCAGGGTCCGGGGACGGCCCCGAACTGGGCGGCCGCGGTGGTGCCGGTCGCGGCCGGGGTGACGGTCGCCTGGTTCACGGTGCGGCGGACCGCGCCCGCCCACGCCGGACGGCACGAGGTGTGGAGCCTGCGGGAGACCGCGCTGACGGCCGGGCTGGGGGCGCTGGGGTGCGGGGTGGGTACGGCGGTGCTGGCCGCGGCTGCCGGAGGGCCGCTCGGCACCCGTGCGCTGGCGGAGTTCGGCCCGGTGTGGTGGCTGACCGGTGCGGCGGCCCTGGTGTGGACGGCGCTGCTCGGCGTTCCCGGGGCGCTCCTGGTGCGGGCCTGGCGTCTGCGGGGCGGCGACCGGGGCCGGTGGTGGAGGCGGGGCCCGGCGCAGGAGGTGACGGCAGAGGCGGCGGAAGGGGCGCCCGTTGCCCAGACGCCTGCTGAGGTGCCTGAGCGGGCGCCTCAGCAGACGGGCAGCGGCCGACGGTGGTGGACACGGTCCGGGCGCCGGGAAGCGGGCGAGAAGGCCGAGCCGGTGTCCACGCCGGGAACGCTGCCAACCCCCGTATGCACCCCCGTATGCACCCCCGGGGGCCCACCCGCCGCGGCGGACGGCGGGAGGGCCGAGGACTCCGAGTCGTACGACTTCCTGCCGGCCGATCCCTGGCACGAACGGACGACGGTCCGGCCTCCCGAGGAGGCCGGACCGTCGTGAATTGAGTGAGGTGTCACTTCTTGACGCCGAAGAAGGGTTCCAGCGGCTTCGGCAGCTGGTCGTTGCAGGCCAGTTGGCCGGACTTGGTCAGGGCGTCGTTCACACAGGTGTAGTAGTCGCGGTAGACCAGCTGCACCGTGAACGTGGTCGCAACGATCGAGAGCGCGAGCAGCGCCGTCACCAGCCCGCTGACCGCGGCCGTGGTCTGCTGCCTGCCGTAGCCCGGAGCGGGTGCGCCGGGTGCGCCGGGCCCGGGGACATGCCCGGAACCGGAACCCTGAAGAGGACCGGCAGCCGGTGTACCGGACGCCGCGCCCGCCCCGGGGGCCCTGGTGGCGCCGCCCGGTCCGGATGCCCCCTCCGGCTTCGCCCGCAGCGAGCTGATCGACCAGTACACGGCGAGTACGCCGAGCAGCAGGGCGATCTCCGGGAAGTCGAAGAGCGCGAAGAAGAAGGCCCACATACCGGAGAGCAGTGCGTAGCGGGCGCGCCGCTGGGCGGGGTCGGTCGGGTCCCAGCGCAGTCCGCCGGGTTTGCCCTCGGGGCCGCCCCGGCCGTTCGGCCCGCCCGGGCCTCCGGGGCGACCGCCGAAGCCGCCGCTCTGGCGACCGGGCTGCCGGCTGCTCCACTGGCTGCCCCAGACCGGCCGGTCGTCGGAGGAACCGTCCTCGGGCGACCCGTCGCCGTTGTCCCGGCCTCCGGTCCCCTGGCCGTTCCCGTTTCCGCCGTTTCCGTTTCCGGTGTTTGAAGGGTGGCGGGGCTGCCAGAGCTGATCGGGCCGGTTCTCCGGCGGCGCGGCGAACGGGTTGTCATCGGAAGGAGTACCGGAAGATGAAGAACCGGAAGAAGAAGAGGAAGGGCCCGTAGGGGACTGGCGCTCTCGCAGCAGCAGTGGGGTCTGCTCGGGCAGCGGGTGGCGGAAGGCGGTGCGGCGGCGTCGGTCCGGCATATGGTGAACGTCTTCCCCATCTCGTCATTTCCGCCCTGCGGACGGTTCCCTGTCCCCTGACGCTACCTCCCGGCCGGAAGGGACCGAAAGCTGGGAGCGGCTGCGCCAGGCAGCCGATACCCGTCCCCCCGGACACTCCCACGCATTCCGCAGCCGATCCCCGGCCGACCCCCAACCGGTCCGCAGCCGATCCGTAGCCGTCCCCTGGCCCCTCACCCCCGTCCCGTGGGGGCCTCCCGAGGTGCCGGTATCGTTGCTGACGGTCGGCTCGTTCGTAGAGTTCCCCGTATCACGGGGCTCGATTCTTTCGTACGACCATACAAATCAGCGTCACTCTGCTTCACCACGCGAGAAAGGGCCCAGCCGTGGCCTCCCCGCCCCCTTCCCCCGCACCGGCCCGTCTGGTCGTCCTGGTTTCCGGCTCCGGCACGAACCTTCAGGCTCTGCTCGACGCCATCGGCGACGATCCCGAGGGCTTCGGTGCCCAGGTCGTCGCGGTCGGCGCCGACCGCTCCGGCATCGTCGGTCTGGAACGGGCGGAGCGCGCCGGACTGCCGACCTTCGTGTGCCGGGTCAAGGACTACGCCACCCGCGAGGAATGGGACGCGGCGCTCGCGGCCGCGACGGCCGAGCACCGCCCGGACCTCGTGGTGTCCGCGGGGTTCATGAAGATCGTGGGCAAGGAGTTCCTCGCCCGGTTCGGCGGCCGGTTCATCAACACCCACCCCGCCCTGCTCCCCAGCTTTCCCGGTGCCCATGGGGTGCGTGACGCACTCGCGTACGGCGTGAAGGTCACCGGGTGCACCGTCCACTTCGTCGACGACGGCGTCGACACCGGTCCGATCATCGCGCAGGGCGTGGTCGAGGTGGCCGAAGCGGACACGGCGGAGGGCGAAGCCGCTCTCCACGAACGCATCAAGGAAGTCGAGCGCAAGCTGCTCGTCGAGGCCGTGGGGCGGCTCGCCCGTGACGGCTATCGCATTGAGGGACGAAAGGTTCATCTCGGTCATGTCGGTGAATAAGCCCATCCGCCGCGCCCTGGTCAGTGTCTACGACAAGACGGGGCTCGAAGACCTCGCCCGCGGTCTGCACGAGGCGGGTGTCGAGCTCGTCTCCACCGGCTCCACCGCCGGGAGGATCGCCGCCGCCGGGGTACCGGTCACCAAGGTCGAGGAGCTCACCGGCTTCCCCGAGTGCCTGGACGGCCGCGTCAAGACGCTGCACCCGCGCGTCCACGCCGGCATCCTCGCGGACCTGCGCCTGGACGCCCACCGCGAGCAGCTCGCCGAACTCGGCGTGGAGCCGTTCGACCTGGTGGTCGTGAACCTCTACCCGTTCAAGGAGACCGTCGCCTCCGGCGCGTCCGCCGACGAGTGCGTGGAGCAGATCGACATCGGCGGCCCGTCCATGGTCCGCGCCGCCGCCAAGAACCACCCGTCCGTGGCCGTCGTCACCAGCCCCGAGCGGTACGCCGACGTCCTCACCGCGGTCAAGGCCGGCGGCTTCGACCTGACCGCCCGCAAGCGGCTGGCGGCCGAGGCGTTCCAGCACACCGCCGCGTACGACGTGGCCGTGGCCTCCTGGTTCGCCGACGACTACGCCGCCGCCGACGACTCGGGCTTCCCCGACTTCTTCGGTGCCACGTACGAGCGCAAGAACGTCCTGCGGTACGGCGAGAACCCGCACCAGCCCGCCGCGCTCTACACCTCCGGTGCCGGTGGCCTGGCCGAGGCGGAGCAGCTGCACGGCAAGGAGATGTCGTACAACAACTACACGGACACCGACGCCGCGCGCCGGGCCGCGTACGACCACGCCAAGCCGTGCGTCGCGATCATCAAGCACGCCAACCCGTGCGGCATCGCGATCGCCGACGACGTCGCGGAGGCGCACCGCAACGCGCACGCCTGCGACCCGCTGTCGGCCTTCGGCGGCGTCATCGCCGTCAACCGCCCGGTGACCGTCGCCATGGCCGAACAGGTTGCGGAGATCTTCACCGAGGTCATCGTCGCCCCGGCGTACGAGGACGGCGCGGTCGAGATCCTTGCCCGCAAGAAGAACATCCGCGTGCTGCGCTGCCCCGACGCCCCGACCTCCACGGTCGAGGTCAAGCCGATCGACGGCGGCGCGCTGCTCCAGGTCACCGACCGCCTCCAGGCCGACGGCGACGACCCGGCCAACTGGACCCTCGCCACCGGTGAGGCCCTCTCCGAGGACGAGCTGAAGGAGCTCGCCTTCGCGTGGAAGGCCTGTCGCGCGGTCAAGTCCAACGCGATCCTGCTCGCCAAGGGCGGCGCCTCGGTGGGCGTCGGCATGGGCCAGGTCAACCGGGTCGACTCCGCGAAGCTGGCCGTCGAGCGTGCGGGCGAGGAGCGGGCGCGGGGCGCGTACGCCGCGTCCGACGCGTTCTTCCCGTTCCCGGACGGGCTGGAGATCCTGACCGCGGCCGGCATCAAGGCCGTGGCCCAGCCGGGCGGTTCGGTCCGTGACGAGCTGGTCGTCGAGGCCGCGAAGAAGGCGGGCGTGACGATGTACTTCACGGGTACGCGGCACTTCTTCCACTGACCCGGCAGAACGACCGAAGGCCGTACCCCCGCACGTGGGCGGGGGTACGGCCTTCGTGTGATTCCGGTGCCGCGACGGCGGGCCGGCAGGCCCGCGGCCGGATCAGTACTGCGGCTGCTGCTGGCGGTTGAACCAGGCGTTGCCGTCGGCCCGCGCGACGAAGACGATGATCAGCACGGCGAGAACCGTGTGGATGAGACCGAAGATGACGAACGGGTAGATACCGAGAATCGCGGTGATCGCACCGAAGACGATCGCCGTGATGCGGATGCCGTTGGTCCCCTTGCCGAACTTCACGGCCAGGAAGACGGCGAAGACGCCCCACAGCACTGCAAAGACCACGATGGCCCACAGGGCATTGCCGGAGTAGTCGGCGAGCTGCTGGAACTGAACGTCGTCCTTGAGCGTCGAGTCGTTCTTGGCGGCGTTCACGGCCGCGGCGGCGATCGCGAAGATGACCGCGCCGATGACCTGCAGGCCAGTGATCACGTAGAGCATGACGCGGGCTGCCTTCACGCCGCCCGGCATCTCGGTGGGCACACCAGGGAAGCCATAGCCGCCCTGCACCGGCGGGGCCGCGGGATAGCCGCCCTGCTGCGGCACACCCTGCGGGGACTGCTGCGGGTAGCCGTACCCCGGCTGCCCGCCCTGCTGCTGCTGGCCGTAGGGGTTGTTCGGGTCGCCGAAGCTCATGGCGAATTTCCTCCGTTGCAAAAAGTGCGGGGACGACGCGGTCCGAGCGGAGGAAACATGCGCAATGAGTACGGTCTGTCCCCCCGACACTGTCCGCGGTACTGCGCGGCTCATCGTGGTCTTGACATCGGCTTTTTGTCCAGCCGATTGCCGAATGTGTTGTGCAAGCGCAATCTGCCGGCCATCCACGGCACCCGGAATTGGTATGCGGGCGGGGTCATCCGCGAGTATGGGGACATGACTGCCCAGATTCTCGATGGCAAGGCCACCGCAGCCGCGATCAAGTCCGATCTCACCGTCCGCGTGGCGGCCCTCAAGGCGCAGGGCATCACCCCTGGCCTGGGAACCCTGCTCGTCGGGGACGACCCGGGCAGCCGGTGGTACGTGAACGGCAAGCACCGCGACTGCGCTCAGGTCGGCATCGGCTCCATCCAGCGCGAACTCCCCGACACCGCCACCCAGGAGGAGATCGAGGACGTCGTGCGGGAGCTCAACGCCAACCCGGAGTGCACGGGTTACATCGTGCAGCTTCCCCTCCCCAAGGGGATCGACACCAACCGCGTCCTGGAACTGATGGATCCGGCCAAGGATGCCGACGGCCTCCACCCGATGAACCTCGGCCGGCTCGTGCTCAACGAGACGGGCCCGCTGCCCTGCACCCCGCAGGGCGTCGTCCAGCTGCTCCGCCACCACGACGTGGAGATCAACGGGGCACACGTCGTGGTCGTGGGCCGCGGTGTCACCATCGGCCGCTCGATCCCGCTGCTGCTGACCCGTAAGTCCGAGAACGCCACCGTCACCCAGTGCCACACCGGTACGCGTGACCTCTCCGCCCAGCTCAAGCAGGCCGACATCATCGTTGCCGCCGCCGGAGTGCCGCACATCATCAAGCCCGAGGACGTGAAGCCGGGCGCGGCCGTGCTCGACGTCGGCGTCAGCCGGGACGAGCACGGCAAGATCGTCGGGGACGTTCACCCGGGTGTCGCCGAGGTCGCCGCGTGGCTCTCCCCGAACCCGGGCGGTGTCGGCCCGATGACCCGCGCCCAGCTGCTCGTCAACGTGGTCGAGGCGGCCGAGCGCAACGCGGCCGACGCCGTCTGAGTCGGCCGACCCGATCCGGAAGGAACCTCATGGGTGCTGGTACGAGTCCGGCCGACCCGGCCGCCGCGGCGGACCGGACGTCTCCGGTGCCGTCGGAGGTGGAAACGGACACGGACGCGGAGGCGGGGGCGGACATGGCTGGTGCGGGCGCGGGCGAGGGATCGGGCGCCGGTGACGGTGACGGTGCGGCGGATGAGGCCGCGGCGGCCCGTGACGAGGCGGAAACGGCTGCCGGTGATGACGCCGGCGCCGCGGACGCCGGTCCCGGCAGCGCCCCGGGGGCCGCTCCGGCCGCACGCCCGTCGCGGAGGTTCCCGTTGTTCACCCGGGACACCGCGCGCCCCGAGGGCGGTGGCCGGGCCGCGTCCGGGAGCGCGCCCGCCCCGGCCCGGCAGTGGCCGCTGCTCGCCGTGCTCTGCACGGCCGGGATCGGGCTGCTGATCGTGGCCGTCGACCCGTTCGCCGAGGCCTTCAGGATCGGCACGATGCTGATCGGCGTGGCTCTCATCGGGGGCGCGGTGCTGCGGATCGTCGTCCCGTCGGTGGGCATGCTGGCGGTCCGTTCCCGCTTCACCGACCTGGTGACGTACGGACTGCTCGGCTTCCTCATCGTGATGCTCGCGCTGGTGGCACAGCCCAAGCCGTGGCTGGACATTCCGTTCCTGGAGGACGCGGTCCACTTCACGATCCGCTGAGGCCGCCCGTACGGCCGCGCCGCCGGCGGATGGTGTCCGTCCCCTCCCCCGAGAAGGGACGGACACCCGAGGACGGGGCCGCCGGACCGCAGCCGCTCCGGAACGTGGTGACGTGAGCGGCCTTGCCTCGTCCTGCGTTCAGCCTTGTGGACGGCGAAGACAGGTACAAGGGAACCCTGTGGCCTGTGGCACGGAAGTGACCATTCCGCCACGGTGTGATCGCTTCTGCAACGATGTGATCGCACCTGCAATGGTGGCGCGTTCACCCCTCACCGTCGACCCGGGGGCGCGCGGAGACGCGCACGTGGACCCGAACGCCCCCGTACGCCCCGTATCCAGGAACAGCCGGCCGGCGTTCGCGCAGACTCCTGGGTAGTTTCGGAACGGAATACGGATTGACGCTCTCCCTCCTGAAGGAGGGAGATTCTTACGGCTCGCGCCGTGAGACTTCCTGTTTCATCGCCGACTGCCCGCCCGGAGTTCTCCGTTG